>CAYOWJ010000294.1:3351-4469 GCA_964407625.1 uncultured Lentimicrobiaceae bacterium
ACTCCCGAAGAACTCAAATATCTCATCAAAACAGCGCACAGCATGGGCATTGCTGTAATTATGGATATCGTCCATTCGCACACGGTAAAAAATATCCACGAAGGCCTCAACGAATTCGATGGCAGCGACCACCAATATTTTCATCCCGGCGAACGCGGCGACCATCCCGCCTGGGATTCCAAATTGTTTGATTACGGCAAAACCGAAGTGCTTCAGTTTTTGCTTTCCAACGTAAAATATTGGCTCGAAGAATTTCATTTTGATGGCTTCCGTTTCGATGGTGTTACCTCGATGATGTATTTCCACCACGGCATGACGGCCTTCGACAGCCGCGATAAATATTTTACCGATGGCGTGGAATGGGATGCCATCACCTACCTGCAACTGGCAAACACCCTTATTCATAAAGTGAAAAAAGACGCCATTTCGATTGCCGAAGACGTGAGTGGGATGCCCGGCCTCTGCCGCCCGATTGATGAAGGCGGAATTGGTTTCGATTACCGCCTGGCGATGGGCTTGCCCGATTTCTGGATCAGGACACTCAAAGAGAAAAAAGATGAAGACTGGAACATGGACGAAATCTGGTTTACGCTCAACGACCGCCGCCCGGACGTTGGAACCATCGGCTATGCCGAATCGCACGACCAGGCTTTGGTTGGCGACAAAACCCTTGCCTTCTGGCTCATGGACAAAGAAATGTATTTCCACATGCACAAACACGATCCCGACCTGGTGATCGAGCGCGGCATGGCTTTGCACAAAATGATCAGGTTAATCACCAGCACCTTGGGCGGACAAGCTTATCTGAATTTTATCGGCAACGAATTTGGCCACCCCGAATGGATCGATTTCCCGCGCGAAGGCAACGGCTGGAGCTACCATTATGCCCGCCGCCAGTGGTCGTTGCGCGACAGCCACGAACTTAAATACCAGTTTCTGGCTGAGTTCGACAAAGCCATGATCAAATTAATCAGCGACAACAAAGTTTTAAGTGCCGGTTACGGTGATCTTGTAAAATCCGACGACTGGAACAAAACCATCGTTTACGAAAAGGCCGGTTTGGTGTTTGTCTTTAATTTCCACATCAACCAGTCCCTGCCCGATTACGAATTTTTCGT
>CAYOWJ010000295.1:0-2561 GCA_964407625.1 uncultured Lentimicrobiaceae bacterium
CAGCGTTTGGATCGGTATTTTTGATGCATACATCGTAAACGATTCGTTCGGTGATGATTTCTTCACTGCCTCCGGAGCATGAAAAAATCAGTATCAGCGGGATGAACAAAACTGCAAGGCGGTTTAGTGTTTTTGTCATTTTCGTACTTTCAAAAATTCATAGAATCATCTTAACACTAAAATGCAATCGAATATTTTTTAACTTTGAAAAAACAAAGGTATGAAACTAAAAACCCGGAAAATTATCCTAATTAACACATCTTTGAAGGCAAAATGACTAAATTTGTCTTGAATTTTTCAACACAAAATCAGCAATGTAAAAATGGCAAAATCAATAAATGTCAACCCTGCTTTATTTTGGGATATCGAATTTTCGGAACTTGATTACGAAAAGAATGCACGCCAGATTATTGAGCGTGTTTTAATCCGTGGCTCAATGAATGATTGGTTTGAAATTAAATCATACTATGGCATTGAGCGACTGAAAAAAGAAATCGTAAGGATTAGAAGCCTTGATAAAGTATCACTCAATTTTTGCTGTAAATATTTTAACCTACCTAAAAATCACTTCAAATGTTACAATACACCGCAGTTGTACCATCAACTCTGGAATTATTGAAGTTGCTGATGAAACAGAAATGTCTTTCCGATTTTAATTTAGTTGGTGGGACAGCCCTGGCATTGCAACTTGGTCATCGCATTTCGGTTGATCTTGATTTTTTTTCACTACATGATTTTGATGGTGATGTAATTTTATTCGAATTGCAAAAGATTTTCAATCTTAATGTTACGATGAATAAAGCCAATCAACTAATGCTTAACGTCGAGTACCCACCAAAATCGGATTTGGTTGTTAAACTTGATATTTTAAAGTACCCTTATCCACTGATTTCAAGTATCATCAATTTTGACGATATCAGATTACTTGCTATTGAAGATATTATTCCGATGAAATTATCAGCGATTGCGAACCGGGGTGCGAAAAAAGATTTTTACGATATTTACTTTTTGCTTAAACAATTTTCGTTAAAGGAAATGTTAAGCTTGTTTTCGCAAAAATTCCCCAATATCAGCCACTTTCATTTGTTAAAAAGCCTGGTTTATTTTGATGATGCCGATGAAGATGCTAATCCAAAGCTTCTTATTCAGATAAGTTGGGGGCAGGTTAAAACAACTATTGAAAAAGAGGTAATGAAAGTGTTATAAAAAATATCATCTGTTTGGAAAATTATATTTTTCTAAAATTTCAACTATGAAACTAAAACGCCCTACCCTATTGATCGATAAAGAAAAATGCCTTCAAAATATCCATAAAATGAAGGAAAAAGCTGATAAAAACGGCGTGAAGTTCCGTCCACATTTTAAAACCCATCAATCGGCCGAAGTTGGCGAATGGTTCAGAAATGCCGGTGTGGAGGCCATCACGGTTTCGTCGGTGACCATGGCCAGATATTTCGCAAACCACGGCTGGAAGGACATCACCATCGCTTTTCCGGTTAACTTTGCCGAAGCCGACGAAATCAACATACTCGCAAAAACCATCCGTCTAAACCTGCTTATCGAAAGCATGGAAGCTTTCATTTTTGTTGAAGATAATATCAAATCAAAAACAGGAATCTTCATAAAAATTGATGCAGGCTATCATCGCACGGGAATTCCGGTTGACGATCATGAAAATATCTTAATCCTGATCCTCGAAATTTTACACGCCCGTCATCACGAATTCGAAGGTTTTATTTTGCATAACGGAAACACCTACCATGCTGGAAATACCGATGAAATCCAACGCATCCACCACGAAAGTATCAGCAAAGTAAATTTATTAAAAGAATTTCTTGCTCTTCACGATATCCACCCCAAAATTTCAGTTGGCGACACGCCTTCGATGAGCCTTATCAGCGACTTTTCGGGTATCGACGAAATCCGTCCCGGGAATTTTGTGTTTTATGATGTGATGCAGCAAAATCTGGGTGCATGCAGTTACGGCGAAATAGCCGTTGTGCTGGCTTGCCCGGTTGTAGCAAAAAACACCGATCGCAACGAACTGGTCATTTATGGCGGCGCTATTCATCTATCCAAAGATTTTATAACCGATGACAACGGAAACCAGATTTATGGACGGGTTGTATTTTTTGATAAAAATGGCTGGCAGGAGCCTTTGCCAAATACCTTTGTAAAATCGCTGTCACAGGAACATGGCATCATTAAAACCACGCCGGAACAGGTAAAAAATATAAAAATCGGGAGTTTTATCGGGATTTTGCCGATACATTCATGCCTCACAGTGCACCAGATGCGGGAGTTTTCCAGCTTAAAAGGCGAAAGAATTACCACCTACCTGAGTTGCTAAAAACAAAGCCCCGACAAGGTTTAAAACGCTGTCAGGGCTGAATACTTTCCTAAAAACTAATCCTAAGTTTTTTGCTTTTTCTTTTTAGCCGCCGGGAATAAAACATTATTCAAAATCAGCCGGTAGCCGGGCGAATTTGGGAAAAGATTAAGGTCGGTTTGCGGATCTCCCACAAGGTGGCGGTAATCTTCGGGATCGTGTCCACCCAGAA
>CAYOWJ010000295.1:2661-4462 GCA_964407625.1 uncultured Lentimicrobiaceae bacterium
AAAGTAAAAGTACCGTTTCCGTATTCGCCGTGAACATAGCGCGCCTCGTCGGCTGACTTAAATTCGCCCATCACCAGAACGTTCGATTTGACATACTTTTTGTTGAAAGCCGTTGTCTGTCCCATAAATCCCTTAATTACCTGCATGTGGTTCTGGCAAAGCATGGTTGGCACAGGATCCCATTTTGCAGAATAATCAAAAAGTGTAAAGAAATCATTTTTTTCGTTGATCGTTTTAGGCCTGGTTTCGGTAACATCAATAGTGGAAACCTCGTATTGATAAGGATTTGAGACGATTGAAAAATTGGAGAAGGCAAAACAGTTTTCAAAATTCAGCTTTTCATTTGCGTTGGGATCTGGTGGATCGCCGTCGAACATCACATCGCATATATCATGGCCGTCGGCGGCAAGTGAGAGGTCAAAACTATCGGGTGCCGAACACATCGAAAATAAATATCCGCCACCAGTGACAAAATCCCTGATTTTTTTGGCGACAGCAAGTTTCAAATCCGAAACCTTGTCGAAACCCAGCAAACGGGCATTTTCTTCACTGATTCTCACATCTTCCTGATACCAGGCCGTATTTTTGAACGACATCCAGAATTTGCCGTATTGCCCGGTAAAATCCTCATGATGAAGGTGAAGCCAGTCGTACATCGGCAGCAAACCTTGCATGAGTTCCTGATCATAAACAACATCGTAAGGAATTTCGGCGTAAGTAAGTGCCAGGGTTACGGCATCATCCCACGGCAGCTTATTCTTGGGCGAATAAACGGCAATCTTTGGGGCTTTCTGCAACTTAACTTCATCCTGATTAATTTCGGGGCTTGAAATTTCCTGAATCACAGCAGCAGCCTGCACATCGGCCAGTATTTCGTATGAAACGCCGCGGATGATACATTCGTTTTCGATGTCTTTGTGGAACTGAATCATAAAACTGCCGCCACGGTAGTTGAGCAGCCAGCTCACCTCAACGTCTCTTTCGAGCACCCAGTAGGCGATGCCATAGGCTTTAAGATGATTTTTCTGGGTTTCATCCATCTGAATCAGCACATAGGCCGCATGACTTGATAAAATGGTGAGAGAAAATATAAAAATGAGGAAAAGTCGCTTCATTGTTGATGTTTGTTTTGTTTAAAGATATAATAATGGAAACCGTGGTAAATTATTGCTTTAAGCGCTGTTAAGAAAATTTAAAGGGATCGATGGTAAAGTTCTTCGAACAGTGTTGTATTGATGTAGGATGGTTCGGAATTGAATCTATAGAGTAAGAAATCGAATCTCTTGAAAGAGAAACTCGATCTCATGGATCAGAGATCGAATCTCATAGATAGGTAATCGAATCTATAGAGTAAGAATATCAATCTCTTGAATAAGAAATTCAATCTCCAAAATAAGAATCTTAATCTCTTGAATAAGTAATTCATTCTCTTGAATGAGAAATTGAATCTCTTTAGCGAGAAATTGAATATTTGGGATTAAAAAAATAGTTGTACCTTTCGGCGTGTTTTTTAAATCATTAATTCATTTATTTTTCATTAAAATCTAAAAATCATGACAAATTATCAGGAGAGTAAATTGAGTATGTATTTGGCTACACGTGATTTTATGACGGCCAATGTTACCATTTTGACGGCTTTGCCCAATTTTGCGGCTAATCAGACGGCATTTCAGGGAGCTATTACGCAAATTCAGGTGAATAGTACGTTGCAGGTATTTGATAAAACGGGGATTGCGGCGAATAAGAGCGCGGCGAAAAAAACGCTTATCGGGCTTGCTGTGGATACGGCACGCAAAGTGAC
>CAYOWJ010000296.1:0-4449 GCA_964407625.1 uncultured Lentimicrobiaceae bacterium
CAGCTTCTTGAGCTGCATCAGGTGAAGGATTGATGAAACGATTTCTTCGTTGGTCAAGTATTCGGTGCTGTAGTAAACATCATAACATTGAACACAATTTCCTTCGGTGGCAAAGGATTTTATCAACTTCTCACGATTTTCGTCGAGCTCTTTAATTTTTTTGATGGCTTCTTTTGTGGTCAGATTATGCGCACTTGCAAAATGATTGACCCTCCAGTCGAAACGTGCCACAAGCCTGATATGGAGCGACTTTTCGATATCGCGGTTGATCTGGGCAGCAGCCCTTCCTATAATAATGGCGTGGCCGTCGACACCCACATGGCGAATGACATTTTTAATGGTATCCCTGATTTTCCAGTCGCTGTGGTAATATTTGGCCGAAAGCGATTCGAGGAATTCATCAATGAGCGGCCTTTTCTCATAATTGAAAACATATTCGATTTTCGAACCTTCGGTTTTAAGCTCTCTTGCCGAATCGTCTAAAATTTCCTTGCTGATAACCTGCCAATCAACACCAGGAGTTTCATGTTTGGGCATTTCGTTCAGTTTGCTGGCCAGCAGATCGGAGATTATTTTGGCCGGGCAGCCAAATTCGCGCGAAATGGTAACCACAGGGCCCGGGTCTTTCTGTATGTCTCCGGAGGGTTTGTACCTTTTGCTGAAATATTTTTCCAATGGGTTGCTCATGATCGTAAAGTTTTAAAATTATGTTTTTAAAAATACAAAAATAATCCTGAAATTCCGGACGAAACCTAAAAATTTTATTTCTAGGATTCAATCAGATTTAAGCCGTTGTTTATCAGATTAGTCAATTCAGGATTTTGCTGTTGCCTGTCGAGTAGAAAAGTTTTGATTTCGTCATCAAGGCCGCGTCTGATCCGGTGTTTTGTGGCTAATTCGAGGATTTCGAGCGGTAAAAGCCAATCGTTGGGATAATCGTTTTTTAAAACCTGCCAGATATCGGGAATACGCTTAAAGGGGTGTCCATCGGTTCGTATGTCGCGAACTTCCTGATAAAGTGCGTGAAGTTTTCGGGATTCACGGGAATGAAGGATTTTATGGGTTTTTTCTTTTGGGGCAGGATACGAAAGTTTAAAAGCGTTTGGATCGGCAGGCCCCGAAAATGCTGAATTGATAGTTTGTCCGACAGCCATGTCAAAGGTGCCCCATTCGGGCTGGAACAAAACCTGATCATGAAATTTAACAGTGCAATCTTCAAAGGTAAAAATCAGGTTTTTATCTTCCTTTTTCAGGATACTATTGAGTTTGCCATCTACGGTCAGCCACGATTCAAATTCAAGGTGAACCACATTTCCGACGATAATGCCGAGCTTTTCCAGATCGCGTGTCGTCATGAGCTCTGGTGGGATCGGCGAACTATGGAACCTTCCTACCGGCGAACCAAAACCCTCCTGATGATTGTCTTTTCCATGGTTTTTCAGTTGTTTATTATTGTAACAAAGCTGGGTAGGACCGGTAGTTTTCAGATAAACAGGTTTTTCATCCTGCCCGATAACTTCGGTAAAAGTACCCGAAACCTGCAATCCTGAACTAAACTGACAAGTACCAATATTCTGCGATTCGATAGCTTTGTTAATTCCGTAAAGGCCGCCGCGCCTGAGTGCCATTTTATCGGCAAACTGGTTGAGCACAGTTTTGAGATATTCAAAATCAGGAGTTACAAAAAGTTGAGGCTGCTGGGTGGTGATATCGAAACTATAATTTACCGCATCGATGGTGTAAGGAAGTTTTTTTACCTCAGGTTTCATACAATTCGAACTTTCGCCGATTGACGAAAGCAGGCCTGCACCATAGATTTTTGGATGTTTCAGGTCGCCGATTAAGCCATATTCCACGGTCCACCAGTGCAAATTCCTGATAAGGGCCATTTCGGAAGGTTCGCCAGGTTCATTTTCGATAATTTTCAGTCCTTCCTCAGCAGCAGCAATTACATCCTGTGGCGTGTAAGGGTCTGCTTTTAAAATCGACAAGTGGCGGATGGCCTCGTATTGTTCATAATCTTTGGCCGAAGAAAAAGCCTTGCTGCCAATTTCTCCGAAAACCCTCAGATAATCAGCATACCTGGTATCGGCAATTATGGGCGCATGGCCGGCGGCTTCGTGAATAATATCGGGAGCCGGAGTGTATTCGATCTGGCCAACAGGGCGGATATCGGCGGCGATAACCAGAACTTTGTAGGCCTGAAATTCCATGAATGCAGCTGGAGGAATAAAACCATCAACAGCCACAGCGGCCCAGCCAATTTCCTTCAAAATCCTGTTCATGCCGTACAATTGAGGGATTTCGTCAACGCTGATGCCAGCTTGCCGTAAACCGCCGATGTATGAACCATGAGCAACGTTGTTCAGAAACCTGACATTTTGCCTCATGATGTAGCGCCACACAGCCTGATCCTGTGCAGTATAGTTGTTGTAGGGCTGCTCGATAACGAGGCTCATCAGGTGTTTTGGCAGTTTTTCGAGTACTTCGTTGCTTTGCATTTTCGATGTGTTTTTCTGTTAAAATGTGATGTCAGGACAAAGAAAGCCTTAAAATTTCTTTTTATTGTGTTATCATTTGATATAAAGAAATCGTCGTCAAAAAATGATCCTGGTTTTGGCTTTTTAACCTGAACATGTTTACTTTTTTCGTTTTTTCAAAAATATGGTTTAAAATGGATGCTGAACAGGGTTTTTAATGATTTAAGAAATTTTAAGGAATGTTTTTTCTGGCAAAAACCACTTATTTTTACCGCTCAAATATCAAAAATAGCTTTGGAAAATTCGTCAAAAATTTACGTCGCACTGCCACTTATCGATGAGCTGGACCATCTCCCGGCTTTGCTCGGCTGCTTAGCTAAACAGACTTTTACAAACTTTGAAGTGTTCGCCTGCGTCAATCAGCCTGACGATTGGTGGGACGATGAACAAAAACGGCAGGTTTGCCTGAATAATGCTGAAACTATCCGGATTTTAAAGGAGGTTAAAAATTTCCGGATTCATATTATTGATAAAACTTCCCTTGGATCTGGCTGGACTGGCAAACAGCTCGGGGTAGGGTGGGCCCGGAAAACCATCATGGACGAAATCAGCAAAGCTGCCGCTGAAGCGGATGTAATCTTAAGCCTGGATGGCGATACTACGTTTTCGGAGCATTATTTTGGTTCAGTTCTGGCAGCCTTTACCAGGAATCCTGAAATTCATTCGGCAGCAATCCCTTATTATCACAAGCTCACCGGCGATAAATCAGCCGATCTTGCCATCCTGCGCTACGAAATTTACATGCGTTATTACGCGATAAATCTTTTACGCATCGGTTGCCCTTACGCTTTTACGGCGCTGGGTTCGGCTATGGCCTGCACCGTAAAAGCCTACCGCCGCATCGGTGGAATGACACCTCATAAAAGCGGTGAGGATTTCTATTTTCTTCAAAAACTTAAAAAGTTTGGAGGCCTGCTCATCACCCTTGATGAAAAGGTTTACCCGGCAGCCAGGTTTTCGAGCCGTGTTTTTTTTGGTACCGGCCCTGCCATGATCAAAGGTGCAGCCGGCGACTGGGACAGTTACCCTGTGTATAATTATCGTTTTTTTGATGAGGTCGCCGAAACTTTCGGTGATTTTAAAAATCTTTTTGCCGCTGATATCGAAACTCCGATGACTTCATTTTTAGATGAGAAATTTGAGAAAGGTCAGTTGTGGCAGCCTTTGCGGGAAAATTCGAAAAGCAGCACCCAATTCGAAAAGGCCTGCATCACAAAAATTGACGGGCTGCGGATTTTGCAATATCTCAAATGGCGGCAACAACAAGTTTGTGATCGTGATGAAGAAAATCTGAAAGACTTTCTGTACAAATTTTATAACCAGGAAAATCTCAGGGAAATTCTCCCGGAACCTTTTATTTTTGAGGAATCCAGCGTAGAGGTGCTCAGTAAAATCAGAGACTTTTTATTTTTAAAAGAAGAAGAATGGCAGCAAAAAATCAGGATTCTCCGGTGATGATAACCATCCTGGGGCCAACGGCAACCGGCAAAACAAGGCTTGCCGCTCAGGTCGCTCAACAAGTGAACGGCGATATTATAAGCGCCGACTCACGCCAGGTGTATCGCGGAATGGACATAGGCACCGGAAAAGATTACGACGATTACGTGGTTGAAGGACAGAAAATCCCTTTCCACTTGGTGGATATTGCCGATCCGGGTTACGAATACAGCGTTTTTGAGTTTCGTGAAGATTTTTATAAAGCTTACGCAGAAATCGTGAGACGCCAAAAACAACCCATCTTATGCGGTGGCACGGGCCTCTATCTCGAAGCCGTAATTTCGGGTTACAAAATGGTTAAAGTACCCGAAAACACCGGACTTCGCGGGAAACTAACCGGAAAAACGCCGGATGAATTAAACCGGATTTTATCGGAATACCGCGATGTACATAATGTCACCGACAGCACCGA
>CAYOWJ010000297.1:0-4429 GCA_964407625.1 uncultured Lentimicrobiaceae bacterium
TACGCCAACTTCACCACCCATTGCGGTCATCAGTTTTTTGACAACGGCAAGGCCAAGACCTGTGCCTTCGATTTCTGATTTCTCTGACCCAATCCGCTCGAAGGGACGAAAGAGTTTGTGGATATCTTCCTGACTAATTCCCAAACCTGTATCGCTTACAGATACCCTTACCAGAGATTTGTTGTCTTTTTCGGATTGCCGTAATTCGGTTTTAATGATAATGGAGCCACCATTGCGATTGTACTTAACGGCATTGTTGATTAAATTGAGAAGAACCTGTTTTAAACGATGAATATCGGCTAATACAAAAAACTGGTTTGAAGGCGAATACTCCTGTTCGGTTTTAAGATGTCGTTTTAATGCGATTGGCTGGACAATATCAAGCATTTCGGCGATAAGATTTCTGAGTTGAACGGGTTCAGGTAAAAGCTCTAACCGTCCGGCTTCGATGCGTGAAATATCCAGAACTTCGTTGATTAAATTCAACAGATGTTTACCGCTGGAAATAATATGGTTTACACCTTTTTTTTGTTGAGGACTGTTTGCGCCCATTTCGATTAATTGAGCAAAACCAAGGATCGAATTCATGGGGGTGCGCAATTCATGGCTCATGCGTGAGAGGAATTCACTTTTAGCCCTGTTTGCATTTTCGGCTTCATCCCTGGCTTTAACAATCTCTTCTTCTGCCTGTTTTCGTTCGGTTATGTCGCGGCTAATGCCAAGAACACCAATCAGTGAGCCATCGGCTTGCCAATAAGGGGTTTTTAAAGTATCAATAAGCTTTCGTCGTCCATCAGGATAGTCGATCCACTCTTCGTTGTGTTGTGGTATTTTTTCTTCGAGCATTTTGTTGTCATGATACCGGAAGAAATCGGCAATCTCTTTACCAAAAAGATCGTAGTCGGTTTTGCCGATGATTTCATTTTTGGTTTTACCAACAACTTCGGCAAATTGTGGGTTACAACCCATGTAAACACCGTTCATATCCTTGTAAAAGATGATGTCGGGGATGGAATCGAGCAACGAGGTTATCAAACCTGCCTGACGGATAATTTCGGCTTCTGCTCTTTTACGGTCGGTAATGTCGCGGATTATCGAGAGCGCTTCATTTTCGGTAATTGCCAGAATGCGGTCCTCGAAAAACCGGACTTCGCCATTTACCGCAAGTTCATATTCGAATGTCACTGTTTCGTGCAACCCGAATGTCTGGTTTAGCGCATTGATAGCTAATGCTGCAATGTTGGGAGGAAGAATTTCTTCAATTTTGCGGCCTATGAATTCATCAGGCGGGGCATACAACGATTCTGGAGCTCCCGTGTGAGATCCAAGGAAAATTCCGTTTTTATCAAGACGGAACAAAATATCAGGAACGGCCTGCAAAATAGCCCTGTTTTCGGCTTCCCGTTTCCGCAGGAGTTCCTCTGATTGCTTGCGTTCGGTAATATCAATGGCATAGCCCGTGGTACCAATAATTTCGCCTTTCTCGTCGAAAACAGGGGTTTTGAAGGTTTCAAACCATTTGGTTTCAGCGTTGTCATAAATGGGTTCTTCGACCCTGTAAGGTATTCCCGATTTTATAACTTTTAAATCGTCTTCGCGATACGATTGGGCAAGGTCGGCAGGCCAGATATCCAAATCGGATTTTCCGGTTAATTGTTCCTTGCTTTGAACGCCGCACGATTTGGCGAAAGCCTCGTTTGTAGCCAAAAACCTGCTTTGGGTATCTTTAAGCCACACAATTCCGGGCTGGTTTTCGATAATTGCCGAAAGGTAGGCTTCTCGTTGCTGAAGGGCAGAGATAGCCTTTTTTTCCTGGGTTATATCCATAATTACACCAATAAAACCCTCGGTGGTTCCATCGGCATGAACTATTGGACTATGGCTGATTTTTACCTGAAGCCTGGTTCCGTCTTTGCGAACATAAATCCATTCGGATGTTTTTAAGAGCGTGTTCCGGAGTACTTCCGAATAAATTTCGTCATCAGTTCCTTCGGTTTGATGGGTAAGTTCACTGAAAACCTGTTTCAGTTCATCTTTATCATGAAACTGCCGGGGCCTGCATTTTCCGATTACCTCATCAGCATTGTAACCTAACAACTGCTCAGCGGCTGAATTAAAAGTCTGTATTATTCCAGCCGAATCGGCGGTGATGATGGCAAGACCCGCGTTGTGGAGTATAGCCTTTTGCAGGTTGGATAAGCGGAAAAGTTCCTGCGAGCGTTGCTCTACCCTTTCTTCGAGGTAAAGGTTGGTAGCGTTTAATTTCACGAGTGTTTGTTGCAGTGTATTTTCGATAAGTTTGCGTTCGGTGATGTTGATTAAGTTACCAATAACCCTGACGGTTTTTCCATTTTCAACAACCGGCTTTCCAATGGATCTTACCCATAGATTTTCGCCTTTGGCATTGATAAAACGCACTTCGATATCATAATGCTCCTGTTTGTTTATTGCATTATCAAAAGCCTGCCAAACAAGGTGGAAATCATCGGGATGATAGTATTTTGTATCCTCAATGGTAGCTGAAATCTTTATGCCATATATTTCGAACATTTCATCGGTGTAAGAAATTTCACCCGTAATTACATCATATTCCCAACCTCCGATTTTGGATAGCCTTTGTGTTTCTTTCAGAAGGATTTCGCTTTTGCGCAATGCAAATTCGGCCATTTTACGTTCGGTGATATCCATGTCGGTTCCCCGATAGCCACGTAAAGTTCCGTCGTCGTTAAGTATTGGAATACCGTTGGTTGAAACCCAAACTTCGTTGCCATCTTTGCCAATGGCACTGTTTTCGAGGTTTTTGAACGATTCTTTGCGATCGAAAACTTCGAACGCCATTTTTGCAAACTTTTCGCGTTCAACTTCAGGATGAAAGTCGTAGAAATGTAGCTTACCTACAACTTCATCAGGACGATAGCCGATTACTTGTTCGGCTACTTCGCTTAAGTAGGTGTAAAGGCCATTTGTATCTACTTCCCAGGTAATGGTGCGGCTTTGCCCGGCAAGTTGTACGAAACGCGAATTGGATTCTCTGAGGGCTTCATCAGCTTCTTTTCGGTTTGTAATATCACGAATAATCAGGAAAATGCCTTCGGGATTTCCATCCTTATCCCTTAGAAACTCTGAATTGATTTCAGCAAAATAATGGCTTCCGTCTTTTCGGAGTAGTTCAAATTCATCGGCACCTTTGTTTTGTTCATGCATCATTTCGGCTAGTATCTTTTTTTCTTTTTCAACCGAAGACGGAGTTGCAAAGTCGAACATGTTTTTACCGGTCAGTTCCTCAGGAAAATCGTATCCATGCAATTTTACCAGGTTATCCGAAACAAATTGGATCGTACCATCGAAAGAGGTAATTAATATTCCATCAGGCGAAGTTTTCATGATGGTACGCAGGCGTTCTTCGCTGGCCTGAAGTTTTTGTTCGGCTTGTTTTTGTTCGGTGATGTCCTGAACGATGGCTAAAAGGAGTTTTCTTTCTTCATAAGTAATTATTCCTGTCGAAATATTAACCGGGAAATTTGTCCCGTCTTTGCGCTGATGTTTACTTTGAATTACATGTCTTTGTTCGGGTTGCCAGTCGTTCCAGGCTTTCAAAATCTCATTCCGGTTCATGGGTAATTCATCCGGGTTTTCAGGGAAAAGATCAAAGACTTTTAACCGCAGCAGTTCATCCTTTGAATAACCCAACTGCTGGCATGCTTTGCTGTTACCATCAATGATATTGCCTTCCAGATCGTGTAGGTAGATTCCTTCGGACGACTGGTCAAACAACGAACGGTATTTCTCCTCACTTTTCCGAAGTTTTTCTTTTTCGATGTGCTCTTTGGTAACATCAATAGCTGTAATCAAGCACATTTGCGAGTCCTCATCCCTGATTCCCGTGAGGCTTAAATACAGCGGTGAGCCATCGTCCGGCGAAATTGCAACTTCACAGGATTCCTTAACTCCACTTTGAAAAAGTTGGTTGAGAAACAAATAAAAAGTCGGTCTGGTTTCGGTTGAAATGAAAACATCAAACTGCTTGTTTGTTACATTGGTGCGTGTTTTGCCAAGCATTTGAGCCCCGGAATGGTTTAACCCGATGATTTCGGCTTTTTGTGAAAGCGAAAAATATCCCACCGGGGCAAAGTCATACAATGCTATAAATTTTCGGGAAGCTTCTTCCGCCAGGTCTTTTGCCTGCACAAGTTCTTCATTTTGCATTTCCAGTTCAATCTGATGCACCTCAAGCTCATGAATGAGTTTGAGGGCGCCGGCTTCCGAAAGTGAGGAAACTGCTTTTGACGGTTTATTTTTTAGAAGTTCTTCCGCCTGTTGGCGAAGTGTGGCCGCTGAGTCTTTTCCTTGCGTGGCCGCTGATTGATGATTTTTTTTCATTACAAATTCAGTTTTACTGATATCATGTTTTTTCCTTTTCCGTGGGTTT
>CAYOWJ010000298.1:0-4394 GCA_964407625.1 uncultured Lentimicrobiaceae bacterium
TTTTTTTCTGTTTTATCCAGGTTATGATTATTAAATCAGATGTTTGTCGATTGACAGCTCCACTACCTTTTCTGCATTGACTGCCGCATCCGGCGTGTCGGTTAATAGTGGGAAAACCAGGGAAGCTTCATGTCTTTTAATTCCGAAATCATACATTTTATCGTAATAAAAAAGGATGATTCCTACGGCTTTTTCAAAATCTCCTTCATCGATGGCTTGAATGGCTGCTGCAGCATGCTGTCCGCCCATTTTCCGGGATATTTTCACAACCGAATGTTTAAGCTCCTCCTTCGGGAATGATGCATAATCGGTGACCAACCGCCGGATACGATTTTCTTTTGACAATTGAATCTGTATGATTTTGCTCTTTTGTATCTGTTCATAAAGTGGGTGAGGGATAAAAACCTTACCTACCGAATGACTTTCATCTTCGACCCAGATAATGCGGGTATGATCGAGGCGATTCCATTCGTCAAACAGATCATTTTCGAATTGTTCGTTGGTGGGCTGTGGCTTTTCGCCAATCTGCCCGAATGCCGAGCCTTTATGATGAGCAATTTTTTCGAGGTCCAATACTTGTTGACCGCTTTTTCGTAGGTTTTCAAGGATTTCCGTCTTGCCCGAACCTGTGCTGCCACCGATAATAATGTACCGGGCAGGGCTGCCGATTTCTTCACGGATAAATTGCCTGTAAGTTTTGTAACCACCTTCGAGCAGAAAAACCTGAAAACCTGCCAGCGACAGAAGCCAGGCAATACTTTCGGAGCGCATCCCGCCACGCCAGCAGTGAAGCAGCGCTGCCCTTTTTGGAGCTACCCGCATAGCGGTTTTCACAAACCCCGACATCTTAGGTCCGGTAATTTCCAAACCTTTTAACAGCGATGCTTCCCGACCGGCTTTTTTGTAAAGCGTGCCGATTACAGCGCGTTCGTCATCATCAAAAAGCGGGAGATTAAAGGCTCGCGGAACATGCCCCCCGGCGAATTCAGCAGGTGAGCGCACATCCAAAACCGGCATATTTGCCGAAAGGTTTAAAAACTGACTGGGATTGACTTTTTCGATCATTTACCAAAATTTCTTCAACATTCTTCTCAATCGTAATTTATCTTGTAAGTTGGTAATCGTTGATTAATAATTCAGGAGATAGATTTAATCTGGTTGTTAATTTTCGGATCATTTCAACGGTAAGTTTTCTTTTTCGGTTTAAAATTTCCGAAACCCTGCTCTTTCCTCCCATTTCATTCACCAAATCAATTTGTCTGAGCTGCATTTCTTCCATTCTTATTTTGATGGCTTCGATGGGATCCGGGGCTTCGATGGGATAATATTTTTTTTCGTATTCATCAACCAACAAGCCAAGCACGTCAGCTTCGTCGCTTTCGGCGGTTCCAATTTCGGCATCAAAAATGGTTTCAAGCCTTTTCAAAGTCAGGTTATAGTCGGTTTCAGTTTTTATTGGTTTGATTTCCATGTCGGTTAATTTTAAAATGTGTTTGCATCAATGTTATCATACTCAGCATGAGTTCCGATAAACCGGACAAAAATCCATTGCTTTTTAAAGTTGAATTTTGCAAGCAATCGATAAGAATTACCTCTAATATTAAAAACAATTCTGCTGTCCTTCAGAATACTGGCATTTATGTATGTTTGCTTAACATCGGCCGGAGTTTTCCAATCAGAACTCATTGCTGTATCATACCACGTCTTCAGATATTGCTCTGAATCAGGATGAGTTGCCCAGAAATTCCTCAGGGTGTTTTTCGAAAATATCCGCTCCATAATGCTTCAATGATGGAACAAAGGTAAAAAATAATTCGCAATTTGGGAACTTTTTACTGAGGTTTATGGATTTAAATTTGGTGAATACCTCTTAAATCTCATTAAACCCATAAACATGGCTGAATTTTACGCTACAAGATTATCAAAGTTTGGATCTTTTTTTTAAAGCCTGGAAACCGCCTCATGAATCTGCAAAAGCACTCTTTCGACGATTGCACGCGGACAGGCCACGTTTATCCGCATAAAGCCTTCACCACCGGTGCCAAAAACACGGCCATCGTTAAATCCTGCCTTTGCATCTTTGATAAAGAAGTTCTTCAAATCGTCGCCTTTTAAGGCTAATTCCCGGCAATCGAGCCAGATCATGTAGGTTGATTCGGGTACGATGGCCTTTATTTGCGGAACATTTGTCTTTAAAAAATCATCCACAAACGCGACATTCTCCCAAACATAATCGAGCATCTGATCAAGCCATTCGTCGCCATTTTCATAAGCCGCCTGTAAGGCAATACTTCCAAAAAGGTTGCCCATGCCGAGATGTAGCTGATCGTTGAGCATTTTGTTGTAGGTCGTGCGCAGACTCTCGTTTGGAATAATCAGGTAAGATGTCGAAAGTCCGGCGAGGTTAAAGGTTTTTGAAGGTGCGTTGGTGGTTATTGTTTTTTGAGCGATTTCATCCGACAAAGATGCCAACGGAATATGTTTGAATCCTTCAAAAATCAGATCGGAATGAATTTCATCTGAAACAATCAAAACATCGTTTTCGATACAGATTTCAGCCATTTGGAGCAGTTCATCTTTTGTCCACACGCTTCCACCCGGATTGTGGGGATGGCTGATGATCATCATTTTTGCGCCTGGTGCTTTCTTTTTCAAATCCTCAAAATCCATACTCAACCGGCCATTTACCAGCACGAGCGGATTTTCGATTTTTACCCGGCCATTATTTTCGATGGCATAAAAAAACGGGAAATATACCGGTGGCTGAATAATGATTTTGTCGCCTGGATTTGTGAGGGACAAAACCAGCATGTTTACCGCCGGAACAACGCCCGGGCTGAAACTGATCCATTCCTTCTGAATATCCCAGCCATGGCGCTTTTGCATCCAGTTTACGATGGACTGGTTAAAGGATTTGTTTCTGATCGAATATCCAAGGATTTCGTGGTTAAGACGCTCCCGGATTGCTTTGATGATAAAATCAGGCGTGCGAAAATCCATATCGGCAACCCACATCGGGATTACATCTTCGGTGCCGAAAAAAGCTTTACGTACATCATATTTAACGCAATCCGTATTTTCGCGCGGAATAATTTCATCAAAATTGTATTTCATGTTTGATTTCTTCCTGTGATTTTTGATGTGGAGATAACCGTCATCACCCCGGAAAACTACTTTTCAGGCCCGACCTATGCCCATTTCCTGTTCCTGGAAAAGGTAAGGATAAACCAGAAAATAATGTCGGTGAACATGATGAAGATTTCGAAGAAAGGTGACCAGAACCAGAGGTTTTTTTCGGTGAGTTTTTTCATGCTCGCTCCAAAAAGAATCCATTGGGTAATCAGCCGCAAAGCCAAAACAGGCACCACAATTATCCAACTTACGCCCAGCACCAGAAGAGCAGCAAACAAACCAAAAAACAATAATCGCGAAAACGAAAAGATGAACAACCAAAACCTGTGCGAAAACCTGAAGTTTTTCCTGAGCCGCAGTCGTGTCTTTTCGACTTTAAGCCATTCGCCAAAGGTCAGCGGCTTTATCGAAACAACTTTACTGTCGGGCGAGATGATTACCCGGGTGTTTTTGCCGGTTGCAGCTTTGTTTACAAATAACTCGTCATCGCCGGGTTTGATGACATAATGTGAGATAAATCCCTGCTGTTGATAAAATAATGGCCGGGTGTACGACAGATTTTTCCCGACACCTTTAAATGGTATTTTGGCAAGTGCCATCGAAAGATAAAACAGTGCATCAAAAAATGCTGAAAAACGAAGTAATTTGTTGATTTTCGATTTTGTAGCGTATCCCGAATAGCCCAGAATAATTCCGGTATTTGGTGTACGGGCCGAAACAAGCTCGCTAAGCCATTGATTACTTACGGGTCGGCAGTCGGCATCGGTTAAAACAACAACGTTGTATTTGGCCGATCTGATGCCGATGGATAATGGGAATTTTTTTCCTTTGAACCAGTTTAGGTTTTTTTGGAGTTCGACGATCTGAATTTTTTCGTTATCCAGCGAAAGCTGTTTTAAAAAATCGCTGGTATCGTGGTCGGAATTATCATTCACCACAACAACTTCAAATTCGGGATAATCCTGCTCAAGGATAAAAGGAAGGTTATCGCCAAGGAAATTAAGCTCGCTGTGCGAAGTAATAATTACCGAAACCGGCGGCTTATCCTTCGAAACCTGCTTCCGGCGGTAAAAAGCCAGACGGCTGAAGAATATCCAGAAATAAAGAAGCTGAATAAGCGCCACCGCTGCAAAGGCTATTAACAGGCTTAATCGCAGCGGGTCGTTAATATAAAAATTGATTTCCATAATTCAAATTAAACAACCGCAAAAGTAAAATTCCTTCAGCAATTTTTAAAGGAGGTTGATAAGTTTATTAAAAAA
>CAYOWJ010000299.1:0-4392 GCA_964407625.1 uncultured Lentimicrobiaceae bacterium
TCAGGGGCTGACTGTGTGGATCCACTTCATGAATCCGATAAGTTTCGTCAGTCCATTTAAGGTTTTCAGTGGCCAGGTCAATTTCCCATCCGCCCAGTTTGGCTATCCGCCCAGTTTCACGAAGCATCTGTTCGCTTTTGCGCAAAGCCTCCTCTGCATTTTTGCGTTCGGTAATATCAAACACCAGGCCGTTGATGACCTCGCCTGAAATTTTAGCACTTAATAAGCGTGTTTTTTCGTTGCCCTTTGTCGTCAGGCCGACCACCTCAAAATTGTCCACCCGGCCGTCCTTTTTGAGCAGGCGAAGCACCTCGTCGCGGTCGCGGTTGTATTTGTATACTCCTGTCATGTTTTTGCCAATGAATTCTTCTGCCGATGCAGCTTCGTACATTTTAACAAAGGCATCATTCACATACAATACTTCGCCGTTCAATTTGGTTTGAACAACACCCACGAGCGAGTTTTCGACTAATATGCGGTATTTTTCTTCGCTCTCCTGCAACGCTTTTTCAGTTCGTTTGCGGTCGGTTATATCCTGAAAAAGGCCAAAAATCCGGCGATTTTCTAAATCTGGTTTGCCGATTGATTTAACCGAACGACGATTGCCTTTTGCGGTAATAATTTCCGAATCAATTTCATAAGGTTCGCCAAATTCGATTGCACGGTGTACAGCGTTATTAACAACAGGGATGGATTCAGGGGTGTAAAAATTGTTCCGCTGATCGACGTTTGGCTTAAAATTTAAATCAACTTCATGAATATTGTACATCTCCTTAGTCCATTTAAGTTCCAGGGTGTCAATATTAAATTCCCATCCACCTATTTTTCCGATTCTTTGCGAATCTTCAAGCAATTTTTGAATTTTTCCATTTTCATTTTCCACCTGCTTTCGTTCAGTAATATCGGTTGCAATTTCTACTACGCCAATCAGGTTTCCTGCTTCATCAAAAATCGGTTCGCCTTTTTCTTCCCAAATTTTTCCATTGGGAGTGTTTATGATTATTTGTTCCGACTTTTTAGATTCGAAAGCCTTTAATGACGGACAATTTTCGCAAGGATTCTTTGGGTCACCCCAAAAATGATGACAGTTATGACCAACCATTTCATCAGGGTTTTTATTGACCGATTGAGCCGCTGTTTTATTGGCCCAGATAATTTTCAAATCCTTGTCGACAAAAGCAATATTTGCTGAAATTCCATTAAGGATGGCCTTTTTTTGCGCTTCGCTGATCTGCAATTTGATTTCATTTTGCCGGGCTTTGGCAATATCTTTTTCGTAAGATGTTTTTAATAAACTTAACTCCTGCTTAAGTTCCTGCAATTCTATCGAAAGCTCTTCTTTTGATTTATTCAGATTAGTCATATCAGTAACGATTTTATCTCTTCTCGGTATTTTCGATGTACTATTTTAATGTGGGGATTGTAAAACTAAATATACTCCCTTTTCCTTCCTGGCTTTCAACCCAAATCTTCCCGCCATGTTTTTCGATAAATTCTTTGCAGAGGATTAAGCCCAGGCCGGTACCTTTTTCGTTGTTGGTGCCGGTGGTTGAATAGCTTTCGTCGAGGCGGAAAAGGTTTTCGTTTCTGTCGTTTGAAATTCCGACGCCAGTGTCAGCAACCGAAACAATTAGTTCGTCTGGCTTTTCGACTGCCGAAATAGTGATTTGGCCACCAGGTTTTGTAAACTTGATTGCGTTCGAAACCAGGTTTCTCAAAACCGCGCTTATCATGGCCTTATCAGCAAACACAGTGGCATGGTTGGGAACATCCTTGCTGATTGTGATTGATTTTTGCCTGGCAATGTCGTTTGATAAATAGTCTACTTCATTAATCAGTTCTACCATTTCGATTTGCTCAGGGATGAATTCCATCCTGCCGGTTTGTGAAAGCGACCATTCCATCAGGTTCATCAGCAAATCGACAGCACGTTGAGACGAGTTATGGATGATTCCGGCGTATTTCTCTATCCCGGCATAGTCCTTTTTCTGGATCTGTTCGACGAGAACCTCGCTAAGCCCCATAATCGAATTGAACGGACTTTTGAGATCGTGGGCAATGATGGAGAAGAATTTGTCTTTGGCGGCATTGAGCTCAACCAATTCCTGATTCTGGATTTTGATAACCAAAAAATAGGCGTTCAATTTCCGATAAAATATTAAAAGGCCGGCGATACCAAGCACCAGAATTAAAAAATGGACTACAGCAAGATTGATTAACTGACTGTTAACGACTTTCAGATACAGCGCGGCAGGGAACGAAATACTGATTCCGCCGCGTATGTTGCCTTCTTTGTAGCCTTGTTTGGCATGACATTGCAGGCAGCTTTGTTTTGTGGTCAAAGGTGCCATAAAGCGGTAAACGACAGATGAATCGTTTTTTGCCAGTTCGAGGATTTCGGGGGTTCCGTTTTCGAATTCATGCAGTGCAATGGTTTCCCATTCGTCGGATTTATTGGCCGGTCGTATCGGGTTGAGGCTCGTAATGTGAAACTGAATATCGTAATTAACACTGTTAATTTCCGAAATCTGCCTTGTCATGTAGGCGGGATTAATTTTAGTAAGTTTTAGTCCATCAACGGTTACAATATCCCTTAAAGAGTCTTCAAGATATTGATTTGGCTGGGTTTTGCCGGTTACCGGAACATACACACCACCATGACTGGAGTTCCATGCACGGGCTGATAAAATCTGCTCAAAAAAGGCTTTCGATTTATTAAGAACCAGTTCATTGTTGTTCGAAACAATGATTTTGTAGTTCCACAGGTACGAAAAGATTATCACTATTGACCAGATTATTATTAACCAAACGAGGCTGTTTATTTTCATAATGTAAGTTGTAGTATGTAAATTTGCAAAAGCCCAAATAGTGTTATGCTAGAGTTTGAACTTCCAAAAGTAACTTATTTCGTATTGTAGCATGATGAAACCGTGGAAATTTCACCGGCGTTAAAAAAGTTCCGGCAGGTGAATAATTTCACTAAGGTGAGCTAAAATCAAGGGTATCCGCTAAGCGGAATATGAGACTGAAAAGGATACTGCTCTTTAATATTAAAGCCGGTTGTGGATGGTATTTTGTAAATTAGCTGGTGCCGGGCAGCGTAAACGAAAACGTGCTCCCACTCCCCAATACGCTTTCTGCCCAAATCCTCCCGCCATGTTTTTCGATAAACTCTTTGCAGAGAATCAATCCAAGTCCGGTGCCGATTTCGTTGTTGGTGCCGGGAGTGGAGTAATTTTCGTCGATGCGGAATAATTTTTCAATCCGGTCTGCCGAAATTCCAATTCCCGAATCTTTAACAGAAACCGTTATTTCGTTTGGTTTTTGGTTGATGCTGATGAGGATTTCGCCACCCGGCTTTGTAAATTTGATGGCATTCGAGAGCAGGTTTCTCATCACCGTGTTTATCATATCCTGATCGGCAAATACTGCCGCATGGAGCGGTAAATCTTTTTTGATGACAATCGATTTTTGCCTGGCAATCTCATCAAACATAATTATATTTTCACTAATAAAATCGACTATTTCGATGGTATCAGGAACGAATTCCATCCTGCCGGTTTGCGAGCGCGACCATTCCATCAGGTTCATCAGTAAACCGACAGCGCGTTTTGACGAGTTGAAGATGATTCCGGCATATTTTGCAATTCCTTTGAGGTTGTTTTCGCTGACTTGTTCAGCCAGAATTTCACTAAATCCCATGATCGAATTAAACGGGCTTTTCAGGTCGTGGGCAATGATGGAGAAGAATTTATCCTTGGTCGAATTGAGCAGTTCAAGCTCTTCGTTTTTAATTTTTATTTCGGCTTCCGATTTCTTTCGATCGGTAACATCGCGAACGATGGCAATAACCTTGTCGGAGTCGCCGGGTACCATTCTGGCCTCAAAATCACGAAGCCCTCCAACGGGTAATGTCAACTGATATTCGAATGACTGTATTTGCCCGGTTGTTAGGGTAAGGTTAATTTTTTCGTCAATAATTCCGGCAAGTTCAACAGGCATAATGTCGCTGTTCTTTTTCCCAATAATCGTTTGCTTCTGATAAGCGAGATCATTAATGGAAGCTTTATAATCAAGAAAAATTCCCTCGTTGTTGAGTGTGAATATCAAGTCGGGAATGGCTTCGATAAGTGCACGTGAGCGAATTTCGCTTCTTTGCAGTGCCTCGTCGGCTTTGCGCCTTTCGGTAATATCCCTGATGTTGCACTGGATTACTTTTTGTTCGTTTACCAGGTATAAATTGCTGATGAATTCGACATTGATGCGTTTGCCAAAGGCAGTTTCGAGCGGAAGATTTTCGTAACGTACATATTCGTTTTGCTGTAACTCGGCGAATTTATCCTGGTTGGCAAAGATATCTCTGAAGAATCCGATTTCACAGATTGTTTTTTT
>CAYOWJ010000300.1:0-4371 GCA_964407625.1 uncultured Lentimicrobiaceae bacterium
GGGGATCAATAAAAAACAGATAAACAAGAGCTGTTATCCAGAAGATTAGCTCAAAATTGGAAGTAAAAAGCCGGAAAGATATCTTAAAGAATTTTCTCAATGCTGATCTGTTTATGTCAATGTTTCACCAAACAAAAGTAAAAAATCTTTGGATGCGAATGCAGGTTTTATATCTTGCAAACTTGGAAAAATAAATACCCTTTGGAATATTTTGGAGATGTAACTATACTTACCAGAAAAAGTTTTTAAATTTTCAAATCTTCGTTGGGCTAATCCAGAGCATTATTACTCACTAACTTGCTTGCTCACTCTAATTTATCTTATTATTTAAAATCACTATTGACCGACAAAGTTAATATTACGTCCCTACAGGACTTTTTGTTTTTTCGTATCTTGTTTTCTACCAACATTTTACCCCTACGGGCATACGCGTCAACTTAAGAAGATTGATTTTTCCAAGTCTTTCATATTCATTCTTTTGCGTTTATCATATGCACAGTATCTGACCAGTTTATTGAGTAATTCTTTGTTGTTTTCGGGTTCGTTATTTATAGCTTTCAGGAGTTGACCCACGACTTCTTGATTATCTATTGTGTACTTTATAAATTTCATCATGCTTAAATCTCTTCCACAGTATTGTTTAACTTTTAAACAAAAAGTAACATACAATAGATGAGTTTTCAAGACTATCATAATAAGTCTGGCGGTAAGAAGTATTAACAGTTGATTATTAGAGACATTGTGAACTTTGTCGAAATTCATATGGCTTTTCCATATTTTGAATATTATTTCAATTTTCCATCTCAGACTGTACATCTTTCTTATCTGATCAAAATCAATATCCTGATCCATGATCGTTGTAATAAAAATTGTGTACCCCATTAGTTCAAGTGACTCTACACTTGGATTATGGCCTTTCATTTCCTTTTTTGCTTTTTGTCTTCGGTTATCTGCTATTTCTTTTGTTACTGGTTCTGCCAAAAGTCGAACTTTGGTTTGTTGCTTGTTATTCAGGCAAACAATCATATCAATATGATTCTTTTTTCTAAGCAAAGTCATCAGATTAACAGGTAGCCCGGACTCTGGATGTAGATAAACAAAACTCTGTTTATGACGATAAATACAATCTGCACCATTGCTTACATGACGCTCAATTTCACTAATTGTACTATACCCTCTATCTCTTAAAACAAGGTCTCCTTGGCAAATCCGCAACTCAGGTGCGGCTAGTAGGTCGTTTTTGCTGTAAGAGTCAATTGAAAAATCAATAAACCTGCCCGAAATAAGGTCATACACGCCTTGTATTCTGGCATTACATACCGCATTATTGCC
Source organism: uncultured Lentimicrobiaceae bacterium (assembly GCA_964407625.1). Taxonomy (GTDB): domain Bacteria; phylum Bacteroidota; class Bacteroidia; order Bacteroidales; family 4484-276; genus CAJATL01. Next base: position 1,333 of record CAYOWJ010000300.1, read on the forward strand.
GTTTGAGACACCAGAAAATATCCCAAAAAGTCTTAATGGAATTTTAATTATTGTGCTGTCTTGAATGAGTATTCTATTGTATTTGCCCATCTTCTCGAAATAATCCACTTCCTCCTGTAAAATTCTATTTTTTATAATTTGTGCCAATATTGCCTGAAAAAACAATACACACAACTCATTAACCCGCTTCCACAATGCTTGCTTAGTTATTGTGATACCATAAGTAACCTCGATTCGTATTGCCAGGTCATTATAGCTTGGAGAGCCAACTTGAGATTTAAGACAAAACACAGAAAGGAAATCCGGGGGATCAAATTTACCTGAATTGCGTTTTGTAAACCCAAATTCCCTGGCCAGGGTTTTTATTTGCTCTTTTGACAGACCATTTAATTGAAGCATATCAAAAAAATCGTTTTCCGGAGTGTTTTTTTGCCATGATATTGAAATTAAAATTATATTTGCAATAGTATTAATACTATTAATAAAAAACAAATTAAATGGGCTCAAAAGTTAAAATTCAGCGTGTTGAACGTGGAAAAACAAAATCATTTTATGTCAATTTTCCTGCTTCTGTTGCAGAAGCAGGAAAAATAGAGAAAGGTGAAGAAATGGAATGGTTCATAGAGGACAGGGATACTTATGTCCTGATGCGGTTAAGTAAAAGTAAATCGCTGTTATCCAAACAAATAGCTAAATTAGGTTGACGCGTATGCCCGTAGGGGTAAAATGTTGGTAGAATGCAAGATAAGAAAAAATAAAAAGTCCCGTAGGGATGAAATCGACTATTAACCGCTCATTAATAAAAATAATTACGCGATGAAAAGCATCTTTAAATAATAAGGTTTGAGTATCGATCTGAGTTTTTTTAAGGCAATCGACATCTGGCCTTCGACGGTATTTATCGAAATATTCAGAAAAGTGGCGATATCGTGGTAGCTCATTTCGTCTTCACGGCTCAGTCTGAAAATCTGCTGACAGCGTTCAGGGAGCGCCGTAATGGCCTCGTCGATGATGTTCCTGAGCTCGAGGTCTTCCATCTCATGGTTTTCGATCAGTGCACTGCCGGGAGTAGTCCCGATTTTTTTCCTGATGACCTCCTGAAGCTGGTTGTCGCGGATCTGATTAAGCGCTTTATAACGACCTGCCGAATAGAGGTATGATTCCAACGATGTTTTGATCTCCAGGGTTTCCCTGTTTTCCCACAGATAAACAAAAATATCCTGGGCGATGTGATCAACAAGCAGTTCGTTTTTAAACAACAGCAGCAAATACCTGCTCAGGTTGCTGTAATAATAATTAAAGATAACCTCAAAAGCATGGGTATCTCCCTCCTTAATTCGTTGTAAAAGAAAAAACTCCTCGGATTTATTCATCACAGGCCCTCTGAAATACCGAAATTATCATGGGCAAAAATAGGTTTAATTAAACCAGAAAACCACCCTTTTTGTAAATATTCGCAGTACCTGTCAGCGTTGAAAAAAAAGAAAAAATTTAGAGTGTCCAATCTCGAATTTTCAACGCCCATTAAAGCGCTTTCGTAATGCATTTTACATTCGATATTCGATATTCTACATTGGATATTCCGAAATTTGACGGACAGGCGCTGCGCACGCTGTCAGGTCTTGTTCTCCCTAAACCTGACAGCGTCCCCAGGACCTGTCAGCGTTTAAAAGGAAGAAGAAAATCCGCTATCTTTGCCCCATAAAAACTAAAATATGCCAATCAGCGTAATCAGTGTAAATATTTCAACCGAAAAAGGCACCATAAAAACACCGGTGCCCGAAATTTCTATCAACGAAAAAGGTGTTTCTGGCGATGCCCATGCCGGTGATTGGCACCGTCAGGTGAGCTTGCTGGCCAAAGAAAGTATCGAAAAATGGGAAAATCAGGCGAACCGAAAAATAAAATACGGCGAGTTTGCCGAAAACATCACCACCGAAGGGATTGTCCTTTATGAAACCACGCCCGGCGACCACCTGGTTATCGGTGAGGTGGAACTCGAAATAACCCAGATTGGCAAGAAATGCCACGGAACCGGCTGCGCCATTTTTAATGAAGTCGGAAATTGTGTGATGCCCAAAGAAGGCATTTTTGCAAAAGTGATCAAAACCGGCAGCATCAAAGCCGGCGATGAGATAAGATTTGTGAAAAATGAAAATTATCCGGTTTTCGGATAGAACTTTTGAATGGGCCGTTTGAAATCAAAAATTACTAACCGGCATTTTATGCATTAAAATGCCCATGAATTGACATCATGCAACAAAAAATAAGCATACTTTCTGTAAATACAGCGTCAAACCGTGGCAAGAAATTTCCGGTAGAAAAACTTATCCTCGGCCAGGCCGGGGCTGAAGGCGACGCTCCTGCCGAAATATCTGGGCAGGTAAGTTTATTCGACATTGCACATGCTGAAATATTTTCGGAAATAACCGGTGCCAGGCCGTTGGAGTTTGGACATTTTGCCGAAAACATCACCTTTGAGGCCGAAAAAATGCTGGATGTTAAAATCTTCGATCGTTTTGTAAAAGATGAGGTCATTCTCGAAGTTATCCAAAAGGGAAAGCCTTTTCATGATAAGTTCCGTGAGCCGGGAAATTACGTTATGCCGCACGAAGGAATTTTCTGCCGTGTAAAACAAGGCGGCGTTCTTTTGGCCGGTGACGAAATGGAGTATATTCCTAAAGTTTTTAAAGCCAGGATTATCACCCTCAGCGACCGTGCCAGTAAAGGGATTTATGAAGATCTGAGCGGCCCCGCGGTCACTGCTGAACTTATCGGGCAATTTAAAAAGATAGGCTGGCGGCTTCAAACCGAAAACATCATCATCCCGGATGATGAAAATCAGTTGAGAAATCTTTTAAAAGAGTCGCTGGAGAGCGGGTTTGATATTATCATCACCACGGGCGGCACAGGAATTGGTCCACGCGATATCACCCCGGAAGTGATGAAGGAATTTATCCAAAAAGATATTCCGGGCATCATCGAAATGATCCGCTGGAAATACGGGATCGAAAAACCCGCTGCACTTGTAAGCCGCGC
>CAYOWJ010000301.1:0-4329 GCA_964407625.1 uncultured Lentimicrobiaceae bacterium
TGCCTCATGCCGAATTTCATCTGGAAAGGAAATGTTTTAATAATTCCAGAGATTTTTTCCAGTTGGCGAATACTATTATCGCTTTAGCAGATGAATGTGGAGAAAAATTGGTTTGTGAATTAAGTTTCGTGCATCCCCATTTTACGTTAGACTGGATTTATCTTTACTTCAAACTCAAATGAGAGCAATTTACGGGATTTGGTTAGTAACTGGTTTGTGATTACTTTTGCTCGGTTTGAGGAGTTTTACAATTTATGATGAATTGCAAACTTTTGGGATTCTGCGGACATTATCGTTCTTAGTAATTTCGGAAAGTTGAGTGGTACAGTATTAATGATTAACATGATTACATTGAGACAAATAGTTAAAAGTATAGGTTTGATTGTGTTTATTATTAGCTGTTTAAGTTGTTTTTCGCAATCAGGAAGCAACAATAGCCTTAACGAAAAAGTTATTAACAATGCCCGTCTTTTTAATCTCAACCTGGATTCGGCTTACGCTGAATTGGATGGATTGATTGGCCAGGCAGTATTAGCAAATGATACCATGTCGGAACTTACACTGTTGGAACGAAAGTGTCGTTATTTTTATCAGAAAAATCAACTTGAAAATATGATTGAGGCTTCTGAGAATTTGGAAGATAAAGCTGACCGATATCACGATTTGTATGCACAGTCGATGGCAAATGTTTATCTCTCGGAGGCTTACTCCATCAACCAATTATTTGACAAAGCATTAATTCATCTTGGTAAAGCCTATGAAATTCTGGAGAAAGATAATTCGAAGAATAAAAAAATTGTTCTTGCCAAATCAAATGTGCTTAACAGCTTTGCCAATGTTTACCTGGACAGGGGTGAGCCAGAAAAAGCCGTGGCCAAATTAATGCAAGGCATTAAAAAATACGAAGTATTGGAAGATATTTCAGATATTATTCGTTTTCAGTACCTGAATTATTCCAACATTGCGACCGCCTATTCTTTTTACAACCTGGATTCTGCTGAATTCTTCGCATTAAAATCGATTGAGATTAAACCTTCGAATATCGATGATGATAAGATCATGGTTACTAATTATCTCGTTTTAGGTCGGGTTTACAAAGAAAAAAATGAATTTCAAACAGCAATATCCTATTATCAAAAAGCTTTACAAATCTGCGGAAAAACTGGCGAACAACTTAATTTGAGAGGCATTTATACCGATTTGGTTGATCTTTACAAACAGACCGGGAATAATGATAGTGTAATCCTTTTCGATAATAAACTTAAGGAACTCGAAATACAGAATCTTCAGACTAAATACAGCTCTCTCCAAATGATCATTGATAAAGATCAGCAACCTGAAAAAAAAAACCTTACGAATGTTTGGTTGATTTTTACCCTCCTGATGATTGTACTTGGAAGTTTTTTCTTAATTATTTATCTTATTAAAAAAAAACAAAAAAGACCGCCCCTCCCTCCACAGGATATTTACAATTCACTCATTGAATTGGTAAAAAATAACGATCCCGGATTTTTATTTGCCTTTGAACAGGCTTATCCTGAATTTTCTTCACGCTTACTGGAAATCAATCCTCAATTATCAAAACCCGAGATTGAATTTTGCGCACTTCTGAAATTGAACTTATCCACCAAAGAAATTGCACGACTGAAATTTATTGAAACCCGAACTGTGCAAAATAAGAAGTACAGGATTCGCAAAAGGTTTAATATTCCTACCTCAGTAGACATTTACAACTGGTTTGGAGCAATCTGATTGCTTTGTAACTATAAGATAATCAATTTGGAGTATCTGTCGAGTACCCGGTTTTCCTCATAATGGTAACCTATGCTGTATGCCATTCTCAAAATGTTCCAACCATCGTGGTTAATTTAGCTACCGAAAACGAGAATTTTAAACATCAGTTCAAATTTATTAATTAGCTAAATTTTAATTTCATGAAGAAAATTGTTATCTGTTTATTAGTAGCTGTTGCATTAAGCTTTCAAATGAAGGCACAAGTTTGGGAACCTGTTGGTGATCCCACTGGAATATCAGCCGCAAATGCTGGTCGACTAGCGCTGAAAGTTGATTACCAGGACAATGTTGTTGTGGGTTATTATGATGTGTCGGTAGCAAAGGGATCAGTTCAAAAGTTTAATGGAAACATCTGGAGTTATCTGGGAGGAGGACCTGGTATGACTTCGGCTACTGCAGCCTACAATTCTTTGTCATTAGATGCACAAGGAGTTGTTTACTTTACAAATCAGGCTGGCTGGCCTGCAGCAGGCCTTAATGTTCACAAGTTTATAAACAATGCATGGGAAAACCTGCCTGATGCTACATCTGTCACAATAAATTTTCAGGCTTCGGCTGTATCAGCAAACGGTACTTTGTTTGTTGCTACAGGGGAAAGTTCCGGAATAGTTAGGCGATATGTAAATGGAGCATGGGAGCAGGTCGGAAACTCAGGCTTCTGTGGAGGGGGACCTTCCTATTTATCTATGACGATTGCCAACGATGACAGAATTTACGTAAGCTGGAACAATAACGGTTTTGTACATGTTTACACCAATCTTGTCAATGCCACTACAACCGATTTGTGGCAGCCCGTCGGCAATGTGCCGAATATTGCACCTGCCACAACTTCCGAAAACTATAACTCAACAGTTGCTGTTGATTTGAACAATAATTTGTTTTTAGCATATGTGTCAGACAATACCGGTGGTCGTAAGTTGAATGTAAAGAAATTTGATGGAGAAACATGGTCGCAACTTGGCCCGGAAAACTTTACAGCGAACAGAGTTCAACATATTAGTATAGCAATTGGCGACAACGATATCATATATGTTGCTGCTAGTAACTGGGAAGATGAAAACTTCCTCAGAAACTACGTGATGGCTTATGATGAGGCGACCAATACCTGGTATCAAGCTGGAACAGGTTGGGCGTCTGTAAATCAGGCCACTAATAATTCGCTTGCAGTAGATAGCAATGGTAACTTATTCCTTGGCTTTGTTGATTCCGGCCTTGGGAAGCTATCCGTCAAAAAGCTTAACCTTGAGATTGTAGCTGCAGAAAGCCTTGTAATAACTCCATTAGGTGGAGGTAATCCTGAAATCAATACTGACGGTGGAAGCCTTCAGCTTTTGGCAACAGTATATCCGGAGCAAGCGAGCCAACTGGTGGTGTGGAGTGTTGTTTCAGGCCAAAGCCATGCAACAATTGATCAAAATGGGTTACTTACCGCAACAGCTTCTAATGCAGTAGTAACAGTTAAAGCTCAATCTGCTGAGAACAGTTCCATTTTTAATACAATCGATGTTACCATTACAAACCAGATCAGTCCTGTCTTACCTCAGGAGGTTAGCGTGGCAACCGAAGATGGAGGTTATCCCGATATTTTGGGACTGGACAACACTTTGCAATTGATTGCAACAGTAACTCCTCCTGAAGCTGACCAGTATGTGACATGGTCAATTGAAGAAGGATCTGACGTGGTAAGCATCGATCAAAATGGTTTGATCACTTCGCTTTCCGAAGGCTATGCCATCGTACGTGCCACCGTTGATGCCAACGTTAACCTCTATGCTGATTACAGGGTAAATGTATTTGAAAACGGGTGTACTCAAGGTACTGAGACAATGAACCTTGACTATGGATTAACCATTAGCCATCCGGCTTTTGCAGCTGCTGATTTTGTTGTGGATGATGAAGTCAGGTTTGCTATAAGTACCGTAAGAATGCGGCTTATGGTTGAAAAGGATGCAACGGTTACTTCTTTTGACCTTCATTTTATGAAGGATGATAACGGGCAACCCGGAGATGAAATTACCGTGGTTAGCAATATTATTCCAATTGTAACTTATGTAGGTGAAGCAAATTCTTTATGGGACTATTTTGATGTGGAAATGTATTTAGCCAAAGCTGTCACATTCGATCAGGGAAATTATTGGTTAAGTTCCAGAGCCTACACAAATATTACCAGTAATGTATATTGGACTGCAACTCTTTCCCCGGGAAATGGCCTACACGCTGCTTTTATTAACACAGCGGATGGTCACGGATGGAGAAGTCAAGGTGGATTTTATATGGTATATGATATTACTGGTAATTGTACCGCAATGCCAGTTGTGATAAATACAGCAGGTGGCGTTGATACTGAAATTGTTGTAGGAGAAATCTTACAGCTCGAAGCCACCGTTAATGCACCGGGTCTTTCCCAAAATGTTAACTGGTCAGTGGAATCAGGTTCCGGATTTGCTTCGGTTAATGCAAACGGATTGGTTACCGGAACAGGTGTTGGTGTTGCAACAGTAAGAGCTACCTCTGTAGATAATGTAAGTGTATATT
>CAYOWJ010000302.1:0-4306 GCA_964407625.1 uncultured Lentimicrobiaceae bacterium
AAGCGAACTACAACCCTTGAATAACCTACTATCCCGGCATTTCTTATTCCACATGTTGTGTAGTACTTTCATTTTATCTTAGCAATCAATACTTTATCAATTTTAACACCGTCAATATCAACGATTTCGAAATTATAATCTAAATATGTAAATTTATCTCCGGTTTGAGGAACCCTATTAATTTGATTAAAAACAAAACCTGCAACAGTTGAATAGTTTATGTTATCAAAATCAATGGTAAAACCTTCAACTATTTCACTAAGTATTTCGATTGGCGCATCGCCACTTACTAAAATAGAATTATCATCCCTAATAAAAATATCTGGTTCATAAGCCTCACCTTCATCTGGAATTTGACCAACAATATTCTCGACAATATCATGCAACGTTATTAATCCCTCAAAACCTCCGTATTCATTCACAACACAACAAATGTGAACTTTCTTCTGTCGGAATAATTCTAAAACTTTTTGGGCTTCTATGCTGTCTGGAACAACTAATGGTTCGATGATTATTGTATCAATATTAAAGTTCTCTGTTTCAGAAATCAATTTATAAAAATCTCTTAAAAATATTATACCTTTAAAATTATCCAGGCTACCGTTACCGCAAACTAACTTGCTATATTGAGTTTCAAGTAATTCCTTTTTTATTTCTGCATTTTTTTTATCAGTATCAATCCATTTCACATCAGTCCTGTGGGTCATAATATGTTTCGCCTTTTTATCAGCAAAATAGAAGACTTTTTCGTGAATTATGTTTTGTTCTTTTGCTATAACACCTTCTACTGAAGCAAACTTTATCATCTGACGTAATTCAGCCTCGGTTATTTGTTCTGTTTGTTTCTTTATCCCCATTAACCTTTTAACAAAATTCGTTGAAATGGATAAAAGCCTTACAAATGGATAAAAAACACCATTGAAATAAAAAATAATTGGTGCAACCCGTATTGCAATTTTCTCAGGGTTGTTTAATGCTATGGTTTTGGGAACTAGTTCTCCTATTACAATAGAAAAGTAGGTAATAATTACAACAGTTACTGACAATGCTATTTGATCTGCATAGTTCTGGAAAATAACAATTCTTTCAAAAAATGGAGCAACATCATCGGCAATATTCATACCTCCGTAAACTCCGGTTATTATCCCAATTAATGTAATCCCAACTTGAATTGCAGACAAAAAGTTTTCGGAATTATCAAGTAGCTTTAGTGCAACTTTTGCCCCTTTACTCCCTTCATTTTTTCTTTGCTCCAATCGCATCCGTTTGCTTGAAACTAATGCGATCTCTGATAGTGCAAAAAAACCATTTACTAAAATCAATATTGTTAAGACCAAAATCTCCATAAAATTACGCGTTATCTATTCCTGTTTATCAAAATCTTGACCAAAACAAAGGTAAGTGTTAAATTCGAGAGGTTACGAAATTACAAAATTCAAAGCCAAATTATCACAATTATTTTTTCCAAAGATTATCTTGAAAAAGAAACAGAAGTTTTTCCTGAGGAAGATGGCAACCAACTCAGGAATCTACCCACCGAGGAGGATTGCGGGCGATTTCCGGTCAAGGCACAAACAATAGCTATCGGGGGAAGCTGGCTACAACGTTTCAATAACCTACCATACCGGCATTGTTCTCCAATCCATGTTAAGCGCTGGCCTTTTCGATTACTTTCTTAAACTTTTGATTTCATCATTTAAATCATCTAATCGGGTAATAATATGCTTAAAAAGCTCATCTGCATTCTTATCTTTATACTTAGCCTCATTAAGTTCCTGTGTCAATTCTTTTTGGCTTTCTTCCATGCTGTTCATGATTACACCAATAAAAAGATTCATAATTATCATGGCTCCGATTAATATAAAACTTGCAAAATAAAAGAATGGCCATAACGATATTATCTGCATCTTTTCATTATCAGCATCTCCAAAAATATGAACATTCATGATATCCGTCCAGCCTTCGAGTGTTAACACCTTGAAAAGGGTAACAAACGCGTGGTGCAAATCGCCAAAGTGCATTGGATCCTTGCCTCCAAAAACAAATACACCAACAATTGCATATACATAAAAAAGTATTCCGATAAGCATAATGACATAGCCCATCGAAGGAATGCTTTTAAGTAATGCACTTACTATCAACTTTAATTTGGGGAAAACGGTTATCATCCGTAAAATCCGCAAAATCCTTAATATCCGAAAGACCGCAAAATAGTGCGTATCGTTGGATGGAATAAGGCATATTGCTACAATTATGAAATCAAAAACATTCCATGGGTCTAAAAAATAAATCCAGGCTTGCTTGCCGTTTGAAATTATTTTTAAAGCTATTTCTATTGTAAACAGCGCGATTATAATCCGGTCAATTAAAGAGAGAATATCGTGGTATTGATTTGCCAAATTGGGATAAGTCTCCAACCCAATAATAACAGCCGACAGAAGGATAAGTAAGAAAATAAAATAATTGAAGAGTCTGCTATCGACTATCTTTCGTGGTATTTCGATGAACCAGTTCATTATTTTACAATTTTGGAAAAAACTGCCTATTTCTTTTCAAATTTCAATGATAAGAAAATGCTTGCCGTTATTATTGCGGCGATAAACAAGAGCGACCATTCGATGGGTATTTTATAAAAATCGATCAGTGTCATTTTAATACCAACAAAAATTAGGACAACCGCTAAACCATAGCTTAAAAGCCAGAAACGGTGAATAACTCCGGCCAGGGCAAAATACAACGAACGTAATCCAAGTATCGCAAAAACGTTGGATGTGTAAACAATAAACTGGTCCTGAGTAATTGCTAGAATTGCCGGAATGCTGTCAACAGCAAAAATCAGGTCGGTTGTTTCGATGAGAATCAAAACCAAAAACAATGGAGTGGCAAATCGTCGGCCATCAATTTTGGTAAAGAATTTATCATCATGCAAAGTCTGTGTTACAGGCATAAACTTCTTAAAGAATTTTAAAACCGGATTTCTATTGGGATCAATTTTTGAATTGTTATGATTAAACATTTTGATCCCGGTAAAAATAAGCAATGCTCCGAAAATATAAATCGTAAAATGAAACCTTTCAAGAAGCGCAACACCAGCAAAAATAAAAATCACACGCATGATTAATGCCCCAATAATACCCCAGAAAAGAACTTTATGCTGATATTTTGTGGGAATTTGGAAGTAGGTAAAAATCATGATAAATACAAAGATATTATCAACACTTAATGCCTTTTCGACCAGGTATCCGGTAAAATACTCTAATGCCTGCTGCTGTCCTTTCCAGAAATAAATGATTACATTAAATATCAACGAAAGAAAAATCCATACAAAAGTCCATGTTAATGCCTCTTTCACTGACACTTCATGACTTTTTCGATGAAAAACGCCCAAGTCAAGCGCCAACATTAGAAGAACAAAGACATTAAAAAATATCCAAAATATGATCGGTGTTTCCATAAAGCTAAACTAATATGATAATAATACCCATTGATAACAAAACTATTTTGCAAATTGTTTAAAACATGATCTCAAAGTTTAGTTTCATGGCTTGCGTGCAGTTCGCAAATACCAAAACTAACCTGCTATTTTTCAGCTTCCACCAACCCGGAAATTAACTTACCATCGTAACGGCCAACCGCCTATTTCTGCACTTCCACCACCTGGTAGTCGAGGTTGATGAGCAAATCAGCCATGGGTTTGAGTGCCTGAACCATGTTGTGTTCCTGGTGAAGTATAGCCCAGCGGGCTTCATCCATCATTTCTTTACCGCGCGAATCTTTGGTGTGCTTGTCTTTGGTTTGCAGATAGGTAAGCTCGATAAATATTTTGAGATCAACACCTTCTGCTTTCATGGCATAAAGTCCGTCAACAATGAGCATGTCCACAGTTGAGAAATCGGTGATGAGCCTGTCAACCTGCTCGGTGACCAAATCAACACAAGGCATTTCCGATTTACGTCCGCGTTTAAAATCTTCGATGTTTTTGTGGATGGTGGCCCAGTCGTATTCGCTGTAGCCAACCACATTTTCGATACCCTGACTTACCCGCCATTCCTTGCGTACAAGCGGATCGGAGGTGTAGTAATTGTCGGTGTGCAAAGGTTTTGCAAAGATGTCTTCGCGACGAAGGCGCTTTGCCAGGGTGTGCGTAAGTTCGCTTTTTCCCGACCCTGATTCGCCGGAAATTGCGATGATCATTTTGTCTTTTCGCCGGGCCATAATGTATTTAAAAATGACTTCAGCAGCATTTTTATGCTTTTCGGTGATTAAAAGTACGTCTCCTAACATGATGATTTATGATTTGTGATTT
>CAYOWJ010000303.1:0-4282 GCA_964407625.1 uncultured Lentimicrobiaceae bacterium
TGAATTCACTAAAGTTTTGGATGGATCATCCGGAGATTTTCTAAAAGCATAAAGGCTCAATAATCCTTCTCAAAACAACAATTTCAGAAAAGGGTGCATTTGCGGGCGAAATTCATTAAGCGGAATTGATCATTTATCAAAGAGAAATAATCGGTTTTTCAAGATAAAATCTTGTTCAACCCAAAAAATAGCATCATTAAGAAATCAACTTTCAACACTTCGGTTTAATAACGCTACCCGGCAAGAACATTCACCATTCATCAAAACCATTATCTTAATCTTCTTAAAAATTTGCTAATTTTCTGATAGCCTGGCTTTTAAAAAATATTCCACAAAACCATCCACGTAATAGGTCATGTGATTTTCCAGATAAAAATCATCAGATTAATACAGAATCATTCTTACAATAATTTTTTATAATTTTCGCCCTCAAATTTTTCGATGAAATGACTGAAAGTTCGTGTCCAAACTATCAAAGCTGCAGATTGATAAATTCACCGGGATTTAATACCGGGAAACTGAGCCGTGAGCACTATATTCCGCTTTACTGCATTGATGGTAAACAAAAGTGGGGAACCTGTAAAAGGTTTCAAACCAAAGAAATATTAGGCTTTTGCCCTGACTTTGTTTTGCCTGATACCAGCCTGACCGTGGATGAAATAATCGACAAATTTGATGAAAATTCCGATGTTTAAATGTTTAACAACAATTTTTAATGGCAACAATTGAAATCGAAAACAGAACTTTTGAAGTTGATGGCGATGGTTTCCTGTCCAGCCCAAATATCTGGGACAAAGAAGTGGCCAGGCTTTTCGCCAAATATGACGGAATTGACGAAATGAATGAAAAGCACTGGGCAATCATTAATATTATCCGGAGCAATTACGAAGAAAAAGGCAACGCCCCCATGATACGGGTAATTTGCAAAGAAACCGGACTGCGATTAAGGGAAATTTACGAGCTTTTCCCATTAGGGCCTGCCCGTGGTGCCTGCCGGATTGCCGGACTTCCAAAACCAGATGGTTGTGTTTAAAATTATCAGCGCCTGATGGAGTGGTATCAATGGCTTGCAATTGCGTGTCTGGCAGTGGACATTGCAGGTTTAATAATTCATTTAACCAGATTAATCAGTTTAGGTAAACCAAAAGATTTATCACCTCAAAAAGGTGACATCGTTCCTTCGCTGATGTACGCTTTTAGTGGAGCAATGAGTCCTTCACGCAAAGAATCAGCTTTCTTACACATTCCGACATACGTTGCCGGAATATTTTATCATCTGGGAACATTCATTTCGATTTTTGTTTTCTTTTTCTTTTTGGCACAAATAGCAATCAATGAACTGATTTCAGAGTTTATTGCAGGATTTCTGGCTATTTCAGCCCTGTGCGGTGTTGGAATCCTGATCAAGAGAATGGTCATTAAACGACTTCGGACTTTATCAAATCCCGATGATTACATTTCTAATTTGCTGGTAACCTTTTTTCAGATATTAACTGCAGCAGTTCTGCTTCACGAAAACTGGCAGCCGGCATATTACATCATTGTAAGCATATTATTGGTTTACATTCCGCTTGGGAAGCTAAAGCATGCCGTGTACTTTTTTGCTGCACGATATCACCTGGGATATTTTTATGGTTGGCGTGGTGTCTGGCCACCAAAAAAAATCTAAACCTCACAAAATGGGAGAACTTTCAATAGATAAAATCAAAAAAGGGCTTGAAGTATTTGCAAACCAAAAGGACAGTAAACTCCACGCCCATCTTAATGCTTGTGTGCATTGCGGCCTTTGTGCCGAAAGCTGCATTTATTACAATGCAATGCCCGACGAAAAATATGTCCCTGCAAAAAAAGTCGATCTGATAGCTTCGGTTTACAGGCGGTATTGCACACTTGCCGGGAAAGCCTTTCCAAGCCTGGTAGGGGCGCGAAAACTTGATGAAGCAACTGTTCGGGAAATGGTTGACCTGCTTTATGGCGCCTGCACCATGTGCGGCCGTTGTAACACGCATTGCTCCATTGGCATCGACATAAGTTTCGTTGTGCGGACAGGCCGAAAATTGCTAACAAATATGGGCTATGCGCCGGATGCGCTTCAATCGACAATTAATTCCGCCCTCGAAACCGGCAACAACATGGGGATTTCGGAAACCGATTTTATCGAAACGCTTGAATGGCTGCAGGAAGATTTACAAATGGAGGTTAGCAACGATGACGCAAAAATTCCTTTAAATGAAACAGGGAAAGAAATTCTTTACACCCTGAATCCACGGGAGCCCAAGTTTTTCCCGCTTTCCATTTCAGCCATGGCAAAGATTTTTTATGCTGCCAACGAAAGCTGGACCTTATCAACCAAAATGTACGATGTTACCAATTACGCGTATTACACCAACAATCCGGATGAATCTCAGATTATTGTGAACAGGCTTTTTGACGAGATGCAAAACCTCGAAGCCAAAAAATGCGTATTAGCCGAGTGTGGCCATGGTTCAAGGGCATTCAGATGGGAAGGCCCGAATGTTATAGGCAAATCCTATCCTTTTGAAGTGCTCACCTCGGTCGAATTAATTGCCGGATACATCAGGGACGGCAGGATAAAACTTGACCCTGAAAAAATCAAAGACCTGGTTACCATTCACGATCCCTGCAACCTGGTGAGAAGTGGCGGAATTGTTGAAGAACAGCGATACATCATTAAAAATGCTGTCACAAATTTTACCGAAATGACTCCTCACGGAATCGAAAACTTTTGTTGCGGTGGTGGTGGCGGGCAACTTGCTATGAGCGAATACAACGAACGAAGAATAAAAATTGCCAGGCTTAAAGCAGAACAAATTCAAAAAACAGGCGCCAAAATCGTGGCAACTCCTTGTCATAATTGTGTTGATCAACTAACTCAAATAAATTCGACCTACAAATTGGGAATTCAAATAAAAACGATTGCCGAAATTGTGGCGGATGCACTGATTATCGATTAGCATTTTACTTTTAATACAGATTTTAACAGACAAAACTTCGTCGATTTCGAAACTATTATAACTACAAAAAAATGAGCGGATTAATCTATCTCGACAACTCAGCAACATCATTTCCAAAACCGGAAGAAGTGTATCAGTTTATGGATACCTTTTATCGGAAACATGGAGTAAATCCCGGAAGATCGGGCTTTGATGCGGCCATCGAAACAGAAGAACTGGTTTTCAATACCCGGAAAATTCTCACTCAGCTCTTTAATGGCGACGATCCAAACCGGCTGACTTTCAGCTATAATGCCAGCGATTCGCTAAATATGATCATTCAGGGGCTTGCCGAAAAAGGGGATCATATTATTACAACCAAACTTGAACACAACTCGGTGCTGCGCCCATTGCATCATTTAAACATTAATGGAATTATCGATGTTGATCATTTACCATTCAATAACCAGGGCTTTATTGATCCTGAAGACATAAAAAAAGCGATAAAAAGTAACACCAAAATGGTTGTGATAAACCATTGTTCTAATGTAATCGGCACCATTCAGCCCATCACCGAAATTGGCAAAATCTGCAAGGAAGCCGGTGTAATCCTGGTTGTTGATGCCAGCCAGAGTGCTGGTAATATCCCGATCGACATTAAGGAAATGAACATCGACGTCCTGATATTTACGGGCCATAAATGCCTGATGGGACCTACCGGAATTGGCGGCTCGTATGTGGTGGAGCATGTTCCTGTAAAATATACCCGCTTTGGAGGAACCGGTGTTAGATCAGCACAAAAAACACATTTAGAGGAATTTCCTTACCGCCTTGAATGCGGAACTTTGAATTTACTTGGGGTTGCCGGCTTAAATGCAGGTGTTACCTGGATAAAAGAACAGGGTATCGAAAACCTGCATCAAAAAGAAATGATGCTTTGGGACAAGCTCAGAAAGGGAATTCAAATCAACGAAAACGTAACAACTTATTGTGCTGAAAGCATCATTAACCACAATCCGGTACTTAGTTTTAACATCAAAGGTTTCGATTCGGCTGATGTTGGCATGATGCTCGACGTTGATTATAATATTGCCTGCCGTACAGGACTTCATTGTGCACCGCTCGTTCATGAGGTTTTGGGCACCGACAAAATTCATGGCTCTGTCAGACTAAGCCTGGGTGCTTTTACCACCGAAAATGAGATCGAAACAGCCATCGAAGCAGTGGCTGATATTGCAGCGATCCGGAATTAACATTCTGGCAACCTGAAATTTTGCTGACCAGGTTTTTCATTATTCAGGCGTATTTTTTTGGTTACATTATTTTTC
>CAYOWJ010000304.1:0-4270 GCA_964407625.1 uncultured Lentimicrobiaceae bacterium
GTCCATTTTTTGGGATTTCCTGCCGAGGTAAAAACAATCTTTACCTTTTCTCTTAAAACAATTTTGACGATTTCGTCCATCTGCGGGTAAAGCAACGGCAGATTTACGCCCCAGGGTTTGTCGGTGGCGGCTTTCATTTTTTTGATGTGTTCCTCAAAAACATCAGGATGCATCGAGCCGGCGCCAATCAGACCAAGTCCACCGGCATTTGAAACTGCCGAAGCTAATTTCCAGCCCGAACACCAGATCATTCCTGCCTGGATAACCGGGTATTTTATCCCGAAAAGTTCGGTGATTTTTGTTTTCATATCTTTTTACTTTAATCCTCGATTTTTGATTTTTTTCAGATTTTGCAGAAATCATCTGCAAAATTGGATCAATGGTAAAGCCGGTCTAATTGTATGATTTTCTAATCATCATTTTTATCCCAGCTTTTAATATTAGCTATTCCACCAAAACCATCTCATCAATCAGATGATGCGCTCCGGCAAATTTATCAACGATAAACAGGAAATACCGCACATCGAGCATGATGTTGCGGCATTGATCAGCGTCGTACATCAGGTCGCTCATGGTGCCTTCCCAGCACCTGTCGAAATTAAGACCGATGAGCTGACCGTCGGCGTTTAAAGCCGGGCTGCCCGAATTGCCGCCGGTTGTATGGTTTGTCCCGATAAAACAAACAGGCATGGTTCCATCATAACCGTATTTTCCGTAATCTTTGTTTGCATACAGTTTTTTCAGCCGTTCATCAACCACGTAATCATAAATTGCCGGGTCGTCCTTTTCGATGATCCCTTCGAGCGTGGTTTGATATTCGTAAAATACGGCATCTTTCGGGTAATAAGGTTTTACTTTTCCATAAGCCACCCGTAACGTTGAATTTGCATCCGGATAAAAACGATTTTCGGGCCGCATCTCCATCTGCGCCTTCATGTAGAGGCGCATCATGCTGTCAACGCGGGCTTCCAGAATACTTACTGAAGGAGAAATTTTTTTGATGTAATGATCCCCCATTTCCTTTGCCAGGATAAAAGCCGGGTCTTTCAAAATCTTCTTATACTTTGAAGATTTGTAATCGTTCAGAAAGTTCATGACCAGCAAAGAATCCGAAAACATTGATTTTTCAAAAACTTCATCAGCATAAGCCTGGATATTGCCTTTGTATTCTTTTTCAATCATCGCAAAAACCGCTGGCAATTGGGATTTATCCAATCCTGACCGGTACGATTCGAGCATCTTTACAAATATTTTCCTATCGAGCGGCAAATAATAATCCTTGTAAAACTGGCTTAACGCAGATTTTGCTTTTACAATTTCCTTTTGAATTTCATCCTTCGAAACCTCTTTGTTTCGGGATATTTCTTCAAGTTTTGAAAGCGTGCGGGCAGCTTTTACAATCTCAATTCCAAGGCCGGCTTCGGTAACGAAAATTAACTGCTGCTGATAACCGGAAAGTGTTTTAAAGGTTTTATCAAAATCATTAATAAGGCCGCCGTATTGATTTTGTGTTGTGGTGTTTGATGCTGCCCATTTTTGAAAGGCCTGTTCATAATCCTGCTTTTTCTCGATGCCATCGAGTTTTGCGATTCCCTTGCTTTCGCCGATCCACTTTTTCCAGCCGTTTGAGAGGCCGGCATCTTTGGCCGAATATTGAATCCTGATTTTCTGATCCTGGCTCATAAACGATTCGTAAATATCGAGTTTTTGGCGGCGAAGTTCGATCCGGATTGGATTTTGAACCTGCGTAATCATTTCAATGGCATCCGAAGGCAGATATTCCTGAGTACGTCCCGGAAATCCAAAAATAAAGGTAAAGTCGTCTTCTTTAACGCCTTTGATCGAAATCGGGATGGTATAAAGCGGTTTGTAAGGAATGTTTTCGTTGGAAAATGCGGCTGGTTTATTGTCTTTATCAACATAAATGCGGAATAACGAAAAATCGCCGGTATGCCTGGGCCACATCCAGTTATCGGTATCGCCGCCAAATTTGCCGATGCTTGAAGGTGGTGCTCCAACGAGGCGCACATCTTTAAAGACTTCAGTAACGAAAAGGTAAAACTCGTTGCCGTAATAAAAATCTCTCACCTTAGCTTCGTAAGTATTTTCTTTTGCAGCGGCAGCTTCAATGGATTTCCGGTTGATTTTTAACACCGAATCGCGCACTTTTTCGGTCATATTTGCTCTGATACCTTCGAGCATTTTTGCTGTAACATCTTCCATCCTGACAAGCCTCGAAACGCTCAGATTGGCGCTTGGCAATTCTTCGTTGTGATTTTGCGCCCAGAAACCATCGCGCAGATAATCATGCTGAATGGTGCTGTGGCTCTGTATTTCGCGATATCCGCAATGGTGGTTGGTGAGAATTAATCCTTCAGCTGAAATAATTTCGGCAGTGCAACCTCCGCCAAACAATAGAATTGCATCTTTTAAAGATGAATTGTTGATGTCGTAAATGTCTTTGGCCGTAAGGCGCATACCCATGTCCTGCATCTCTTTTTCATTGAGTTGTTCGAGCAGCAACGGGATCCACATTCCTTCGTCGGCGGAGGATTGAAATGTAGTAAAAAAGCTGATTAGTAGTGCAAAAAGCAAAGCTTTGAATTTCATATTTTTTGGATTAAAATTAGAATGGCAAAAATATCGAAAAATGGTGTGTAATGGCAAAAATATGAAGTAAGATTAAAAGAGTTTTTAACCACATCAGGGACAATAGGACACATTAGGAAATAATACTTCCGATGTTCAAGTCCACCTCATCTTCAAACCTGATCATGGCATTGATAAGGCGGGCTTTGGAAAAACGAGGCAAATTGACTGGTGTGATGCTGGCAGGAATGATTTTCGTTTCGGCAAGAAGCTTTGCCCGTTGGGTTCCCTGAAGCATAGGTTTTGAGGGTGTTAACCAGTTTTTACCGTCAAATAAAATGATGTTAGCGTATGATGTGTCGGTAATCTGGCCATATTTCACAATCAGAATATCGTCGGCATTACCTCTTTTTTCGAACAACTTATGAATTTCGGAACGATCGGCAAATTTGTGGCGGTATTCGATTTCATCATTTACCACCATTTTTAAGGATTGTATTTTTGGTAATTGATAAGGCAAAAACTCAACGTTTTCGAGGCCTTCGGCATAAATCATCCTGCATTTGAAGAGGCCGATTTTAAATTCTTCCGGCACAACCAGCTCCGCTAAATTGAAGCGTCGGAAAGATTTGAATAACATTTTCCAGGCATAATCCATCCTTGCCTGGTGCCAGGTCAGGTTTTGGAGAACACCGCTTTCACACCGGATGGTTTCAAGTAATCGGCACATAAATCTTAGCTATTAGTTCCTGAAATTCTTCTTCGCAATTGCTTTTGGCGGTGATGCCGCCGCCACTTTTGTAAAACATGCCTTCGGCGGTTTGTTCGATAAACCGGATCATCACGCCGCTATCCAGGTTTTCGCCATCAAAAATCCCAAAAATTCCAGTATAAAAACCCCTTTCGTATTGTTCGGCCTTGCGGATAATTTCGATGGTTTTCTTTTTTGGAGCGCCAGAAATTGACCCGGCTGGAAGCAGCGTAAAAAGCATATCTCCAAGATTTTCATGAAAATTGTCAGGCAGGTCTCCACTGATCTCTGAACTCATCTGCAAAAGCTCGTTACGGTTGGTTTTGAGACGATCAAGATATCTGAATCGTTCGACTTTAACATTTTTGGAAACCATGCTCAGGTCGTTGCGGATCAGATCTACGATGGTGTAATGTTCGGCAAGTTCTTTTTCGTTGTTAAGCAGCAGGTTTTCAGCATCCGGAAGTGAGGCATCAATGGTACCTTTCATCGGGAAAGACCTGATTTTACGGTCATTTATCCGGATAAAGATCTCCGGAGAGAAAACCACGAAACGATTTTTGAGCCAGAGTTTATACTTTGCCAGGCTTCGAAAAAAAATGTCTTTGATCGAAAAATTGGTCTCGATACGGCTGGGCATGGTCAGGTTGAGCAAGAAAGAATTCCCGTATCTGATATTTTCGATGACATCATCAAAGGCTTGCCGGTAGCGGTTTTTATCGACAGGGAATCCTTCAAATCTAAGTTTTTTTGGATTGAGTGGAACGATTTCAAAATTTTTACGTCCATTCACATCAAACAAAATCTCCTTTTCATCAACTTCATCCAGCCGCAAAATGATTGGCTGTTTATGATCAAAATCGATGATAAACAGGAAAGGAATCCTGGCTTTTCCAAGATGATTTATGTAAGTAATGGCTTCTTTCATCC
>CAYOWJ010000305.1:0-4258 GCA_964407625.1 uncultured Lentimicrobiaceae bacterium
ATGCCTGATCCCATGTATAAACTGGCATTGGCATTGGTTCCCCATAAACTCTGGTCATTGCCTCCGTAGACTTTGAACTCGCCGCCATTTACGCTGATGCTGCCATGCAAATCAATACTTTGTGAAGCATCCTGGTGCAATTCGATCGAATTCCACCATAACACAAAATCTCCGAAAATTCCGTCATCTGCAAGGTCGGCGGCATGAAAAGTGCTGCCACCAGCTATCCAAATTCCACCCTGTGTCCAGTCGTAAATCTGGCATGAGATGTTTGATTCTGACTGGTCGTAAAAATAATGAAGCGGTTTATCAATTTCGAGGATATAAAATTCTTCTGTTGAGCAGAATTGTGGCGTGCTTCCGTTAAAAATCACCCGGCTGTTTGCTTCAGAAAAATGGTCGGGACCAGCAGTATTATACCAAGATCCCTGGATTTTTATGGTATTTCCTGCAGGATTGAATATTCCTGAATTAATTGTTAAATCACCCTTAATATTAAACTCCGAAAAGCTGTCATAAAGTGAGGCTGTGCCACTCTGATCAAAAATTACATGGTTGAAATAATCATCAGAACTACATTTGATATTACTATTTACTCCGGAAAACTTTATTGTTCCGGAGTTGCATTGCAGATTTCCGTCAATATACAAGTGGGCACGCAAACTGAGATGTTCATCACTGTTTATTATCAATTGTGAACCATTATCTATTCGTAAAGCTGCATTTACGGTAAGTGGATGATTGGAAGCACCTGTCAATTCAACATAAGCGCCACCGGTTTTGTAAATAAACAATCCACCAAACATGCTGTTGGGTGAGTAATTGCTGAGAGTTTTGGTTGTGTTTCCCATAAAAAAAACTGTTCCATTATCCAGTTGCACATTTGAACCCTCATTGAAGTTCCAGTTACCATAAATCCAAATAGCTGAATTCATAAACATGGATGCGGTTGCGCCTGAATTCCAGTTGGCATCACCATGAATAATAATTTTTCCGCTCAAGTTTGTAGTAGTCAGGTTGCCGTTAACTGCAAGATCTCCGGCAATATTCAGGGTTGCGTTTCCAACGGTAAGCGTCCCGTTCAGGGTCATATTATTACAATCCGCAGTACCTGTGGCAATCACGGGCATATTCATCTTTTCGGCAGGAATGGTAACATTGGTTGATGAAGTTGGGATTAAAAGGTCGTCCCAGTTTCCGGCAGTAAACCAGTCTGTGGAAATTGCACCTGTCCAGAGGCCGGGCTGGGGATTATCCCAAAGGATTCGTCCGTAAGGGTCATCCTCATAAGCGCTGCCGGCAAAACTCCCTGAATAGTTTTCAAAAGTAATGCTGCCTGAATTTACCCATTTAGCAACATTGTACAGCCTGCTTTTCGAAACATTATCAAATTCAACATTTTCGGATACCAGATCCTGGTTTGTGTTTATGGTGATAAGTGCATTGTTGCAGGATTTGCCATTTCTGAAAATGCAACCATTAAAGGCATTATCAACATCTACCTCAGCATTGTTATAAATAAACAATCCTGTTTCGTCAAGATTTTCGATGATGGTATGCTTCATCGAAATCCAGCCACCATCAGCAACCGTAATCTGATAATAAGATGAGGGGGTAATCCCGGTAATTAGACTTCTGTTTTCAGGAAGTCCGTAAGTCCTGAGTTGAGAACCCTCAGCGACGTTTAAAGCAGAGAAATTGCCCATCTTTAAAGTGCCTCCGTAGTATATTTCCAGCCAACCGTTATTCAGATTTACAGTTTCCATGCATGTAAGGTTATCACCATCCATGATATTGATACGTCCGCCATCAACGGTTAAAGCCTTTTTAACAACGGCATTTTGCATCCCGACAGCTGGAGATATTGTAGGTTTATTAATCCTCAGATTATAGAATTCACCGCCATTGCCGGAACCAACGTAACCATCGGTTGCCCCATAAATTTCAACGGTTCCTCCGGTTGGATTGAACCCGGGATGTTCGGCATGGAACCAACCGGTGGTTTTAATAATGCCCCCGGTAATATTGCTGGTAAATGAACAGGAGGCATTTTCTTCAATTTTAATTGATTGATTATTGAACTCCAGGATTCCACCACTCATCACCAGCGAAGCATCCGTAACACTTGGCCAGTAACTGAAATATTGCTGACCGCCGGAGACACTAAACTCTCCACCGTAAATGGTAACATTTCCTCCAAGTCCCATGGTTGACTCGTCATAGAGATAAATGGACCCGTCGTTGTGCAGTATCCAGTTTCCGGCGATCCGGTTATCCAACAAATCATAAGAATTGAACAGGCCATTGACTACTTCCAACGTCCCTGAAGTCCAGTCATATTTGTTGCAAATCGTTGCAGCGCCATCATTAATCGTCAGTTTTGCATCGGAGTGCTGCCGAAGTTCAATAATATTGAAACTTCCGCCGCCATATATGAACTGGTTTTCGCCCGGATCATTCCCATCAAAAATTACCTTGCTCTGCTGTGCAACAAAGGAACCCGATCCGACATTGTTTTTCCAGTCCCTGCCCACACTGATGATTGTGCTCCCACCATAAAAAACACCCGAATTGATTATCAAATCATTTTTTATATTTAATTCATTAGAAAACACAGTATTTACAGAGGCTACGGAACTTTGGCTGAATTCGAGGTTGTTGAAATAATTATTCGCGCTCATATTAAGGTCCTGAGTGGTACCGATGAGTTTGAAAGTTCCGGCTTCGCAGGAAAATTCTCCCTGACTGATCAGATGTCCTTTCAACAATATGTCCTGACCGGCATAACTGATGAAGCCTGATCCATCAGTAACGGAAAGATTTCCATTAATTCTCAGGGGAAGACCACTGGAGGCATCAAAACTCACTACAGCACCTGAATTTTTCTCACATTGGATTTCATTGAAGTAACTTGTAATTGAATTATTCTTTATTATTGAATTGTCATCACCTGAAAATCTCACCACACCATTATTAAGTTGCACATCCGACCCGGCTGCAAAAAACAAATCTCCCTTACATGTGATTAAACTTGTTGCGGCGCCTGTTGCAGAAGACCCTTCCTGGCACCAGAAATCACCCTCCACAACAACGGTTTTATTTATATTTAAATGTCCAAATAGAATCAGTTTCTCATTAACGGTAAGGGTTTGGTCCTGGATGGTGAGCTGACCATAATTCAACAGGTTTTTACAAATAGCATTATTATTTATTACAGGCATATTCATGCTGGATACGGATTCCGGGACAAGCACATCAATAGATTCATCAGGTACATTTAAATCGTCCCAATTAGCCGCGGTATGCCAGTCGGTTGAAACTGCGCCAGTCCAGAGGCCGGGCTGCGATGCACGCCAGTCAATCCGGTTGTATGGATCCCATTCATAAGCTGAACCTGCACCAGGCCCGGTTGCATCAATCATGGTTACTTTTCCCACGTTGACCGTTTTGCTCACATTCCGGTTTACCGTCATTGCATAAGGGAAAATGGCTCCAAAAATCCTGATATCCTGATTGTTATTTATAGTAAGTGCCGGCCCCTGATTTGCATAAAAACCACAGTTTTGAAATGCGTTTGATGGATCAATAAGTCCGGTACTGGTGATGTTGATGGTTGAGAAAAAGTAAAAATAGGTGCTAAGGGCTGAAATGGTTCCACCAGAGCTCACTTCAAGATTATAAACTCCGCTTCCGAAAGTGCTTATTAAATTTGGTTGAGCAATAGTTCCGGTTGAGCTAAAAATAGCTCCTTCAGAAATTGTAAAATCAGATTCCGGGTATAAATATAATGCGCTGTTTGTGTCTAACGAAAACATAGCCTGACCAGCCACATTGACATCATTGACCACAGCCAAAATTTGATTTGTATATTGAAATTTACCGGATTGGATGTTTACATTATTGGAGGCATACACATTTGAATTCATTGTTACCGATTTGTTGATGGCTTTGCTGATGTTTAGATTGCAAAATGTACCATCATTCATCACAAGGCTGGTGTTTTCAGCGCCATATAATTCGACAATCCCTCCGATAGGAGTGAAATCGCTCCTTTCGTTATAAAAATTTCCTTCTGTTCTTATTATTCCACCTGTAATATCGTTAACAAACATGAAAGGAGGGTTATCAACGATTTTGATGCCTCCGGGATAAACATTTAATACACCACCACTCATCGAAAGTTGTGCATTTCCACTGCCCGGCCACTGGCTTTCGGTGCTTGTAAGGATGTTGAAAGTGCCACCATGGATAAACAATC
>CAYOWJ010000306.1:0-4236 GCA_964407625.1 uncultured Lentimicrobiaceae bacterium
ACTGAGTGGCAAAATGTTGATGCAAATGGAAACTGGGCCGATTGGAACGGACCCTGGAACTCTGCTTTAAAACTCCATGCCGCCGGGCTACTTGGTAGCAACAATGGTTTGCTTTACGACCGTGGTTCATCTGGCCTGTATTGGAGTAATAACCAATACAGTACAACCGATGGATCCAGCATCTATTTCAGCAATGGATTTTGTAGCATGTTTAGTTTTCAGAAATCAGGTGGGTTTTCACTTCGCTGTATCAAAGACATTTTTACTTGTGGGGATGTTGTTAATTATGAAGGTCAGAATTATAACACCGTGAAAATTGGCACCCAATGCTGGTTTAAAGAAAACCTGAATGTTGGAACCATGATAGATGGAATTGAGGGCCAGACCGATAATTCTGTTATCGAAAAATTTTGCTTCGATAACCTGGAATCAAATTGTAGTGTTTATGGAGGCTTGTACCAGTGGGACGAAATGATGCAATACTCCACTGCAGGAGGAGTACAGGGAATTTGCCCTGCCGGCTGGCATTTACCCACCGATGCCGAGTTGATCACTTTAACAACCTGCGTAAGCAGCAAAACCGCCAACCGCTGCAACAGTAATGTTGATTATATTGCCAAATCAATGGCTGCTACCACAAACTGGAATACTTCAACCAACACATGTGCCATAGGCAATAACTTAGCCGCCAATAATGCAACCGGTTTTACAGGTCTTTCAAGCGGTTACCGCGATACCGATGGGGCATTCCTCGGCATTGGAAGCTATGGCTACTTCTGGAGTTCTAACCAGGTCTCTTCAACAGACGCCTGGTCCCGGGGCCTGGACTACTACAACGCTTACGTACGCTATTACTACGGCCCTAAGGGTTATGGATTTTCAGTTCGCTGTGTCAGGGATTAATGACTATTTTATTGTTTCGTGCTTCAACCACCCACAGCGACTTGTGCTGAGTGAATTCGAAGCAGGCGATCGAATTTTTTTTTGAAAAATGGCTATGTTAGAAGTAAGGTAATAAGGTTTTAAAAATCAGGGGAAAATAGATTTGTACTAAGGTCGAAGAATGAGGATAAGGGTTTTAATAAAAACACCTGGCTTCCTAAAGATGAAATGGGAATCCCAATTTCCTGGCTCCCCCTGAATGAAAATCGAATCCATAGCCCCGGGCTTCAGCCCGGGGTTTATAATATACGCGTGATTTGTCAAGGGCTTCAGCCCTTTATCAACCTATTTTGGCAAAATTGGCGGGTTTAAAAGGTTTCACCTTTTTAAAAGGTGAAACCTTTTTTCTAAAAACCATCACTTCTAAAAACCAAATTCCTTTCAATCTCTTTCAATTGATGATTTCTTAACATTTAAAAAGAAATACAAATCTTAATAATTAGTACTTTTGCGTCCAATTTTGAAGTTAGTTTATTGAAAATCAAAATATAAACTATTAAATAATTTAATTAATTTTTTTATGAGTAAGAATAAAGATAAACATGTTTACCTGTTTGGTGACGGCAAAGCCGAAGGTGATGCCTCAATGAAAAACCTGCTTGGTGGTAAAGGCGCAAATCTCGCCGAAATGAACCTCATTGGCGTGCCGGTTCCTCCGGGTTTTACTGTTACTACCGAAGTCTGTACACTTTACAACGAAAAGGGTGCTGAATATGTAGTTGAACTTATTGGTGACGACGTTCGGAAAGCCGTTAAACAAGTCGAAAAAATTATGGGAACCAAATTTGGTGACAAAAACGATCCATGTTTGCTTTCGGTACGTTCAGGCGCCCGCGCTTCGATGCCAGGGATGATGGACACCGTTCTTAACCTGGGTTTGAATGATGAAGCCGTTCAGGGAATTGCTTTAAAAACCGGTAACGAGCGTTTTGCATGGGATTCATACCGCCGCTTTGTTCAGATGTTTGGCGACGTGGTGATGGGAATGAAACCAGCTTCAAAAGAGGAAGAAGATCCTTTCGAAGTAATCATTCATCATCTTAAAGAAGAAAAAAAGATCGAAAAAGATACCGACCTTACTACCGATGACTTGAAAGAACTGGTAAAAAGGTTTAAAAGCGCTGTAAAAGAAAAAACAGGAAAAGATTTCCCGACAGACCCGTGGGATCAGCTCTGGGCTTCGATTATGGCAGTTTTTGATAGCTGGATGAACGACCGCGCAAAACTCTACCGCAAACTCAATAACATTCCTGCCGAATGGGGAACAGCCGTTAATGTTCAGGCCATGGTTTTTGGAAACATGGGCGAAAATTCAGCTACAGGCGTAGCCTTCAGCCGCGATGCCGGAACAGGTGAAAACCTTTTCAACGGCGAATATCTGATCAATGCACAAGGTGAAGACGTTGTTGCAGGAATCCGCACACCACAGCAAATCACCAAAGAAGGTTCGCTTCGTTGGGCAGAGCTGCAGGGAATTGCCGAAGACGACAGGAAAAACAATTTCCCATCGCTCGAAGAAACCATGCCAAAGGTTTATAAAAAACTTTTCAAAATTCAGAACGACCTCGAAAACCATTATAAAGATATGCAGGACATCGAATTTACCATCCAGGATGGTAAATTGTGGATGCTGCAAACCCGTAACGGCAAACGCACCGGCGCAGCCATGGTAAAAATTGCCATGGACCTGCTTCGCGAAAAGAAACTCGACAAACGCACTGCTTTGCTCAGGGTTGAACCTAACAAACTCGACGAATTATTGCACCCGGTTTTTGAAAAAGCTGCACTCGAAGCATCAAACGTGGTTGCAAAAGGATTACCTGCTTCACCAGGCGCTGCTACCGGCCAGATCGTTTTTCATGCTGACGATGCCGCTGAATGGGCAGAAAATGGTAAAAAAGTAATTTTGGTCCGCATCGAAACTTCACCTGAAGATTTAGGCGGAATGAACGCTGCACAAGGTATTCTCACTGCCCGTGGAGGTATGACTTCACACGCTGCTGTTGTAGCCCGTGGAATGGGTAAATGCTGCGTTTCAGGTGCCGGTGGTATCAAAATTAATTACAAGGAACGTACTTTGGAAGCTGCCGGAAATATGTTTAAAGAAGGCGACTGGATTTCGCTTAACGGAAGCACCGGTGATGTGATGGAAGGTCAGATTAAAACCATTGAAGCCGAATTAAGCGGCGACTTTGGCGAACTGATGGAACTTGCCGACAGCCTGGCTGTAATGGGTGTAAGGACCAATGCCGACACACCACATGATGCAAGAGTTGCCCGTAATTTTGGCGCAAAAGGTATCGGCCTTTGCCGGACCGAGCACATGTTTTTCGAAGGCGACCGCATCATTGCCATGCGTGAAATGATTTTGGCTGCTGATGAAGCTGGCCGCAGATTAGCGCTTGATAAATTATTACCCATCCAGCGTGCTGACTTTGAAGGTATCTTTGAAGCTATGCAGGATTTGCCTGTAACAGTTCGTTTGCTCGACCCACCTTTGCACGAATTTGTTCCTCACGACGAAAAAGGCCAGAAAGAAATGGCAAAAGTGATGGGCGTGGATGTAAAAGTTATCAAAGCTAAAATTGAAGAACTTGCCGAATTTAACCCGATGCTTGGCCATCGTGGATGCCGTCTTGGAAATACCTATCCTGAAATCTCCGAAATGCAGGCACGCGCTATCATCGAAGCTGCTTTGGATCTCAAGAAAAAAGGCATCGTTGCAAAACCTGAAATCATGATTCCGCTTATCGGAACTTTGAAAGAGCTGAAAATGCAGGAAGACCTCGTTCGCGCAACTGTCGAAAAAGTTTTCGAAGAAAGAGGCGATCGCATGGATTACCTCGTTGGAACCATGATCGAAGTGCCTCGTGCAGCCCTCACCGCTGACGAAGTTGCAACCTCCGCTGAATTTTTCTCATTCGGAACCAACGACCTCACCCAGATGACTTTTGGATATTCGCGCGATGACGCCGGAAAATTCCTGAAAGTTTATCTCGATAAAGGCATCCTCAAACACGATCCATTCCAGGTTTTAGACCAGGTTGGTGTTGGCCAGTTGATGAAAATGGCTGTCGAAAAAGGCAGAAGCGTTAAGAAAGATCTGAAAATCGGTATTTGCGGCGAACATGGTGGCGAGCCATCATCCGTCGAATTCTGCCATTCGTTAGGTTTTAACTACGTAAGCTGTTCACCTTTCCGCGTTCCGATTGCCCGCCTTGCATCAGCCCAGGCTGAGGTTAAGGAAGAGCTCGCCGGCAAAGCAGGCAAAGCCGAAAAAGGCAAGAAAGACAA
>CAYOWJ010000307.1:0-4218 GCA_964407625.1 uncultured Lentimicrobiaceae bacterium
GATTCGATATTTACCAGCCGTGGTCTTACTTTTCCGTTTGCATCTTCAACATCTTTTAAATAAAGTGGCGCAATATCGCCTTTTTGGTCGGAGGTAACCATACAACCTGTGATACCCTGGTCGAAAAGTTTTTTGACACCCATCCCCAAAAGGGCACAATACAGCAAGTCGAAACCCACCGGCTGCACACATCTGAGTTCATAACCAATTTCAACAGGACGGCTTTTCACTTTTAATCCGATTCTTTTAAGTTCGCGTTGTACAAGCAGGTTAAAAATGTGGGCTTTGCTCACGTTTCCAAGTTCAGGGTGGCCGTGCTCATCGTAGGTAAAATTGATGCCTGTCGATTCGATTTCGGCATCCGACATAAAATGGAAAACACCTTCGCTGATAATCACACCGCCGTAAGTAATTCCCAGCAATTTGCGCTTGAGCATGGCTGAGATTATCAATCTTACAATTTTGCGGATGGTAATGTCGGTTTTGTTGAACATTTCGGGGATGATGATCATCGGATAGTGGCAGGCAGCGCCAATTCCAAAGGCAAGGTGGCCGGCTTCGCGCCCCATGGCCGAAACGATGAACCAGTTTCCGCTCGTGCGGGCATCTTCGTAAACGGTTGTAGCGATACGAACGCCCTCCTGTTTTGCCGATTCGTAGCCAAAAGTAGGCGATCCTTCGGGCAAGGGTAAATCGTTATCAATGGTTTTTGGGACGTGAATGTTCTGGATTTTCACATCATGTTCGTTCAGGTATTTTGAAATGCGGTTGGCAGTAGATGCTGTGTCGTCGCCACCAATGGTTACCAGAAGTTTGATGTTGTATTTGGTAAAGAAATCAACTTTAAACTCTTCATCTTTTGGCTTGTAGCGGCTCATTTGGAGTGCCGAACCTCCCTGTTTGTGAAGTTTGTCGGCCAGTTCAAAATCGATGTCGGTCATTTTCGGATCATCCGAAAACAGGCTTTTGTAGCCTTCGTGAAGACCGATTACGCGGTATCCGCTTTGAAGGAAAACCTTTGCAATGGTTCCGATTACAGTATTAATTCCGGGAGCCGGGCCACCTCCGGCTAAAATGGCTATTGCGTCTTTCATGTTATCTTTTTTAAGTTAAAAAACGAGGCAAAAGTAGAAGAATTCTGCTTAAAAAATTATAACAGAATTGGATTATCTGAATTTTGGCCATTTTATAAAAACATTTTTGTCGCATAAAACTACCCTTTGTGTAATTTTGCGAATTCATGAAAAAAGTATTATCCATCAGTTTGCTATTGATTTTTCTGTTTCAGATGACAGGATATTATTTCGTTTTCAAGATCCAGCAACGCGAAATCAAAAAAGAGTTTAAAAGGCTTCTTCAAACAGGGATTGCTGAGAATAAACTTGTTGTGATTGAGTTTGATAAAAATCGCAAGCCTGCCAAAGGCGATGAAATCAAATTTATCGAAAGCCACGAAATACTGTATCACAACACTTTTTATGATATTGTTCGCAAGGAAACCCTTGGTAGCGTTACTAAGTATTTTTGTATTGCCGACCATGATGAAACCATTCTTTTTGCCCAGCTTAACAAGGTGATGAAGGATGAGATGAACAAAAACAATGACCGGAAAAAGCAAAACAATAGTCTTAAACAACTATTAAATTTATTTGCTTTTTCGGCGAACCGACCTGATTTTAGTGCATTTGCACTGGATTTTTCTTCAGGAATGTATTATCAATTCAGTCTCAAATTGTGGATTCCTTACCCGCTGGTGCCTCCTCCCAAAGTTTAGTTTTGAATAATTTCTTTACCGAATCCCTGACGCTTTTTAGGAATGGGATTCTTTATCTATCTTTTTTTATTCAAAGCTTAAATTTTTTTCACCATGCGAAAATTTATTTTCATATTGGTCATGGTGGTATGCAGCATTTTTGCATATGCCCAGCAATTGACCATCAAAGACAAGGTTACGCATCAACCACTCGAGTTTGCGACAATTTATTGCCCCACACTTAATGTTTCGGCAATTACAAATATAAAAGGACAAGCAGATATTTCAGCTTTTACGGTTGCCGAAGGAATTTTGGTAAGATTGATGGGTTATCAGCCCCGACAAATCACCTTCACGGAGATAAAGGAGATGAATTTTGTGCTTTATCTTGAACCTTCACAGATTAATCTGGCACAGGTTGTAGTTTCGGCAACACGGTGGGAGCAGGAACAGAACAGTATTTCCAACAAAATTGCCGTTATTCCTGCCAGTCAGATCACCATGCAAAATCCTCAGACCTCGGCAGATTTGCTCGGAATTGCCGGGGGAGTTTTTATTCAAAAAAGCCAGTTAGGTGGCGGAAGCCCGATGATTCGCGGATTTGCTGCAAACCGCGTGCTTATCACCGTTGACGGAGTGAGGATGAATAATGCCATTTTCAGAAGTGGGAACCTCCAGAATGTCATTTCTATCGATCCTTTTACGGTAGATCGAACCGAAGTAATTTTCGGGCCAGGTTCCGTAATTTACGGCAGCGACGCCATTGGCGGTGTAATGAATTTTTATACATTGAATCCGATACTTGCTGTAGGTGATAAAACCTTTGTAAAAGGCAGTGCCAGCGCAAGGTTTTCGACTGCTGATAAAGAAAAAACAGGCCATTTTGATTTTAATATTGGTTTAAAAAAATGGGCTTTTCTTACCAGCGCCACCTTTTCCGATTTCGACGACCTGAAAATGGGAAGTCACGGACCCGATGAATATCTTCGCCCCGAATATGTGGAGCGGATTAACGGAGTCGATTCCATCATCCCGAATGATGATCCTCAAAAACAGGTACCCACCGGATACAACCAGATGAACCTGTTGCAGAAAATCAAATTTAAACCCAACGAAAAATGGGCATTTAACTATGGTTTTCAATATTCGACAACTTCGGATTATTCGCGTTACGACCGGTTAATCCTTTACAGCAACGGAAAACCCAAATCCGCCGAATGGTATTACGGCCCTCAGGTTTGGATGATGAACAACCTGAGTATTGTTAATTCGGCAAAGACCATGGTTTATGATAAAATGAGCATCAGCGTTGCCCATCAATATTTTAAAGAGAGCAGGCATGACCGGAGCTTTGGTAAATCCACCTTAAAAAACAGGACCGAAGAGGTAAATGTGGTTTCGGCAAATATCGATTTTGATAAGACCCTTCGTAATGATCAGCACCTGTTTTATGGTGCCGAAATCCTGCTGAATAAAGTTGGTTCGACCGGTGATGATGAGAATATTAAAACCCAGGAAGTAAGCCAGGCTAGCTCGCGTTATCCCGACGGATCGACCTGGAATTCTTACGCAGCATATGTTTCGTACTGGCAGGATATCAACGAAAAACTCAATTTCCAGACCGGACTGCGTTATAACCTCGTCACCCTTGACGCCACCTTTGATACTACAGCAGTAACTGGTTATCCTTTTCCTTTTACATCAGCAAATATTAATGAAGGCTCAGTCACCGGAAGTGCAGGATTAACTTATCGTCCCTGTCATGAATGGGCATTCAGTGCCAATTTTTCGACGGGTTTCAGGTCGCCAAATATTGATGATGTAGGCAAGGTTTTCGATTCGGAGCCTGGTTTTGTGGTTGTTCCAAATCCTGATTTAAAATCGGAGTATGCCTATAACGGTGAAATTGGTATTAAAAAAAGGTTTGATGATAAACTGGAAATCGACCTGTCGGCATTTTATATTTTGCTGGATAACGCCATGGTGCGGCGCGATTACACGCTCAACGGGCAGGACAGCATTATGTATGATGGCGAAATGAGTCAGGTTCAGGCCATTCAGAATGCAGCCCAGGCCTGGGTTTACGGCATCCAGGCTGACCTTGAAGCGAACCTGCCGGCCGGTTTCGGCTTTTCATCACATTTCAGCTATCAAAAAGGTGAAGAAGAACTCGACGATAAAAGCACAGCTCCTTTGCGTCACGCTTCGCCCTGGTTTGGGACAACGCATTTGACTTACAGCCGTGATCGTTTTAAAGCTGATTTGTACGCTAATTACAATGGTGAAATTTCGTTTAAAAATCTGGCTCCATCAGAGCGCGACAAAGCCTACATTTATGCCATCGATGCTGATGGAAATCCTTATTCCCCATCGTGGTACACTTTAAATTTTAAGGTTTTGTACCAGTTTACCGATTTCCTGATGTTAAATGCCGGAGTCGAAAATATTACCGATCAGCGTTATCG
>CAYOWJ010000308.1:0-2100 GCA_964407625.1 uncultured Lentimicrobiaceae bacterium
GATTCTTCGATCGAAAACTGGTGCTCGGCCAACTCAAAATTTACGTTTGCGCGGTTAAAATAGGCCTCGATATATTCGGGATTTAACTCGATGGCGCGGTCGAACGAAATCTTTGCTTCTCCATAATTCATCAGCATCGCGTTGATGGTGCCCATCCAAAAATAATTTTGCCAGTTAAACGGGTCGTAATATAAAACGCTGTCGGCCTTGCCCGATAGAAACTGAATATCATTTTCTTTTAAGCTGTGATGCTGCGATGAAATTCCAAGCGAAAAATTCTGATTATTATAACCGAATTTATCCAGGGCCGGATAATGATAGCCGGTTTCGCGCTGCCAGGCAATCACCGAATCGGTGGCAAAATACTGAATGTTGAAATTTGGCAGCAGCCGCACCAGAATCTGCCGGTTTTGGATGCGTCCTCCCGTGACATTATCCGAGTTAAAGTCGGCTTCAAATTCGATCATTTTTTTCAGATAGGTCGAATCGGCGGTATATCGGCGGTTTATCAAACCAAAATCCTGACCCGAGTTTACCGCGTTGATGATGCCGATAGCCAGCTCATAATCTTCTCTCGACCCCAGGTCGTTTCCTGATTCCTGCTTTGCGTATGATCGTCGCATATAAGCCGCAGCAAAATCAGGAAAAAGGTTGATGGCTTCGGTAAAATCTTCGATGGCACCGTTGTAATCTTTGAGCTGGATTTTGGTGTCGCCGCGGTTATACCAGGTGTAAATATTTTCGGGATTAATCCTCAAAACATGGTCCAGGTCGTCGAGTGCCTTTATGAATTCTTTCCGTTGCGACCAGATCATCGCACGGTTGTAATAGGTTATATCGTTCCGTGGGTCAAGCTGGATTACCTTGTTATAATCATATAGAGCGGCGGTGGTATCGCCGGATTTTATCCTGGTAAAGGCGCGATAATAATAAACCAGCGGGTTTTTCTCGTCAATTTTGATGGCCTGGTCAAAATCCTTCATTGCACCTTCGTAGTCATCAATTTCATTTTTAAATTTTCCTCTTTCGATAAAAGCATCTTTATTAAAAAAATTAAGCTTAATAGCGCGGTTGCAGTCTTCGATGGCTCCGTTGTAATCTTCGAGCCGGCTTTTGGCGATGGCACGGATATAATAAAAATCTTCCTCGGCAGGATTTATCAGGATGGCGGTATCGAGACTAATCACCGCGCCTGCATAATCCTGAAGTTTCATCAAAGTAATACCGCGGCTGCGATAAACAAAAGGGTTATTCGGGCTGCGCTCGATCGATTTTTTAAAATCCTCCAATGCGCTGTAATAATCGAACATATTCGATTTTACCGCACCACGGAAATGAAAAGCGTCCGGGTTGTAAGGGTCGAGGGTGATGGCACGGGTAAAGTCAAAATCAGCTCCACGGAAATCGCCAAGGTTAAATTTGGATAATCCGCGGTAAATATGCGGATACGGCAAGTCGGGACGGGCGCGGATGAGCACATTAAAAGTCTGGATGGCCAGGGTGTAATCGTTGCGGTTATATTCGCCGATTCCCTTGTTCATGTAGTATTCGACATTGATTTGTGCATGAACCTGTAAAGATTCCAGAGTCAGGAAAAAAATCAAGAATAAAGCTGCAAATATCCTAATCATAAATTTCAGATGCAATTTTTTACAGTAAGTTTCAAATATCCTGTTTTGTTTTTTCGATCAGATGAATTCCGGAAATCGCCATGTTTTTATCGACAGCCTTGCACATGTCGTAAACAGTGAGTAAAGCCACGCTGACAGCTGTGAGCGCTTCCATTTCGATGCCGGTTTTGCCGATGCACCGGGCCTCACTGATAATTTTCACCCCTTCGTCGGTCAATTCGGTTTTAACGTCGATTTTGGTGATGGATAATGGATGACACAGCGGGATTAATTCGCTGGTTTTTTTTCCTCCCTGTATGCCTGCAATTTCGGCAATGGTGAGGACGTCGCCTTTTTTCAGCTGGTTTTCACGGATGAGTTTTACGGTTTCGCCCGAAAGGCTGATAAATCCTTCAGCCTTTGCCCAACGCTGCTGATCAGGCTTTTGGCCAACGTCAACCATGTTGGCTTTTCCTTTTTCGTCGGTATG
>CAYOWJ010000308.1:2200-4191 GCA_964407625.1 uncultured Lentimicrobiaceae bacterium
TTACTAAACCCGTTAACCGTATTCATTAAACCTGCTTCCGGCTTTTTGCCGAGGGCCATTTTTATTGCAATTTCAGGGCCAAGTTCCCGCACATCAAATTCGAGATCGCTGAAGAGGCAGGGCTTGATTTTTCCGCTGGCAGTCAGGCGCAGACGATTACACATTTTACAGTTTCCACCTTCTCCGCCTTCAACAACGCCAAAATCACCTTTTTCGAGGTTCATCTCACGGATAAACCGTACCTGCAGGTTCTCCTTATCTGCGAAAGCTTTTACAAGTAAAGCATCGGGTTCGCTGGAATCGTATTTTACGACGCAATTAATTTTTATCGGCCGGAGGCCAGCTTTTCTGGCAGCTTCGATGCCACGGAAAACCTGGTGGATGTCGCCAAGCCTGGTAATTTGCCGGTATTTTTCGGGATCGATTGTGTCGAGGCTGATATTTACACGATGAAGGCCTGCGTCGGCAAGTGGCTGGGCGAAGGTTTCGAGAAAACTGCCGTTGGTGGTCATGCTCAAATCGTGGATTCCGTCGATTTGCGCGATCATTTTAACCAGGTCAACAACGCCTTTTCTTACCAAAGGTTCGCCGCCGGTTATCCGCACTTTATCGACGCCAAGTTTTACGGCGGTTTTGGTGACATCAACAATTTCATCAAAAGATAAAATGTCCTGATGCCGGAGCAGCGGCACACCATTGGCTGGCATGCAATACAGGCAGCGCAGGTTGCAGCGGTCGGTTACCGAAATCCGCAAATAATTGATAAGCCGGTTAAAACTGTCGTACATCAACAATTGCCCCTTCTTCAAGTGTAGTTTCGCCTAATTCGACAGCAACAAGGCCATCCGCAAAAATGTAGGAATGAATATGTGCCGAACCGTGGTATTCGACCGGGTAAACCTTTCCCGTTTTTATGAAAACAGGCACGAAGGATTTTCGCTTTGTCTGGCGCCGGATGTACGTTTCCCCCATCGGAAGCTTAAGTTCCAAAGGCTTAAAATCGCAGCCCATCAGCGCAAAAATGAGCGGTTTTACCAAAAGTTCAAACTGCACAAACGACGAAACCGGATTTCCGGGCAGCCCAAAAAGGTATTTTCCATCCTTTATTCCAAAAACCGTAGGACGGCCGGGCTGAACAGCCATACTTTTAAACTGAATCGAAATACCAAGTTCTACAAGAATTTGAGGCACGAAATCGAAATCGCCCATCGAAACGCCACCGGTAAGCAAAACCATGTCGCTGTTTTCGAGCGCTTCGGTGATGATTTTGCGGGTTACCTCTTCGTTATCGGCAGCGATGCCAAAATATTGGGGAATGGCGCCGGCTTTTTGAACCTGCGCGATGAGTTGTGCAGCATTGCTGTTTCTGATCTGAGATTTAGCGGGCACCTGATCAGGTTCGACCAGTTCGTCGCCTGTCGAAATAATCCCGACAACCGGCCTACAGAAAACTTTCGGTTCAACACAACCCACCGAAGCCAAAACAGCAATTTCCTGCGGACGAATGAGTGTTCCTTTTTTAAGAACAATTTCATCTTTCCGGATATCTTCACCGAGGTAACAGATATTTGCGGAAGTTTTTTCGTGAACAAACCTGATTTTATTAATCCCGGATTCAACGGTATATTCGACCATGATAACGGTGTCGGCACCATCGGGAACCATGCCACCGGTCATCAGTTTGGCACATTTGCCGGAGGTGATGGTTTTTTCGGGGACTTTTCCTGCCGGAATTACCTCGATTACCTCGAGTTCGTCGTTCAGGTCGGCTTTCCGGCAGGCATAACCGTCAACGGCCGATTTATCAAACGGCGGCATATCCGAATCTGAAGTAACATCTCCGGCCAGAATCCTGCCCAACGATGCCGCCAAACCCACAACCTCATTACCCAAAACAGCTGCCGAACCGATGACTTTCCGGTATGCTTCTTCAAACGAAATCATTTCATCATGTTTCATGCCTGCAAAAGTATAAAAACCTCAAAACGGAG
>CAYOWJ010000309.1:0-4156 GCA_964407625.1 uncultured Lentimicrobiaceae bacterium
GGCTGGTAACCAGCATTTGTGATGTAAACATCTTCATCCTCCAAAGGAATATGACCTAAAGACCAGTTGCCGGCGTTATGCCAGTAATGGTTATAAGCGCCTGTCCAGTAATTTGGTCCATTTAGCATGATGGTGTAATCTTCAACTTCACCATACGATGAAGTTCCACAGGGATTTGGGGTCTCGGCATAGGTAATTCTCACCCTCATAGTGGCTGGTCCTGCAGAGGTTCCTGCCGGCGGAGTTATTGAGGCAGTGTATGGACCAACGCCTGGTGATCCTGAGACAGAAATATTTTCATTGGCATCATAAAAATCATGATCCCGGTTCCAATCAATCCATACCCCGCATTGGTCTGATGTCCAGATCGGATTACCATTAGTTACAGTCAGAGTTTTTGTTGATGTCAACCCGAAATTTGTTGATAATGCTGTGTAATCACCGTAATTTGTGCAACCCGTCGAATTATCAATGGATCCCAGTTGAACCCTTGAAATGTATTCATCACAGGTAATACTGCCAGCTTGACAATAGGGGAGAACATTTATTGAATAATCTTCAACTTCTCCATAAGGGGTCGTACCACAGGCTGATGGAGTTTCAGCAAAAGTAATACGAATTCTCATGGTTTTATTTCCGTAACTGATTCCAGCGGGAGGATTGACAAATGCGGTGTAAGGTCCGTTGCCCGGTGAGCCGGTAACTGTAACGGTCTCATTGGCATCTGAAAAATCTCCATCATTGTTATAGTCAACCCAAACACCGCATTGGTCAGATGACCAGGGTGCACCATTCGTAACTGTTAATAATGAATTAACCCCTTGTATTACCTCGGTTGAAATATTTGTGTAATCAGCATAACCATTACATCCTGTGCTATTGTTTATTGTGCCGATTTGAACATTCGAGATGTATTCTTCACAACCTCCGGCGGCTGCACAATAGTTTCCTAACGAAAAAGATGCAATGCGGGTTACCCAGTCCGACCATTCGGTGCTGCTGTTGATGTATTCATTGGTGTACCAGAAGGTTTTATCATCCGTGGGGTCAACACTCATCATCGAATAGTCTCCCCATCGGTGTGTACCATACTGTGATGCGGCTCCTGCATAAATTGTTTGTTCGGTAAGCGTCATCAAACCAAGGGCATCACCGGCATTTCTGCCAGTATATTTGATGGATGGATAAGTGGTGGTACTCGAAACACTAAAACCCAAAGCAATATCGCCGTCACCATTTTGCGCAATACTGGCCATCCAGTAATTATCGGCTGATCCTGGCGAATAGGTTCCCTGTTGATAAATCGACCAGGCACCGGTAGTCCTTCTTAATTCGTACCATCGAACACCTGCCCGGTTGGCTCCGTTTACATCGACAGTATGACAACACAGCATGGATTGATAAGTTCCAAAGTTACGATACTGCATGCGGTTCATTAATGCGCCTTCACCAACGGCAAGTTTTTGTGTTGTGCCAGGTTGTGTTATCCAACCCGAAAAGAAACTACCAAAATTGGAATCAAAAGGATTAGTATCCAGATTTGTAACCAAACTGAGCGTTGAGAGTGCCGGAGTGACCCAATTTACATGAAATTCCCATATTTTTAAGCGGTCAACAGGATCGTCTCCCCAGGCGTTATCACTGAAGTAAGCGAAATAATTTGGTGTTCCTGACGGTGCCCAGGCACCATCATTATCCGAAGGCAACATTCCGATAAATCCACCACCTGGTAAATTTGGCATTGCGAAACTTACCATCTGGGCCGTTGCATTTCCGGCTATCATCTGACTCCTGTTAAATGACGCAGCCGTTACATTACCTGCTGCAGTGCCATGCTGAACCATAATATAATAACCATCCCTCCAGATGCCGAATTTTGGATAATCGGGATAACTTGCAAACTGAAAAGCATAACGATAGTAAGAGCCTGTTGGATCACCTGTTGTTGAAATGGCAACTAATATCCAGTAGGTGCCACCTGTAATAGCCGTGTTTACCGCAAACTGGCTTACTAACCATCTGTCAGCTTGTTCATCATACAAAATTATTGGATCTCCATCATTTGTACCGGTCCAATCTCCAATAAATCCGTCCCAGATGGTCGAATTGTCCAAAGGGCCTAAAAGAGATGTACCCGATTTATCAAAAATCTGAAAAATAACATTGCACATTTGGAAGTAATGATTCGGACCAACATCACCATCGGTATCAGGTGGAGATAACCACTCGGCAGGAATTCCGTTGTCGCTGTTGCGGGTTCCTTCAAAATTTTGAACCGGAGGTGTAATTCCCTTGGGTCCATACCCTTTTTGCCAGGAAGGATCTTCTCCTTTTGGTAGCGCCCCTTCAAGGTTATTCATGTGTTTGTCCTTGAATTTATTCTCTACCAGTTTATTTTTCCACTGATGATGTGCTGAAGCACCTTTCGGGGAAATAGCGATCTCCCGCAAAGGCCTTGAAACATCAAAATGCGCAGATTGTGAGACTATCGGCTCATAAGTAGTGCCAACTTGCTGTGACCAGGCGACGCCAACAAATAGCAGCATTGCCATGAAAATTGTAGACTTTAACTTCATAATTAACTTTGTTTGGTGATTGAATTTGATTAAAAAACGGACATATTTAGATAATTACATTTATCAATTCATAAGATTTCTGTTATTTTGTTTGTAACAACGATTTTAAATTCAATTGCTGATGTAAGGATTTTAAAAACAGATAATTAGCTTAGTGCGGATATAGCCGGTATTATTTGAAGTACTTAACGAAACCGAGATAAAGATATTCAATGAACGCAGCATAATTACTGGAAAAGCCTAAAGAAAGAGTTAACCAGTTCCTTTATCAAAAGTACAACAACTATTCATACTATTTCGGTATTTAAGGTCCAAATTGAATATTTAACGTTTATTTAACAGTACTAAACAGTTAGTACACTGTGTTAATAAACATGAAATCAGGCGAAAAGCTTTAATGGATATTCCAGGATAATCAATTTCCCGGCTTCTTTCACTAATTAAAGCCAACAGGCAAATTCAGGATAAACCCGGCAAAGCCAAAATCAGTCCATTTTGCTTGCAACTTTTAGGAGCCAGATGTTAAGAAAATCTGAAGTTTTTATTTCAAATATTGGGTCTTTTTTTTAAGCCAGATGTAGATTGACTTTTCATCTCTCTCAACAACAAAATCGATGTAGTTGAAAAGTTCCTGTAATCCTTGATCCTTATTTTTATTTGCACTCAAGATTCTCTTTAATTCAAGTTTATCTTCTTCCGATAATTTAAAATGTTGATAACCGGAAAAGATTTTTAACTTATTCAAATAATCAATCATCAACCCATATTTTATTACCGGATCTAATCCTTTGTTGCAAAATTCTGCCATGTGATGTTTATGATTATTACTCACAACCCGATGTAAAAATAAATCCACAATAGTTTGTAAATGCCTGTTTTCGATTTCAAGTGAAGCGTTTGCTTTTAAACGTTTTTCGAGATATTCGACGCTTTTTTCAAGCAGATTTGCCTTTTTTAGCAGCGTATTTTTTTCATTCTCAACTTGTTTAAGAATTTTGACTTCTTCGAGCAATGCATCATTTTTTTTGATCATTTCATCATAATCCGGCCATTGGTCATCGGTTTCGAGATGGGATAAATATTGAATGATCGTATTGATTTTGTCATTGTTAGAAACTGTCGAGTTTGAAAGTATAGTTAGCTGTTCGATCTGCAGCCTGGTGAAAGTGAATTTGTGACTGATGAGCTTGTGGAGGGTTTCTTTTAACAGGAAATTTTGCAATTTCGTTTCAAAATCATCTGATTCGGATTGTGGGAGGTTAATTTGTGGCTTTATAGCTATCTGATTGAAAATCTTATCAATAACAACATAATCTTCATTATAGGCATAATATAAATCTTTGATTTTCTGAAACTGAGATTCCATAATTTCAAATTCAAAGTGAAGAAATTCAAACAGAATCCTTTTGAGCTTGAAATTTTCAATACTCAGATTTACATGTTCTGACTTTGCAAAACCAATTTTCATCAGTTCGTAGCAATCACTAAAACCACGGTTGTACTCTGATGTTTCGGTCTTTCTCTTATTTTCGAGAATATGATAGATTGTTTTTATAATTCGTAACATAAAGGATTTTTTT
>CAYOWJ010000310.1:0-4154 GCA_964407625.1 uncultured Lentimicrobiaceae bacterium
GAAGGATGGTACGAATTTCCGCCGGCCGGAAGCAGTTTTCAGAAAATATTAATGTACTACACCCTCAAATGCGACCCAAACCAGTCGCCGGCCTGCGGTGAGTGGGATTATCTCACCTACACTTTTTTATATCAGCACACCGGCGTTTATGATTCGACTTTGTATTTCCATCCAAATTATGATGTTTTTGGCAATGCACCGGATACTCTGGATTTTATGAATTCGCAATCGTGGAAATACAACCCTTTATGGGATTATTCCAACCAAACAGTGCCGCTCAAAACCTATACACTTGGCCAGGGGACCGGAAACCAGCAGTTTCCTCAAACCGGCAATGCCGATGACGGAAAAACAATTTTCCTGTTTAAAGCCATCGAATTACAAGCCTTACTTATCACAGCCGGAAATATGACCGGGATGAAAATTTACATCAACAGCGGGAATGAAGCCTTTTCAAAATTTAATCTACGACTGGCAAATACGTCCATCAATGAGTTGACCAGTTCAGCAATTCCATTTAAGGATTTCACGACCGTTTTCAGCCATAGCTCCTTGACCATCAATCAACCGGGCTGGTTTTATATTCCTTTTTCGTTCCCGTTTTACTGGGATGGAATCTCAAATCTGGCTGTCGATCTGAGCTATGAAAACCACAGCGGCAACACACTCCAGCTTGCTTCTGATGATGTGGGATTTTCGGCGACGGCCTTTTCGGGCGACCACGAAAGTGTTTTGAATTTCGAAAACTGGGATCATGTCGAATTGCCTGTTTCGCCTTTCAGCACTATCAATAACGAAGTTACCGTTTCGTGCTGGATTTACGGCTCCCCAACCCAGCCACAAAGCGACCATCTTTTTGAAGGACTCAACAGTGCTGGCAACCGTGTTGTCAATGTTCATCTTCCCTGGAGCGACTCCCGCGTTTATTGGGATGCCGGCTGGGCTGATGGAGGCTACGACCGTATTGATGAACTGGCTTTGCCTGAAAATTTCAAAAACCGTTGGAATCACTGGGCTTTTACTAAAAATGCAGTTACCGGCTCCATGAAAATGTATCTGAATGGCCAGCTTTGGTTTGAAGGAAGTGCCAAAAATAAACCCATGAACGATATTACAAAATTCACGGTGGGTTCGAGAGGTACATTGGGAAATGATGGTTATTACGCAGGAATGATTGACGATTTCTGTGTGTGGAATGTTGAGCTTTCCGAAATGATGATCCGTGACTGGATGTTCCGGGATATCAACGACGCGCATCCAAACTTCCAGAATCTGGTCGCCTACTACAAATTTAACGAAAACGAAGGGCTTCAAACCACCGATTTCAGTCCTAACAACCTCACGGCTGAGTTGATAGGTTCTCCACAATGGGCAAATTATGAAGGCAATGGCCGTGTTAAGAATTTTAGTTTTTCGGCGGTAAGGCCAAAGTTTATTATCGAAAAAGGCCCATATCAGGCCGCTAATCTGGATTCGACGCTGGTAATTGATACCATTCCAAAAGACGTGATGATGGTGGTGATGTATGAAGATGTTCCCGATCCAACCCTTCCAACCGACACAATTTATAAATGGCCAGCCTATTACAACAATTATGTTTTTGATGAAAACGGAATCGCACTTGATTCGACGTTAGTCGCACCGGACGGCACCCTTTACAGGGTTGACAATCCTTACTACGGCGAGCCTTTCGAAATTGTAAACCGGTTCGAATTGGGTAGGTACATCACGCCTTACGGCAACGGCCTCAGCCTGGGCACTGGCTGGACATGGGTTTTTGACGTGACGGATTACGCTTCTCTGCTTCATGATTCAGTCCACCTCACTGCCGGAAACTTCCAGGAATTGCTCGATCTTAAATTTTTGATGATCGAAGGCACGCCAACGCGGGATATTTTGACTATTCAAAATATTTACACCGACGTTCACGGTTATGCAAACGAGGAACAACACAACCTGCCGCCAAAAACTGTTTTTGTACCCGATCAAGCTGCCGGAGCAAGATTAAAAATCAGAAACACCGGCCATGGCTTTGGCGGAACCAGCAACTGCTCGGAGTTTTGCCCGCGAACAAATAAAATTCTGGTTAATGGTGAAGAAAAATACACACAATATCTGTGGCGGAACACCTGTGGCAAAAATCCGCTGTTCCCGCAGGGCGGCACCTGGCTTTTCGACCGGGCTGAGTGGTGCCCCGGCGCAGAGGTGAAAACCTGGGATTTTGAAATTACCCCATGGATTACACCCGGCGATTCGGTTACGCTGGATTATGATTTAGAACCCGGTTACGTCTGGAATGGCCAGGGTTCGTGGCCTTATTATTTTATCGAATCTCAGTTTGTTACTTATGGCGCTCCCAATTATGCGCTGGATGCTGAAATTTCTGATATTGTTTCGCCCAATTCGCGTCATTTTTACAACAGGGTTAACCCGGTTTGTTCGAACCCGGTTATTCAGGTCACAAATAATGGGACAACCGCAGTTAATTCGCTTACAGTAAGTTATGGGCCGGTTGGTGGAACGATGATTACATTCGACTGGAACGGAAACCTTGGTTTTACCGAAAGCACCGAAATCACGCTCGATCCGATAGATTGGGGTGGCTGGCTTTCGGGTAACAATCGTTTTGTTGCAACCATCAGCAATGTCAACGGCTCGCAGGATGAAAATTCAACCAATAATTCTCTTACGGTGCCTTTCGAGATTTCACCGGAATGGCCAAACATGTTCATTTTTAATCTGAAAACAAACCATGTGGCCTATCAAACCCATTGGGAAATTACAGATATTGAAGGGAATATTCTTTATCAAAACGGTTCTTTATCCAACAACACCGAATATACCGACACCATCGAAC
Source organism: uncultured Lentimicrobiaceae bacterium (assembly GCA_964407625.1). GTDB lineage: Bacteria > Bacteroidota > Bacteroidia > Bacteroidales > 4484-276 > CAJATL01. The sequence goes on from CAYOWJ010000310.1 coordinate 2,858, forward strand.
TTGAGCAGGGGTGCTACAACCTCCGGATAAATGATCAAGGTGGCGATGGTTTGAAATTCTGGTACAACATGCCGCCTTACGGAAACGGCACCGCAGGCTGGGCCAAGGTTTACGGTTTAAATAATAACCTGCTTTTTAATTTCCAGGCCGATTTTGGAGATTACATTCAGCAGGCATTTTCGGTCGGAATGTCATTGGATGTCCATCAAAATCAGGATGCCGGCTATATCGAGGTTTATCCAAATCCTACTTCCGGTGTATTCAGGGTTTCTCTTAAACTTAACGAAATACAGGATATTGAAATCAGGATACATGATGTTTTTGGAAACCAAATCGAAACCAGGCATCTTTCTGATGTTCAAAACGACAATGTGGGCATTAATCTCGGCGACCAAAAGGATGGTTTCTACATTTGCTCAATTTTTACAAAGCAAGGAGTTGTGACGAAAAAAATCCTGTTGATAAAGAATTAGACCGTTTTGAAAAAAACCATCTCTTTTATCAAAACAAAAATCAATGGTGTTTTGGTTAAGAATTTGCCTGTTAATCCTGTTTTCCGGGTGAAAGCTGGCGGTAGCAAAATTTAGACAGGATGATTTCGTTATTTGATAACAAAAATAATAGCATGAGATCTGTTTTAGGAGCAGTTTTGTTTTTTTTCGTTTTATACTTCCCGGCAAATTCTTACGGTCAGCGCATCCAGGGTGTGCTCATCGGTGGCTTTAATACGACCAATGTTCAGGGAGATGATGTTTTTGGTTTTCACAAGGTCGGATTAAATGCCGGTGCGGCGGCTTTTATCCCGTTCGGCGATAATTGGTCGGTTTCCCTCGAGACAAGCTATTCCGAAAAAGGCGCGTACCATGCCAAAGGTGGGCGTGGCATGGATTACATGTTAAAACACGATTACAACGAATACAAGTTGGTGCTTAATTATGTTGAAGTTCCCATCCTTATTCATTTTGAAGACAAAAAGTTTCTTAAAGCAGGAACCGGATTTTCATACGGCCGGCTGATCGAAGTAAAAGAATGGGAAGATGGCGTGAGAATGGCAACAACAACACTAACTGACGGTCCTTACGATTTAAATGATTTCTCGTGGATTTTTGATATTCAGATTCCAATTTATCAGCAACTAAAATTTGATGCCCGTTACTCGTTTTCGATATTTAAAATCAGGGAGCGTTATTATTACAATGCTGATGAAACCCGCAAACAGTACAACCAGGTGCTGTCTTTTCGGGTGATGTGGGTTTTTAACGAGAAAATTTCTAAAAGAAAAGGTGGAAGAAGATAA
>CAYOWJ010000311.1:0-4154 GCA_964407625.1 uncultured Lentimicrobiaceae bacterium
GTTTACCCCCCCTCCCGGAAAAGCTGCTTATAATTGGTTATGAAGGTTGAAGGCATCATGCCGGTATGTTTCCAGAAAGCGGAAACAAATGAAGTGCGGCTGCTAAAACCAACATCGGCTGCCAGTTTGCTGACAGGTGGTTTAGGATCGTTGGGATGAGAAATGATATTGATGGCTTCCTGAAGCAGGAGATTCAGTTGCATCTTCCTCTGCTTCAAGAGAGGTGGATTGTTGATTCTCAGGGTTTTTCAGGCCGCCCGCCGATTCAATGGCCAGGGCAACCACTATTTTATTTTTTTTTCTGAGGCGAAGATACAGGATGCTTATAACTGACAGGCACTGCCATCGGGACAGGCTTAGCAAACACCAACAAGATCATCTCCCAGAATGGCGCTGGCACCACTTATGCTGCAGGCCTGGCACGAGGCTAAACCGGCGGAAGCTATTCCGACTGGTATTTGCCGTGCAAGAATGAGTTGGCTAAACTTTACGCGATGAAGGTATTAGGATTTGGCGGCTTTACAAGTAGCGGCGAGTATTGGAGTTCCTCCGAGGCCAGTGCAAGCAGTGCCTGGTACCAGTACTTCGGCAATGGCACCCAGAACACCACCTTCCGGCGATAAGTGCGGTATTAGCAACGGCGTACCCGGCGGTGGTGGCGCACCCATCGGCAGCGGCATGGTTTTATTAATTGCGATGGCGGCAGGCTATGGCGGGAAGAAGGTTTTTAGTGAGAGAAAAAGGGATTTGTCTTAGTAAATGAGATGCAAAGTATGGCTTTGTTCATATTTTTCATCCCATAATCCTTGATTTTAGCCTCCATATCAGGAGGTTCGGCTATCTTTTTAAGGTTGGCATAATTTTTTTGGAAATATAATTTTCGTTTTTACAAACCACTTTGTAAATAATCTATTTTTGACCAAAAAAGATAATGGGTAAAAGGCCATCTTTTTGGGTTGTTTTAGTTTTTTTCCTTTTTGTTTTTATAGGCTGCAATTATTTTGGAGCCAATAAAAACCATGAAAATCAATTCCCTAAACCTTCCAATGAAAAGCTTGTTGTTAAACAAAAATTAGATTCACTCATTCATCTCCACTTTAACCGGAATCCTGATTCTGCCATTTTTTACAGCGAGAAACTAATTCATTATTTCGATTCAACCGGAAGTCAGGCGATGATATTCGAATCGTATTTTTATCTCTCTGAGATATACCTCCATTCAAAGCCCAACGATTTTCTGGCAACCTGCTATTTTTCGGAAGGGTTGAAAATCATGATTAAAAACAACATTGATTTTGATATCAACCCATTTTACCTCATTGATATTGGCAATTTAATGCACCGTCACCGGCTTTACTACCAGGCCATGGATAAGTACAGGATTGCAGCAACTTTAGCCCAAAAAAGCGGGCACAAATATGCCGAAGCGGTTGCTTGCAATAACATTGGTTTGTGTTATCAAAAAATTAATCAATACGATTCTGCATCATTTTATCTAAGAAAAGGTCTTCGGTTGCGAAAAAACCTGATGCCTTTGCTTGAAGCACAGAATTATCTCTATTTGAGTAAGATATACCTTGACGTCCCAAATTCTGACAGTGTGCTTTTATATTATTCAGCCATTACAAATTCTTTACGTAAACAGAAATTTGCACCCGGCAACATAGTTGGCATGCCCATCGAAAATGCTATAAACCTTGCTGATGAAATTGAAATTGAAAAAGAAAATATTCTGGCTGGTTATTATGAGCTTATGAATGAAAATCCAGACAAAGCAATTAATTGTTACAAAAAAGCCCGTTCCCAGGCATTACAAAAACAAAACCTGCAGCTTTACAACGAAATTTCGTTAGGTTATGCCAAATTGCTTATCAAAACAAATCAAAAGCAAAGCGCCACCGAAGTTTTGGAAGCATCTTTTAAGTTTTACCAGCAAACAGGTAATATTGACAAAGCGCTGGAAATCTGCCGTATGATGTCAGGTGTTTATTCGAAAATGAATCAAATCAACCAGGAGAAGCTATGGCTGCAAAAAACCATTCAATATTCTGACAGCCTTATAAAAATGGAGTTTTCTAACCAGTTGATGAACGAAAAAATTCTGCTGTTCACCGCACAAACCGAGCATGAATTGAACAACTACCGCATTATCCTCCAAAAGAACAAAACCATCATCAAAAGCCAGAAGACAAGTATTATCGTTTTGATTTTGTCGGTCATCGTTATTTCAACTTTTCTGGGTATTGTGGTGGTGCAACGCAAAAAACTCAATGCTGCCTATCATGCCCTGGTGGCCCGAACCATGCAAATCATAGATACAGAGAGGCCGAAAACCAAACAACAAAATCAACAAATCATTGCTGACCAGACTTCGACTTTGCTTCATCAACTCGAAAACCTGATGTTGGAAGAACGGCTTTATCTTGATCCGGAAATTTCGATAACAAAATTAGCTAAACAATTGAGCACCAACGAAAAATATCTTTCACAGCTTTTCAATCAGCAATTAAACAGTACATTCAACGACTACATTAATTCGTTGAGGATTATTGAAGCCTGCCGGTTGATGACAACAACCGTTAAACCAATCAAATCGGTTGACCAGATTGCCGAAGATGCGGGGTTCAGATCACGCAGTGCCTTTTATAATGCTTTTAAAAAATACACCGGAGTAACTCCTGCCTTTTTCATAAAATCGAACATGGGTAAAAATTGAAAATAGTCTTTTTAGCCCAAAAAGTCTATCTAAAATACAACCTTCTGTAAAACAATTTGCAATCGCCTGTAAAACAACTGATAAGAAAATGTCCTGATTCCTGAAATTCACAATTCCGGACGGAATATTTCTTGCTTTTTCATTGTGCTGTGCCGAAATTTATCAAAAAAAATAGCAGCCATTATGAATGAAACGCAGAAAGCGGAATTATTGGACAGGTTGAACAGGCTCATGGACGAAAAAATGTTGTTCGTCCGGCCGGATGTCAGCATTAGTTTGGTGGTAACCGAGCTTAAAACAAATACAAACTACCTCTCACAAGCGATCCATCAAAAGTTCAACATGAACTTCAACGAATACATCAACCATTTGAGGGTCGGATATGCCTGCCAACTGCTGAATGACGACAGCGTTAAAAATCTTCCATTGCAAAACATCTGGCTAAAGTCGGGCTTTTCCACCCGAAGCACTTTTTATGAAGCTTTTAAAAAGCACTCAGGAGCAACGCCTTCCGCTTTCAGGAAATCACCCGAATCACCCGAAAATTTACAAATTTCAAACAGAAATCAGGAATCAGAACCTCTAATAATTAACTAAAACAAAAATATCATGAAAATTAATTGCTTATTGCTTTTGCTCTTTTTAGTGCTTTTTGGGATAAAAGTACAAGCACAACCTGTTACCTACACCGACAATTTTACGACTTCCGTAAGCGCCGACTGGACGGTGGTAAACGGCACCTGGAGCGTAAGCAGTGGCGTATTGCAATCGAATACCACTGGTCTTGATCCAAAAAAACTTTTACTCACAAAAACTGAATACAATCTGGCATCTTCCACTTCTCAGCAAATTGTGGCAAGGGTGCGTGTTGACAGTTGGGCCGCAGGCGGTGAAGACCGGGCAGGCATCTGTTTGATGAGCACCACCGCAACCGATGCGACGCATCGGGGGTACAGTTTTTTGCTTAGGCCAGGGAATAAAATTAACATTTTAAGCGACAAACTTGCCTGGGCAACGGAAGTTGACTTTCCTTGGACAACCGGCACATGGTACTGGATGAAACTGAAAATTGAATCTGGCTACCTGAAAGGGAAAATATGGAAGGACGGTGACAGCGAGCCTGTTGACTGGACAATTTCCCAGGGGCTGGGTTCCGGCAGTTGGACGTTATCCACCGGCTACCCCGGCGTGGTAGGCAGCGCGGTAACCGGCACTGGTGTGTCTTACGATGATGTAACCGTGGGCACGCCTTCGGCGTTTATCCCTTACATCGAAAACTTTAATTCCTCCACAATATGCAACGAGTGGACAGTGAAAAATGGCACGTGGAGCGTGAGCAGCGGTGTGGGACAGGAAAGTTCGACCAGCACTTACGGTGACCCAAAAAAGCTACGGTTGACCAAAACAGGTTACGATATTGGATACGCCAACCCGCAGA
>CAYOWJ010000312.1:0-4153 GCA_964407625.1 uncultured Lentimicrobiaceae bacterium
GGTTAACTTTTGGTTTGTTTTTAATTTTGCAATACCCTTTCTGGTATTGATTCAGCTATTTCCTTTGAGCCTCAAGGGGCAGGAATACCGGTTCAAAACATACACCATCGAAAACGGTCTTCAAAACGAACTGTTAAAATCCATCACCATCGATTCGGTGGGTTTTATCTGGTTTGCCACTGATGGCGGGCTAATCAGGTACAATGGCCTCGAGTTTATTGAGTGCACTGATGTGCAGGATTCAAAGTACATCAAATCAGTTTTATGTTCCAAAGACGGGAGCCTGTTTTTTACCACCGACCTGAGCTTTAGTAAAATTGATTATGGTGTCGACGGCTTCAACAAAAGCACCATCAGGGCTGGCTCAATTAACGAATCGGACAGTTTGCTGTTTTTTCCCAAACAACTTTACGAAGATAAAAACGGCAATATCTGGTTTTCGGATAATACTTCAATCTACAGATTCAGAGATGGTTATTTAAAAAAATATTATTTAGGATCTCAAAATACACCCAATAGTTATAATCGCTCGTTTTCGTTTTTCGAGGATGGCTACGGAAATCTTTACACGATTTCTCAAACCGGGCATTTTTACTGGTTTGATTTGCAGCGCGATAAACCTGTTTCGCTTGATCCCGGATTCCCAATAACAAATGTAAGTGCAGTTTTGCCCATTAGCAAAAACAAAGTACTTATCGGGGCAAATAATATGATCGCTGAATTTACGCTGTATGAAGATCATACCTTCGAGTCGTTCCGGATTTTAGACCCGGACATCGATGCTTCAGCTTTTGTAATGATACAGGATAGTACCTTTTTTGTTGGAAGTTGGTCGAAAGGACTTTATCAGGGCAGACTTACCGGTGGTAATTATGAATTTACCAAAATCGAAGATCCTTCGATTAATAAAGGTGGGATTAACCAGATCATTTTAAGAGGGAGTGATTTGTATCTTGCAACAGATAATGGTCTTGTTATCATCCAAAGAAAAGTTTTTCAATCCGATTTTAATAACCTTACAGAGGAGTATATCCAGGATATTGCATTTAATGACGAAACCAACGAGATGTTTTTTACTGATGGCAGGACAGTATTTGCCATAAATCAGTTTACCCTCGAAGCCAGCATTGTTTTTAATTCGACAGGTAGCTTATTGTTGAGGCTCTTGCCTGATAAAAACAGCATCTGGGTTGCTGATAACAATGGTATTTTGCGTCAATTGAAGGATAAAGCAGTCATAAAAACCATCGATCTAAGCAGTTATGGCAGCTCTATCTATAATCTCACTCTGGATAAAAATGAAAATATCTGGATTTGCCAGGATAATCTTAATGGTGTACTCAAAATCACAAGGGATGGCCTCATCACAAAATATGGCGAAGAGTCTGGTCTTGTTTCACGAGTAAATTTTTTTATCGACTCACCGATCAACTACATTTTCCTGGGGGCATGCGGCGCTGAAAGCTATCTCTATTATTTCAACCCTGAGCAGGAAAAATTCATCAACCTGAGCAAACCTTTACCTTTTGCGTTTAATGAATCGTTGTTGATTAACGATTTAAGTTTTGATGAGGATGGCTTAATGTGGCTGGCCAGTAACCATGGATTGCTGAAGGTTCGTGGAAACGACATCGAACGCATCGACCTGGAAAACCTCACCAACGAAGACATCAAAGCTGTAATGGTAGGGCATGATGGCGATATTTGGTTTGCATCCAGCATTGGCGTGGGCAAATACAACAAGGACAATATTGTTACTTTCGATTACATGGATGGTTTGCCTTCAAAAACGATAGGATACCGCTGCATCGAAACTGACGCAAGAAACAGGATTTGGGTCGGAACGCTTGCCGGGATTTCATATGCCCTTGAAAATATTCCATTAAACAAAATGCCTAAACCTGTTTTTCTTTCGATATCCGAAAAAGGGCAGCCATTGAGTAATATCAGCAGAAACAGTTTCAGTAACCTGGCTTATCTGGGATTTACTTTTATCAGCCCAAGCTTCCCAACCGACGGGATTCACTACAAAGTGTTGTTGGCAGGCAAGGATACAACATGGCGCTATTTTTCAGGCAAAAACGACCTGATTTACACTGATTTTAAAACCGGCGATTATGAATTAATTGTTCAGGCAAAACAACGCGGAAACTACCTTTGGAGCGAACCACTCAGCTATAAGTTTCATATTTACACCATTTGGTATCAGTCGTGGTGGGCATGGTCGATACTTATTGCTGTTATCGCGCTGTTTGTTTATTTAACTGCCAGATGGCGAAGCAGCAGGCTCGAGCACGAAAAACAAAGGTTAAATATTCTGGTGAGCGAACGTACCTCAGAACTTGAGCGTAAAACACGCGAAATTGAAGCAAAAAATGAAGCCCTCGTTATTGCCAAAGACGAAGCCGAACGATCATCAAAAGCTAAGGCAGAGTTCCTTTCGACCATGTCGCACGAAATACGAACTCCGATGAATGCAGTAATCGGCATGACCAACATTTTACTGATGGAAGAACCCCGTCCCGAACAATTGGACAGGTTAAATACCTTAAAGTTTTCAGCCGAAAACCTCCTGATGCTCATCAACGATATCCTCGATTTTAATAAAATTGAAGCCGGAAAAGTCGATTTCGAACGGATCGACTTTGACCTGAAGGAAGTAGCGAGGAACATTAAGCTGAGTTTTGATCCCGCCGCCAATGCCAAGGGCATCAAGCTTAATCTGCAGGTTGAGGAAGGTTTTCCGGATCTTCTCATAGGCGATCCTACGCGTATCTCACAGGTTATTATCAACCTTGTCGGGAATGCCCTCAAGTTTACCGAAAAAGGCGAAATCAATATCATCCTTTCCAAACGTTTACGTCCGGGAAATCAACTCGAAGTTACATTCCGCATCAGGGACACCGGTATTGGCATATCACCCAAAAAACTTGAAACGATTTTTGAAACTTTCAGCCAGGGAAGTTCCAACACAACAAGAAGATATGGCGGAACAGGCCTTGGTCTTTCGATAACCAAAAAATTACTCGAATTGATGGGAAGCCGCATTCAGGTGCAAAGCCGGCTGGGAGTAGGTTCTGAATTTTCGTTCAGGCTTAATCTCGACATCAGCCAAAGCGTAAAAGAAACCAAGGTTGTAGCCGCCAACAATAATCTTTTGCCCAGCCTGAAAGGATATAAAATTCTACTCGTCGAAGATAACCTCATCAATATAAAAATTGCCGACCAGATTCTTAAAAAGTGGGATATTGAAGTATTTGTTGCGAAAAATGGTCGTGAAGCTGTAAATATGTTTTCACCAGCTAAGTACCATCTGATTTTAATGGATCTTCACATGCCTGAAATGGATGGTTATGAAGCAACTGTTGAGATTAGAAAACTGGACAAAAACATCCCTATTATCGCTCTAACGGCTGCGGCTCTCGTGGAGGATAAGCAAAGGGTTTTTGCAGCAGGAATGAACGATTTTATCTCGAAGCCTTTCAAACCCAACGACCTCTATAATAAAATCACCAAGAGTATTCTGGAAGCCTCCTTAAATGTCTGAAAATAACTCAGTTTATAATTTTAAATAATACATGTTAACTACTGCCACAATGAAAAAGTTTTTCTTCACGATTATTACTTTATGTTTTGGATTGGTAGCGCTTTCACAGGGATGGCGCTCCAACGAAATGGAAATTAAGGTTCCTTTTCATTCTGTCGAAGCTGCCTCACAACTGTACAATCTTAATCTGAATGGAGATATTTATAAGAATTATGCCATCCTGTATGTCGTCCCAAAGGAGCTTGAATCTTTAATAAAAGCAGGTTTCAGATACGAGGTTCAGATTGAAAACCTGAATGAACATTTTAAAAATTTCTGGCAAACCGATGAGGCCTACCATTCTTACCAGCAAATTATTGACCTCGCCGATAGCCTTGCAACACATTTTCCGGCAATATGTAAAAAAGTTATTTTTGGAACCTCGCTTGGAGGACGACAATTAGCTGCACTCAAAATTAGCGATAACGTTGAAACCGACGAAAACGAAGCCGAAGTTTTTTTTGATGGAGGAATTCATGGCGATGAAATTGGAGGAGCCGAAAATCTCATCCGCTTTGCCCGCGATTTATGCCTGGGTTATGGAACAAACACACAAATTACCAACCT
>CAYOWJ010000313.1:0-4135 GCA_964407625.1 uncultured Lentimicrobiaceae bacterium
CGGTTGAGTTGTCGGTAAAAGTTACATTTTGGGCGGTACAAACCTGGGTAACATTCGCTGTAAAGTTTGCTGTTGCAGTTTCAAGAATGATCGTTTGTGAGGTCACATCGTTTCCGCAGGTATTGCTTGTTGATGTAAGGTTTACAACATAGCTTCCTCCTGTTAAATAGGTGTGTACCGGGCTTGTTTGGGTGCTGGTATTTCCATCACCAAAATCCCACAAATAGCTGTTTGCATTTGTTGAAGTATTGGTAAAAGTAACGGTAAGGTTGCTTTTCTGATAACTAAAGTTGGCAACCGGGTTTGGTGAAACCGTAATATAATTGGTTTTGGTTTCGGTTATTGCTCCATTAATGGTTAAACTCACCGTTTTGTTTCCCGGTGTAGAATACGTTACATTATGAGGACCTTGGGTAGTTGCTGTTGCGGGGCTTGCTCCTGAGCCAAAATTCCATGCCCATGAAGTAGCTCCTGTCGAATTATCGGTAAATGTAACGTTTTGAGCAGTGCAAACCTGGGTAACGTTTGCATTAAAATTAGCCGACATTGGGGTGTAGGTAAGGCTGATATTTTTAATGTAGGTTTGATTGGCCGGATTCATGGTGACCGGCTGAGTTCCTTTATTAAAGGTAACCTCTACAAAAGGCCCTTGCGAATGTTTGTCGGTAAACTCAAGAATTACAGTGTAATCACCATCTACAACAACATTCCCGTTTAAATCTTTACAATCCCACGTTACAGTATGGGTTTGATGAGAAGTAAGGGTAGATCCGGTAATTGCATCAACAACATTATAGTTGGATGCGGCTTTCCATTTCAAAAGCCATTGTTTTCGCGCATTGGCCATAGCCTTGCGGGTTTTTACAAATACACCGTTTTTTTCGACCCAGATTGCCAAAACATGTTTTGGTGCATAGGTGCCTCCGGCTGATGAGGTTGTTGCTGTAAATGTAACTAAACCTGAGGTATTGGCGCGCTGATCGCCTGTTTTTTCATTGTCGGATGATGTGAATGAGGCAAAAAGGAGCACTACAAATAATGTAGCACTTGCCAGTAAAAAAGTTGTTAAAAACCTGTTTTTCATTGCTTTTTGTTTAAAATTCTAAAATAGAGTTGGCAAAACTAATACTTTTTGTATTACATGTAGTATCCATAATATTTAAATGGTTGCTTATAAAATCATTATTTATTTTTAGGAGCAAACAAATGAAATAGAAAAAGCCTTCTAAAAGCGAACAATTTCGGGCTTTTTAGTTAAGATTCATCTTGCGGCTTGATAAATTTGATAATACCTGAAAAAGAATCCGAAATATTCCAATTTGTACCTATTTTAGCTTAGGTCAATGGTTCGTTATTACCAATCTGCTTCTTCGAAACAAGATAAACTCCTGCAAAGATTGTCATTATTGCTATTACTTTTGAAGGCGTAAAGTCGTGTTTTCCAAGCCAAAAAGCAATGGCCGTGGCAATGATGGGTTGAAAATAAATATAAAAACTCACCACACCTGCCTCCAGATACTTTAAAGCAAAAATGGTAAGCAGATAGGCCATGAAAGTAGTTGCAATGATTACAAATGCAAGTGCAAGCCATTGTCCTGCCCCAAGATTTCCCGCCGAAAATGTAGAAAGAGAACCCAGTGTGAAAGGTAAAGCGCTGATAAAACCAAATAAGAACACCCATTTCATTACGGTTATCGGGTGATATTTTACCATAACAGGCTTGATTAATACCATGTAAAAAGCGTATGCCAGCGTATTTAGTAAAGCCATCAGGTTTCCTGTAAAGGTGTTTGAAGTAAATGAAATGTCGCCATGATAAAGAATTAAAATCAAGGCTCCGGCCGAACCGAGGATAATTCCAATGATTTTTAGGTTTGAAATTTTTTCACCGATCATGATTGCCGCGAAGATTAATACAAAAATCGGGCTGGTAACATGGATAACCGCCATGTCGACAGGTGTGCTCAGGTTAAGTCCGATAAAAAACAAAAGCTGATTCAGGGTGGTGCCGAAAAATCCGGCAATGCCAATTCTCCACAGGTCTTTGCGCTCAACCTTTTCTTTAACTGTAAATAAAGCAAACACATAAAACATCACAAACGCGCCCGCCATCCTGAAAAACAACAATTGCTCCGGTGTAAAATAATCGGGCATCAAACCTTTGGAAATCCAGTAATTTGCGCCAAAAATTAAAGCAGTAACAAATAATGAAATATGTGATTTTACCTGATTGTTCATCGGTCGCAAAGGTAATTTTACACCATGAATTCATCGCAAATTTTCTATCATCAACCAATTAATTCTTTGTAATATAGTGTTTTCTCTTATTTTTGCCATTCGTTTTTTTGATTAATGAACTGTAACATTTTAAAATCTAATAATTTACTAAATCAATGAAAAAATACTATTTGTTTTTATCCGCTTTAGGATTTGCCCTCCTGTTGGGAATGAATTTTAAGGCCACTGCATGCACCAATTATTTAATTACAAAAGGTGCCTCAACTGATGGTTCAACCATGATTTCGTATGCTGCCGATTCGCACGTTTTGTATGGCGAATTGTACCACTGGCAGGCTGCTACCTGGCCCGAAGGCAGCATGATGGACGTGTATGAATGGGATACCGGGAAATATCTTGGAAAAATCAAACAGGCAAAACAAACTTACAATGTTGTTGGCAACATGAACGAATTCCAGGTTTCGATTGGTGAGACTACATACGGGGGCCTCCCGGCTCTCGAAAGCCAGGCAGGTGCGATTGTTGATTATGGCACCTTGATTTACGTTACCTTGCAACGCGCCAAAAACGCCCGCGAAGCCATCAGAATTTTTCACGATTTAGTGACCGAATATGGCTATGCCAGCAGCGGTGAGTCTTTCTCGATAGCCGATGCTAATGAAGTTTGGCTACTTGATCTTATCGGAAAGGGCGAAGGCGAAAAAGGTGCCGTCTGGGTAGCCCGCCTTATCCCGGATGGTTATGTTTCGGGGCACGCAAACCATGCGAGAATCACCACTTTTCCTACAGCCAACGGTAAAAATTCGATCAGCTCCGATCAGTTCGACAAACTTTTTAATCCTGAAGTCGAAACCATTTATGCCGCCGACGTTATCACTTTTGCGCGTAAAAAAGGCTTCTTTAAAGGTAAAGATGAAAACTTCAGTTTCTCTGATACCTATAATCCGGTTGATTTTGGCGGAGCGCGTTTTTGCGAAATCAGGGTATGGTCGATGTTTAACGACATAAACTCCGAAATGGGTAATTATTGGGAATATGTAAAAGGAAATATCGAGCACGCTAAAAAGCTTGCCAACGGCGACGAAAACGTCGATAATTATGCAACGAACCGCATGCCGCTTTGGGTAAAACCAAACCGCAAAATCAGTGTTCAGGATATGTTCGAATTTATGCGCGACCACCTCGAAGGCACCGAGCTCGACATGAGCAAAGACCTTGGTGCCGGCCCTTTTGGAAATCCTTACCGCTGGAGGCCGCTTACCTGGAAAGTTGATGGCGTCGAATATTGCAACGAAAGGGCTACAGCTACCCAGCAGACAGGTTTTTCGTTCATCTCACAGATGAGAAACTGGTTACCCGACCCAATCGGAGGTATTCACTGGTTTGGCGTTGACGATGCTTCGAGTTCGGTTTACATTCCGATGTATTGCAGCATGACACGCGCACCACGCACCTTCGAAAGAGGTAATGGCGCCATGATGCGCTGGTCGGACGATGCAGCTTTCTGGGCTTTTAGCCAGGTTTCTAATTTCGCATACACCCGCTGGAATGTGATCCATCCTGAAGTTGCTAAGAAAATCAATGCTTACGAAGATGAGTTCGTTGCATTAACTGCAACCATCGATGCACGGGCAAAAGAGTTGTATGCCAAAAACCCTAACCTGGCTGTAAATTATCTCACCGATTACTCGACAAGCACAGGCGACAGAGTTACGCATGAATGGAAATCTTTCTATCAATATCTTTTCGTAAAATACATGGATGGAAACATCAAAACACCAGCTCCCGGTCAGCAGAACCCAAACGTTTCCCAGCCCGGCTACGGCGATGAATATCTGAGAAGAATAGCCAAAGAAACCGGTGATAAACTTAAAGTTGTTGGCGGAGCAGGGCATTA
>CAYOWJ010000314.1:0-4122 GCA_964407625.1 uncultured Lentimicrobiaceae bacterium
AAATCAAAGGTTTCCTTAATCCGGATTCCTTTTTCGGTTTCGATAAGTGTGGCACACTCGTGATAAGCATCGTGTTCAAAAAACAGGATAGACTCATTTTCGACGGCTTCTTTTAAAAAAATCTTTTTCTCCTCAAGGGTTTTCATCGGATCAACATCATAAGCCATGATGTAAGGAAGCTGCACATGTGCTGCCGAAGGAAGCAGGTCGCCCATAAAAATCACTGTTTTCCCTTGATACCGGATTTGAGGAATGATTTGTCCCCGCGTGTGGCCATCATAAATCCTGATTTCGATATTGCTAAAAAAACCGCCTTCCTTTTCGATGAATTTCAGTCTTCCGCTTTCTGATAAAGGTAAGATGTTTTCTTTGGGATAAGATGGCTTTTCGCGATCGTTAGGATTGATGGCCCAGGCATACTGGGAGCGGCTCACCCAATAATCGGCCTTTGGAAAGGCGGGTTCGAAGCCGGTCCGCGCATCATTCCATTTTACAGCTCCGCCACAATGATCAAAATGAAGATGAGTTAACAAAACATCGGTGATATCTTCGAAACCAAATCCTGCATCATTCAGCGACTTTTGTAAAGAATGTGGCCCGTTGAGATGAAAATGACCGAGGTATTTCGAATCCTGTTTATCGCCAATTCCGGCATCAATTAATATTTTCCGGTCGCCATCAACCACCAGAAGGCATCGCAACGCCCAGTTACAAAGGTTGTTTTCGTCGGCAGGATATTGTTTTTGCCATAATGATTTTGGAACGACGCCAAACATGGCGCCTCCGTCAAGTTTAAAATTGCCGGTATGAATCGGGTAAAGTTTCATGAATGAGATTTTATTTGGAGGAACAAAAATCTAAGGAAATTGTTTTGAAGCATTGACCAACAAAGGTTCAGACTTCCTGAACTCTCGCAATGTACATTGTCGCATTTGTTTTCGTTCTATTTGCTTGCTTATTATTGTTGAAGCCCACAGACGCCAATTTGACTTTTAAGAAGTCTCAAGAGAATTATTGTATAATTTTGCTCCCAAATAAAATTTATCTAACATGAAAAAATCTTTACTCAGACGCTTGTTGTTAATCTTTATCGCAATTGTTTTTACTTTCTCCAACCTGCCCGCTCAGCAAACCACTCCAAAGGCTGAAAAGAAAATTCAGCTCAAACATTGGATGACTCCCGAGGAAGCCAAATTAAAACATCTGATCGGACGCGATTTTATTCCCACCGACCCACCACAAGGGCCGGTTACAAATATCGCCGAATTTAACAGGATGCAGTCGGTTTTAATAGCTTACGAATTTGGAATTTCGTATCAGGTTATTGCCGAAATGTCGCAGGATTGCCAGGTTACAACCCTTGTAGTTAACGCCACCGAAGAAACTTATGTTCGGAACAAGTACATTCAGAATGGCGTGGTTATCGAAAATTGCAATTTTTTATATGCTCCAACAGATTCATACTGGACCAGAGATTACGGCCCCTGGTTTGTTTTTGACGGGAACAACGAATTTGGAATTGTTGACTTTCCTTACAACCGCCCACGCCCCAACGACGATAATGTTCCTGTAAAAGTCGCTGCAAGTCTTGGGATTAACCTTTTCGGGATGGATGTTGATCATACCGGCGGCAATTATATGACCGATGGTATGGGAATTTCGTCTTCAACCGACCTGGTTTGGGTAGAAAACCCAACGCAGACTCACGTTCAGATTGCTCAGAAGTTTCAGAATTATCTGGGGATAAATAATTACCACGTGGTTCCCGACCCCAACAACACCTACATCGACCATATCGATTGCTGGGGAAAATTTCTGGATGTTGACAAAGTTTTAATCCGTTCGGTACCTGCAAGCCACCCGCAATACGCTGCCATCGAAGCTACTGCTGCTTATTATGCAGCACAAACTACATCTTATGGTACGCCATTCCAGGTTTTCAGGGTAAATACACCTAACAACCAGCCTTACACCAATTCGCTTATTTTGAATAAAAAGGTCATCGTTCCAATCACGAATTCCGCTAACGATGCAGCCGCAATTGCCTCTTACCAGGCAGCCATGCCTGGCTACGAAATCGTTGGATTTACCGGAACCTGGGAATCAACCGATGCTTTGCACTGCCGTGCCATAGGAATTGCTGACCAGGGAATGTTGCACATCAGGCACGTAGCTACCCTGGGAAATCAGCCAAATCTGCCCTCGTACCCAATCACAGCTACAATAAAAACTTTTAGCGGACAGCCGGTGTACAGCGATTCGGCCATTATTTATTACCGTGTAAATGGTGCTGCCTGGCAAAAAACCAATATGACCAACACTTCAGGCGAAACCTGGGCTGGAAACATTCCGGGAGCTCCGGGTGGCAGCGAAATCCAGTATTATCTATACGTTGCCGACCAATCAGGTCGCCGCGAAACGCACCCTTTTATCGGGCAACCCGACCCGCATAATTTCTTTGTTGGCGAACAGGCTTTTGCTCATATCTACTTAAATCCAACCTCACTTGTAGTTGAGGCCATGGCCGGTGAGACTGGAAATACAAATTTAACACTTGGAAATATTGGTGATCTGGAATTAAATTATTCGATCACAGCGAATACAGCTGTTTTTGGAGATACTACTTATCCGTTTCCAAACAGCCCATCGGCAACTTCGTACGATTATAATACTTACACCGAATCAGACTGGACTAACCTTGTGGTTACGAAAACCGGTGAAATTTCAAACTGGCAGATTCATTATACCTGGATTACAGACAGCTATCCCGAAGAAAGCAGTTTTCATGTTCAATCGCCGGCTGGAACACAGGCTGTGATTGCCTCAGCAAGTCCTTCGGGAACTTACACCATTGACTTAACAAGTTTTGATGGCGAAGATATGGCCGGAACCTGGAAAATCTGGATCGAAGATACTTATGGCGACGGTGGTCACCAGGCAACAAATATTACAACTACATTTACCACAATCGAAAGTTTAATTCCTTGGTTATCTGCAAATCCTACGAGTGGAACAGTACAACCGGGTTCATCCCAAACTGTAGTTGCCACCTGTGATGCATCTCAACTAACACCCGGTTTATATTCGGCTGCATTCATTGTTGCATCAAACGACCCGGATTCGCCCGAAATCGAAATTCCGGTTTCTTTTAATGTAACAGCGCTTGACGATATCACCGTAACGCCGGACACGCTGTGGTTTCTAACCCTCGATGACATGACGCTCGGAAAAACGGTAAGCATCAGCAACCAGACATCTTCGGATATTTTAATAAACGACATCACCGAATGGGGCACCAATTTTGCCTGGATGATAAACCCACCGATGCCTAATTTGCCATATAATCTCCCTGCCGGAGAAAATCTCGAGTTAAATGTTGTCATTCTGATACCTCCGGCAAAAATGTTCAACATGCTGTACGACAACATGAATATTACCTCCGAAATTGGAAACCATACCGTTGTTATTGCCTGGAATTCGGATTTAATTGCATCTTCGTTAGCGGTTGCACCTGACACCTTATTTTTTGAGACACCTGATCAGGCTTACACTAATGGAATTCCTTTTACAATAACAAATACAGGCAATCTTGGTGTGATGATTTATGATATGACTTTTGAAGGATTTTTCGCCTATATTCCCCAAAGTCCGGTTCAATTCCCTTACGTAATTTCAGTTGGCGAAAGCCTTGAATTTACCGTGTTTGTTCATCCCGGCGTAGTTCCTCCGACCGATTTTCTTGTATTTGAAGATATCAACATCAATACCCAACTTGGAGAATTCGTGGTTACTATCGCCGCTGAGGATTACCTGATTTCAGGTATCGAAAACCAGGGTAAACCCGGCGATTTGCTGATTGCGTCGCCAAATCCTTTCAACGAAAGTACAACGATCAAATTCAATCTTCAATCGGCGAACAATGTAAAAATTGAAGTTTTGGATATGAATGGCAAACTCATTACCACGCTGTTTGAAGGAATTTCGGATGCAGGAATACATCAGCTCAACTGGAACGGAAATGACAATACCGGAAAACAGGTTTATAATGGGATTTACTTTGTGAAGGTTACCTCAGGAAGTGAAGTCCGGCTGACGAAAGTGGTGAAGATGAAGTAGAAGAAG
>CAYOWJ010000315.1:0-4116 GCA_964407625.1 uncultured Lentimicrobiaceae bacterium
AGAAAATTAGAGCACCGGATACTTAAATCATTGGAATATTTTCCTTCGATAGCTATTTTAGGTCCAAGGCAATCCGGCAAAACCACATTAGCCAAAATTCTGATGTCCAAAGTTGGCAAAGAATCCATTTATCTTGATCTTGAAAATCCCGAAGATCAATCAATGATTTCGGAGCCGGTATTGTTCTTTCGTGCCAATATGAACAAGTGTATTTTCATCGATGAAATACAACGGAAACCAGAATTATTTCCCATTTTACGCTCGATTATTGACGAAAAGAGGGAGCCGGCGCGTTTTGTTTTGCTTGGTTCGGCAAGTCATGATTTGTTATTCCTAAGTTCGGAAACACTTACCGGAAGGATCGTGTTCACTGAACTTACCCCTTTTTTGTTGAGTGAGATAAATGAACAAGTTCCAATGAACGATCATTGGCTTTATGGAGGTTTTCCACAACCATGCCTAATCAATGACGACACCTTCAGGGCGGAATGGTTTAAATCATTTTTTCTTACTTATGTCGAAAGGGACTTCAGAATGCTTGGTTTGAATGCCAATACTGACGGATTATCCCGCTTTTTCAGGATGATGGCTTTTGAGAACGGCAATATTCTTAATAAAAGCAATTTGTCAAAATCACTTGAGCGAAATTTCTCCCAAATAGATGATTTTATTAATTATTTCCAACAGGCTTTCCTTCTCAAGGTTCTGCCTTCATGGAGTGGGAATTTGAAAAAACGGTTGACAAAATCTCCAAAAATCTATCTGAGAGATTCTGGATTACTTCATTATTTGTTGAATATCAAAAGTTTAAATGATTTGATTAGCCACCCTGCGCTTGGTAATTCATGGGAAGGATATGTAATCGAACAAATTATCAGAGAATTTGATGATGAATTCGAATATTATTTTTACCGCACACAGGACGGCACCGAATGTGATTTGGTTCTGGTCAGGTCAAATAAGCCTTTCTGCGCAGTTGAGATGAAATTCACTTCAAGCCCGAAACGAACAAAAAGTTTAACAACAGCAATAGCCGATCTTGAAACAAGACACAATTTCGTTATTGTTCCTCAGATTAACCAGCCTTATCCGCTTGACGAAAAGATTTGGGTAACCGACCTGCCCGGATTTATTGATTCAATCAGAAAAATTTCATAGCAGGCATTTTTGGTTTTTCAAGAAAGATAAAATGGCATGGTTGCCATAGTCCCCATCCCACGATCACCTGTTTTCGCTGGACGAGCAACGAAAAACCATGTTGTTATCAATGCGCCTCCAGCCAGGTGTTCCCGTTGTTCATGTCGACCAAAACGGGCACTTTCATGTCGATGGCGTGTTTCATTTTGTCTTCTACCAGAATTTTTATCTCGTCAAGTTCTTCTTTAAAAACATCAAAAACCAACTCATCGTGAACCTGGAGAATCATTCGGGTTTTTAGCTTTCGCCGGATAATTTCGTTGTGAATATTGATCATCGCAATTTTTATCATATCCGCCGATGACCCCTGAATAGGCGCGTTGATGGCATTTCGTTCGGCAAAACCACGAACGGTTGCATTGCTGGAATTGATGTCGCGCAAATAGCGCCGCCGGCCTTTGATGGTAGTAACGAAGCCATTTTCGCGTGCAAAACGGATGGTTTGATCCATAAACCTTTTAACGCCGGCGTATTCTTCAAAATAATTGGCAATCATTTCGTAAGCCTCCGAACGCGGGATGTTGAGTTGCTCCGACAGTCCAAAAGCTGAGATGCCGTAAACGATGCCGAAATTAACGGCCTTGGCATTCCGGCGCATGTCTTTTGTAATTTCATCCAAATCGGCGCCATAAACCTTGGCAGCCGTGGCCGTGTGAATGTCGAGGCCTGAATTGAACGCCTCCATCATGGCCGGGTCTTCGCTAAGCTCGGCAATAATGCGCAACTCGATTTGCGAGTAGTCGGCCGACAGCAGTGTAAATTCATCGGTTCGCGGGACAAATGATTTCCTGATTTCGCGGCCTTTCTCGGTGCGGATGGGAATATTCTGCAGGTTCGGATTGGTGGAACTTAATCTTCCGGTGGCTGCCACCGCCTGATTGTAGGAAGTGTGAATCCTGCCATCGCGCGGATTTACCAGCAGCGGCAAGGCATCCACGTAAGTTGACTTTAATTTGGTGAGCGAACGGTAATCGAGAATTTTTGATACAATGGGATGCTTTTTCTCGAGTTTGCTCAAAATTTCTTCGCCTGTGGAATATTGTCTGGTTTTTGTTTTTTTAGGATTTTCGGCAATCTTTAACCGGTCGAACAAAATCACGCCCAACTGTTTGGGAGAGGAGATGTTGAACGGTGCTCCGGCAAGGTCATAGATCTCTTTTTCGACGATGATAATTTCTTCGAGCAGTTGGGCCGAATAATCTTTCAGCGCCCCAACATCGAGTTTTACACCTTCGGCTTCCATCGAAGCAAGCACGGGAACCAAAGGCATTTCGATTTCCCCGAACAAAGGCACTGCGTTATTTTCCAATAATAAAGGCTCCAATTTTTCGCGTAATTGCAGCGTAACATCGGCATCTTCGGCGGCATAATTTACAACTTCGTTGAGCCGTGTTTCCTGAACCTGGCGCATGTCGGGCTGTTTGCCT
This sequence comes from uncultured Lentimicrobiaceae bacterium, assembly GCA_964407625.1. Classification (GTDB taxonomy): domain Bacteria; phylum Bacteroidota; class Bacteroidia; order Bacteroidales; family 4484-276; genus CAJATL01. The sequence continues at coordinate 2,625 of CAYOWJ010000315.1, forward strand.
GCTTTTTTGCCGGTGAGTTCGTCAAAGCTGATGGGTTTGTAGCCGAGGTAGGTTTCGGCCAGGAAATCCATGCCGTGCCGCTGGTCGGGTTCGATGAGATAATGCGCCAGCATGGTGTCGAAGAGTTTTCCCTTAACTTCCACGTCGTACCATTTCAGCATCGAAATATCGAACTTCATGTTTTGTCCGGTTTTTGAGATTTCCACATCCTCAAAAACAGGTTTAAATTCCTTTACAATTTCAGAGGCTTTCTCAAGACCGGCAGGCAAAGGCACATAAAATGCCTCACCAACATTTAATGCAAACGACATTCCCACAAGTTCCGAATTGCTGGTGTCGAGGCCGGTGGTTTCGGTGTCGAAACAAAACGATTTTTTCGTCCTGATATCTTCGATCAGTTTTGCTCTTTTTTCGGCAGTGTCGGTAAGATAGTATTTTGGGTTGGTGTCGTTGATGGTTTTAAATATCGATTCGACTTCAACAACCTGGCTGAAAAGGTCCTGCTGCCCCGTTGATACCGAATTTGACTTTTCGGCTGGTTTATTTTGATAAATGGCAAAAACCCGTGAAGCGAAAGTTTTAAACTCCAATTCATTCAAAATTTCATTCAACGCATCAAAATCAGGATTGCATAATTCGAGGTTTTTCACGTCCCATTCAACCGGCACATCCAAAATAATGGTTGCCAGCATTTTCGATTGCATCCCTTGAGTGGCAAAGTTTTTCACATTTTCGGCCATCTTACCTTTGAGCTTATCGGCATTTTCGATCACCTTTTCGACAGAGCCATATTCGGCAATCAGTTTTTTGGCCCACATCTCGCCAATGCCGGGGATTCCGGGAATATTATCGGAGGCATCGCCCCAGAGGCCTAAAATATCAATCACCTGCTCAGGCCGCTCGATTTCGTATTTTTCGCAAACCTCTTTTACACCCATGATTTCGGCTTTGTTACCCATCCTTGCTGGTTTGTAGATGAAAATGTTATCCGAAACCAGCTGTCCGAAATCCTTGTCGGGAGTCATCATGTAAGTGATGAAACCTTCTTTTTCGGCGCGTTTGGCCAGCGTTCCAATCACATCGTCAGCTTCGAAAGTGTCGCAAAAAAGGACCGGTATTTTGAAAGCATCCAAAAGTTGTTTGATGTAAGGAATGGATTTCGCAAGGTCTTCGGGCATGGCCTGGCGGTTGGCTTTGTAGGCAATCGAATCGTCGTGGCGGTGGGTTGGCGCCATGGTGTCGAAAGCCACGCCGATGTGCGTAGGTTTTTCGTTTTGAAGAACATCGAGCAAAGTGAGCGCAAAGCCCAGTATTGCCGAGGTGTTCAGCCCTTTTGAGTTGATACGTGGGTTTTTATTTAACGCAAAATAGGCACGATAAATAAGCGCCATGGCGTCGAGCAGAAAAAGTTTTTTTGTTTCAGGCATGATAGCAAAGTTTGATGGGCAAAGATAGTAATTAAAGGTATGAGTCATGATGGAAGGGTGGAAGG
>CAYOWJ010000316.1:0-4112 GCA_964407625.1 uncultured Lentimicrobiaceae bacterium
TCCAGGATATAACCGACCGTGTAAGCGCCGAACAAAATCTTGTCGAAAGCGAAGAAAAATTCCGCGCCATTGCTGAGCAAACCAGCGACTTTATCTCCATTTCCAACTCAAACGGGCAAATAACTTACGCCTCTCCTGCATCCGCTTTGGTTTTTGATATTGCGCCCGAAGATATGTTAGGCCGCAATTTCATCGGGTTTGTAGACGAATCCGATATTGAAAGAGCAATTCAGACTTTTGTTGATTGCCTGAAAAATGACAGTAAAATAAAAAATGCTGAATTTAAGATGAACCGTGCCGATGGCAGTGAATTTATTGGTGAGCTTAACGCCTCAAAATTCCAAACCGGGACTCAATTTGGTACCCTGGTTACTATCCGCGATATTACCGAACGCAAGCTGGCTAATGAAGCTTTGATGGCAAGCGAAGAAAAATACCGCCTTTTGTTTTACAATAATCCGCAACCCATGTGGATTTACGACATCGAAACACTTGCCTTTCTCGAAGTAAACCAGGCGGCAATAACACACTACGGTTATTCGAGAGATGAATTCCTGAGCATGACTTTACGGGATATTCGTCCTGCCGAAGACATTGCGGATCTGTTGAAGGATGTTGAACTGTCCAAAAACAACCAAAATTCGCAGATCGAATGGAGGCACCTCAGAAAAAACAAAGAATTACGAATTGTGGAGATTACCGCGCAATCGCTCATTTTTAATGGCCGGAGCGCCCGACATGTTTTAATCATCGACATTACCGAGCGCAAAAAAGCTGAGGAGGAATTACGTAAGTTCCGCACCATCTCCGATCAGGCTAATTACGGTGCTGCTGTTTCAGCACTGGATGGATCGTTTATTTATGTAAATAATGCCTTTGCCCTGATGCATGGTTATGAAACTCATGAGCTGATTGGGAAAGATCACAAAATTGTGCATAACGAAGAACAATTGGCACGGGTTGATGAAATAATGGCCCTTATCAGTGCTAACCGGGGTTTTGTTTCCGAAGAAATTTACCACACCCGAAAAGATGGAACTACATTTCCTACGCTCATGAGTGCTGCTGTAATTTATAACGAAAAAAACATACCTCAGTTCTTGTCGACAACAACAATTGACATTACGGAATCTAAACTTGCCGAGCAGGAAATCCACGATCTCAACGAAAACCTCGAAACAAAAATTATCATAAGGACCATACAGTTGGAAGAAACCAACGAAATCCTCCAAAATGAAATCCAGAGCCGCATGTTGGTAGAAGTAGAACTTGCACTCGAAAAACACAGGCTTTCTGAAATCATCGAAGGAACCAACGTGGGAACCTGGGAATGGAATATCCAGACCGGCCAGGCGATTTTTAATGAAAGATGGGCCGAAATAATCGGTTATACTTTGGATGAATTAGCACCGGTATCCATCGATACATGGATGAAATTTGCACATCCCGACGATATAATTCTATCGGGCCAATTAATGGAAAAGCACTTTAAAGGCGAGTTAGCCTATTATTCGTTCGAATCGAGGATGAAGCACAAAAATGGCGAATGGGTCTGGGTTCTGGACAGAGGTAAAGTTCACGACTGGGATATGGATCATAAGCCGCTTATGATGTCCGGGACTCATCAGGATATTACCGAAAGCAAACGTGCTTCGGAATTTGAAACCGAATTATTACAGCTATCTCTTCAGTTAACCGGTATTCCGGTATCCGAAATCGTACCCGCGCTTAATATGGCTTTGCAAAGAATCGGAGGCTTCCTGGGTGCCGACCGGGCATACATCTTCGAAATAAGCGATACCGAAAAAACCATGAGCAATACCTTTGAATGGTGCAATACCGGGATAAATCCTGAAATTGAAAACCTGAAGGATGTCCCGCTCGAAATTTTACCCAAGTGGATGGAGATAATACAAAAACACGAAAACATCATCATTCCTTCGGTTAAAGACTTAGCGGAAGATTGGGTTGCCGAACGGGAAATCCTCGAACCCCAGGGAATTCAGTCGCTGGTGGTTATTCCAATGTTTATCGGGAACATGCTGATCGGCTTTGTGGGATTGGATTCGGTTTTGAATAAAAGAGAGTATAAAGATTCTGAAATCAACATTTTAAAAGTGTGGGGCAACATGCTTGCCAGTTTATTAAACCATCAGCGGAAAGAAGAATTTATCGAACAAACCCGCCGGAATTACGAAACCTTTTTCAACACCATCGACGACTTCCTCTTCGTGCTCGACCAACAGGGAAACATCATTCACACCAATACAACGGTTACCCGCAGACTTGGTTACGACACAAAAGAACTCCTGGAAAAATCGATTCTGATGGTTCATCCGGCCGAACGCCGTGATGAAGCCGGGCACACTGTTGGCGAAATGCTGGCCGGCACTACCGAGTTTTGCCCGGTTCCGCTGGTTACTAAATCAGGCGAATATATTCCGGTCGAAACAAGGGTTAAACATGGTCTCTGGGATGGCAGGCCAGCAATTTTCGGCGTTACCAAAGATGTTTCAAAAATTAAACTATCCGAAGAAAAGTTTTCAAAAGCTTTCCAGTCAAATTCGGCATTAATGGCCATTTCAAATTTGGATGGACGGTTTTTAGAGGTAAACAATATGTTTTTGAAAACTTTAGGCTTTACGCGCGAAGAGATTATTGGATATAACACGCATAATCTTCAAATCTATGAAAATGTTGAATTGAGGGATGAAATGGTTGAAAGATTAAAGCAAAATATTCCTGTAAAAGAAGTTGAAATGAAGGTAAGAACAAAGTCAGGTGAAATGAGAATTGGTCTTTATTCAGCCGATACCATTTACATCGGAAAGGATTTGTGCCTGTTAACCATGATGGTTGATATTACAGAGCGCAAGCAGGCCGAAGAAAAAATCAATCAGGCCAGAGACGAAGCCGAAAAGGCAAATCGTGCCAAGAGTGAATTCCTCTCACGCATGAGCCACGAACTGCGAACACCCATGAATTCGATTCTTGGCTTTGCCCAACTGATGGAAATGGGCGAACTTAACATATCGCAAAAAAAAGGGGTAAAACATATTTTAAACAGCGGCAAACACCTGCTCAATTTAATCAACGAAGTCCTCGACATTTCACGCATCGAGGCAGGCCGGATTTCGCTTTCGATGGAACCCATTCATATTGGCGGAGTTATCATGGAAATGCTTGATGCCATGCAGCCCAATGCCGCAAAAATGAATATTAAAACCGGGCTTCAAAATTCATCTGCCGATAAGCTTTTCGTGGTTGCCGATTATCAACGGCTAAAGCAGGTGTTGCTTAATCTGTTAGCCAACGCTTTCAAGTACAACATCAAAGGAGGTTCGGTAAATGTACAAACCGAATTAATGGAAAGGCCAGAACCCGAAATCACCACAATCAGGATTTCTATCAGCGACACAGGTGTGGGTATTAGTGCCGAAGATCTCCCTAAACTTTTTCAGCCATTCGAGCGCATTGGCGCCGAGAAAGGTGAAACCGAAGGCACCGGCCTGGGGCTTACCGTGGTTAAAAAATTGATGGAAGCTATGGGTGGCGCAATTGGCGTTACAAGCCAGGTTGGCCAGGGAAGTACATTTTGGATTGAACTGCCCCTTGCCAAATCTCAAAAAAGCCTTGCCGAACAGACCGAATGGGCAACTAAACTCGAAAAAGGTATTACCAAAACTGCAGGAACGATTTTATATATCGAAGACAATGTTTCGAACATCGAACTGGTTGAGCAAATTCTTACCACCCAGCGGCCGGGTAACCGCCTGATTGCAAATATGAGCGGAAACATGGCTGTCAGTCTGGCTATCGAATACATGCCCGACCTGATTTTGCTCGATCTCGACTTGCCCGACATCCATGGCAGCGAAGTCTTGAAAAACCTTCAGGCAGAAGCAAAAACAAAATACATTCCAGTAATCATTATCAGTGCCGACGCCATGTCCGACCGGATTGAGAAACTTACATTGGCCGGAGTTAAAGATTATTTAACCAAACCCTTGGATATCATAACCTTTTTAAAGGCTGTTGATACCTGGATAAAGTAATTGTTTAGGTGTAAGGCGTAAGGCATAAGGGATAAGGCATATGTCGTGAGAAGTCCC
>CAYOWJ010000317.1:0-2397 GCA_964407625.1 uncultured Lentimicrobiaceae bacterium
TGCCAGTCGGTTTCCTGACCCAGAAACATACGTGGTGCGATGTTGGTTTCGGCACAACCCATTTGTTCGAGGAAGCCGGAAGCCGCAAAGTTTTCTTCAGGAATAACCACGATTTGTCCGGGTTTTGACAGCTTAAACCTGAGCAGGCTTAATCCCGCTTCGCTGTTTTTGGCGGCAATAAATCCAGCTCCAAAATCAGGCAGGTAAAATCCCTGGATTCCGTTTTTATCAAAAACATAACCCTTCAATATAAAAGCTGAAAGAAACTGCTTTCGGTCCTCTCCTGTACAAAACTTGTCGATGGCAAGGATTTTCTCAAAATCTGCTTTCCTGATTTTTCGGATATAGCCTTCATCCTTCCAATCCAGCAAAAGCGGACATTGATAAAAACTATAATTCAGGCTCGTTTTGAAACCCAATTTATAATAAACCGGCATCCCGCTGCTGGTGGCGATCAATAAAATGGAGCGGCAGTTTCGTCGTATAAATTCATCAGCAATCGTTTTGGTTATCGCCGTGCCGATTCCCTGTAGCCGGAACTTTTCATCGACGATGATGTTACCGGCCCATCCTGCATTTCCCGTAAAAATACCGTTGCCGGTGGCCACAATGCTGCCGTTGGATTTTGCCACAAAAGCAAAAAAATAGTCCTTCCCAAAATGCTTGTACAAAAAGGCTGGCAGGTCGAAATTCCAATCGGCAGGGGCAAAATTTTTAAGAAGGGGTATTTCCTCCCTTTTTAATGCTTCGATTTGATAATTTATTTTCATCAGCCTATCCCAAAATCACTTTAAAAATTAGCATCAGGCCAAGCAGAGCCAGCAGCGTATAAATCCAGGCATAGAATTTTTCGGCATCAAATTTCTGATGCAGCCATTCGCCGATAAAAACACTGGCAAAAACCAGAGGCAGCCCTCCCAGGAAATAGTTTAAAACCCTGTGATCGATATTTCCTGCAATGATATGCCCGGCAACCACGCCAATTCCCGAAAACATAAAGAAAGCCTGTAGGGTGGCGCGGAATTCGGCAGGTTGATAGTTCTTTGTTGTGAGAAGCATGATTACTGGCGGGGCGCTCGTGTTATAGGCGGCACCCAGCATTCCACCGGCAAATCCGGCGATGTAGGTGGTTATTCCATGCTGCTGTTTAAAAATCACGAATTTTCCCCATTTGAAAATTACAAACACGACGATGATGATTCCAAGGAAAAGGTTGATGACATTTTCACCAGTGTTTTTAAGATAAAACAGGCCAATAGGAATGCCCAACAACGAAGCAAAAGCGAGTTTTCCGGCCATTTTAAAATTCACTTCACGCCGGTTGCGAAAAAAAATCATTGTAGCAATCACCAGCGCAAGTATGGCCATGAGCGGGGCTGCCAGCCTGATGCCCATAATTATGGTGAGCAGCGGCATCGCCACAAGCGCATCGCCAAAGCCAAAGGTAGCCCGCACCAGAAACGCAGCAAAAATAATCAGGAAAACCAAAAATAAATCCATCGGGTCGTTTTCATGTAAGTCAAATGAATCATTTGAAAATCCATTTGTACAAATTTTGAAGGCAAAGATAACACCCTCAAAAACATGGCGATTTTTATTTATGGATTGGGAGCTTCGGAGCATATCTTTCAACACATTTCAAATCATATTCCCGGAGCTACAAAACTGATCTTTTGTTTTTATTCTATCTTTGAGCCTTATTGTTTTCGAAATCAGAAGTTGGCATTTTTATTAAATAAAGCCTTTTCCAGTGGTGATAAAACGCCTGATGTGATTGTTAAAAGAATATCCAATTTTATAAATGAAAAAAAGAATTCGTCATTTCATACTGAAAAAAAGCCTCCCGGCGATGCTTTTCATCATTTTGCTTTTGCAGTCAACAGCCGGCTCATCGCAATCCTGCAACTATAAACTGAGCATGTACGACAGCTATGGTGATGGCTGGAATGGCGGATATCTCGAGGTTTTCATCAACAGCGCGTTTGTTGGCAATTTTTCGGGCGCCAATTATGCGAGTTCGGCAACATTCGGGGTGAGCACTGGCGACGAGATCGAACTTTACTATCATTCAGGCTCGTATGAAGAAGAAAATACCTACCAGTTGTACGATGCCGCATGGAATTTTGTTTTTTCAGATGGACCAAATCCTCAGACGGGTTTAGCCTTTTCGGTAACAGGAAACTGCACTACGATGTTAGTTCCGGGCAGCCATCCCTGCACAGCCATGCCCGTTGACACAGGCCAATGCGTCGTTGCCGACAACTCAGCCATGACAGGTTCCGGGCTTAATGCCGGCTGCGCCAATTATGCAGGCGCTGATATCTGGTTTTCGATGCCGACACCTTCATCGGGCAATGTAAGTTTTGAAACCGGCAATGGAACAATAAACGACACGGG
>CAYOWJ010000317.1:2497-4103 GCA_964407625.1 uncultured Lentimicrobiaceae bacterium
GAATACAACGGGCACGTTGGCATCGAAATCCGCGGGGCTTCGTCATCCGGTTATCCCCAGCATCCATATGGTTTTGAAACACGCACCGAAACCGGAGGAAATAACAATGTTTCTATCCTGGGAATGCCCGCAGAAAATGATTGGGTTTTGATTTCAAATTATAACGACCGCTCCTTAATCAGAAACCCGCTGGCTTTTAAACTTTTTGCTGAGATGGGAAATTACAGTCCGCGGACCAGCCTTTGCGAAGTGCTTCTCGACAGCGCCTATCAGGGCATTTATGTTTTTGGTGAGAAAATAAAACGCGACAATGGCCGGGTTGACATTGCCACCTTAAACCCTGCCGACACCACCGGCGATGAGCTTACCGGAGGATATATCCTCCAGCAGAATTACTGGGATGCCAATAACAGTTTTCAATCCAATTTTTCGCCCATCGATCACCCGGGTTTTGATGTTCATTTTGTTTACGAATACCCAAAACCCGACGAAATCATGGCTCCCCAAAAAACCTATATCGCTGCCTTTGTGGATAGCCTCGAAACAGCACTTTACAGCGAGGATTTTGCCGATTCACTCACCGGTTACCGGAAATACCTCGATGTAAAATCATTTATCGACTATTTTCTGGTTAACGAATTAAGCCGCAACAATGATGGTTTTAAGAAAAGCGTGTTTTTTCATAAAGATAAGTTTTCGAATGGTGGTAAACTGAAGGCAGGTCCTGTCTGGGATTTTGACTGGGCGTGGAAAAATCTCTGGGGATGCTCGATTTTCGAAAACCTGGATGGCTCAGGCTGGGCGCATCACATCAACGATTGCCCCACGGATAATTATTCCTGCGGCTGGTATATCCGTTTGATGCAGGACAATAATTTCAAAAAAGACCTTAGATGTGCCTGGGAAGACTACCGCCAGACCATTTTAGACACGACTTACATTTTTTCGTACATCGACAGTGTCGGCAACCTGGTCCAGAACGCGCAGGTGAGGCATTTCCAGAAATGGCCGATTCTCGGAATCAGCGGCCCGGCGCCCGAAGTAGGTGCCATTGCCACAACCTACAATGCCGAACTCGACACCCTCAAACACTGGATTAATCTTCGCCTGGCATGGCTAGATGCCAACATCCCCGGACTTTGCCTCGGTGTAATAAATCAGGTTGACAAAAACGCTACGCCTGAACCTCTGAAATACTTTCCAAATCCCGGCTCCGGAAAGATTCATTTTGAAGGATTTCTTGAAGGCACTGCCCCTTTCGAAATGAAAATCTTCGATGCCGAAGGCCGCCAAATCGATCGCTTTTTGCTTGATTCCGGCGAGGTACAAATGGATTATCAGCTAAAAGATAAAGGATTTTACCATTTCACCATCTCAAATTCAACCGGGACTTTACAGCGTGGGAAAATTATTGTGATTTAAATAATGATTTTATTGGACCCGTCTCTAATTAAGGGAAACTAATAAAAGCAAGTATAGTGCTGGCAAAAAAAACGTCAAATTGCTAGAAAATTTCAAAGTAAAAACAAAAATAGCCACTTGTAAGTAAGTGACTATTAATGTTTTATACTTGTTACCAGTCTCCCCGGAAGGACTCGAACCTTCG
>CAYOWJ010000318.1:0-4077 GCA_964407625.1 uncultured Lentimicrobiaceae bacterium
ATTTCCCGTATTCTGGACAGTGGTGGAGATGAATTCTTTTTGTTATTGGTTCGTTGTACTTTTGTCGTCGACATATTCCAGAATGTCACCGGGTTGACAGTTTAAGGCTTTACAAATTGCGTCGAGCGTGCTGAAACGGATTGCTTTTGCCTTACCGGTCTTTAAAATTGAAAGATTAGATAAAGTCAGTTCAACTCTTTCGGAAAGTTCATTCAGCGAAATTTTCCGTTTTGCCATCATCACGTCTAAGTTTACAATTATTGGCATGGCTTAAACTGTTAAATCGTTTTCATTTTGTAATTCGATGCCTTTTTTGAATAGCTGTGAAATCACAAATATAATGGCTGCCATCATCAGAAATGCGGCTGTGTCGTTCCAGTATTTTTCGACATGGCTAACCTCGTACCCGGATTGAATGAGCATCTTTGTGTACTGATGTGCTATAACGCTTACAATTGCAATTGCAAATGCCTCAAAGCTTATTTTTTCTATCAGTTTGGCTATCTCAACATCGAAAGGTTTTACCAGATTTAATTTCATGAAGATTTGTACAACAAGATAAAATAAATAAGCTTTAAGTAAAGAAAGAACAACGACAAAACTTAACACCCCAATAAAATGAGCAAAGTGGGTTTCGTACATCTCCGAAAGGTTTAACCCCTTATAAATGTTATGGGTAGCAATGGGTTTGAAAAGGGTTAACGCAAAATTGAAAATTAAGGCTCCTGCCTCAATGCATAATCCAATGAAAATTATCCAGGATACTACATTTAATGCTTTAAGAATAAAATCATTTTTCTTTGTCATAACTTTTAAGATTTAAATTATGATGCAAAAATAATAATAAATTATTGATAAACAATAAAAATATGTCTTTTATCAAAAATTAATTCAATTATCATGAGATTAGGATTAAAGGTTCCAGCGATCCTTGTCGGTTGAAGGTCGTAAACGACCTGTAGGTTCACAGCTACTAAACACTAAACCCGGCGCTGAAGCACCGGGCTATGGATTCTTTTCCAAAACAAGCATTGTTATTATTTCTTAGCCAGACGGCTATGGGGTTAATGCCTGTTTATTGTAAGCAGGCTTTTATTTGAGTTTCAATCGTTTTAATAACCGGTATTTCCATTTCAATTTGGTCAAATCACCCATCAAAATTTCCGGATTCTCCTTGAGTAACTTTGAATAATACCAAAAGTCTTTGTCGGGATAGTTCTTATTTGAAACAGCGTCATAAATTTCCCGGTTTAGATCCAGGTTTTTAAGATCGTATCTGTCAAAAGAGTAGTAGTCGTAATCAACAGTTCTTTTTTGTTTGTTCAAAATCTCCTTGATGTCAAACTTTGGTTTTAGGATCTCCAGTAATAAGCTGCCTTCGTAATTTAGTGTTATAATAATTCCATTTCCGACAAAGTCATTGTGAACTTCCCGGACATATTGATATTCCGGCAGTTTAATAAAACCGTATTTTTCAATTAGAAAACCGAAGTACTTCATCACGTCGTTTGAAAGCATCTCACTGTCGTTTAGATATATATAGGAAGTCGTCATTCTTAAATTAGTGGTAGCTGAAAAGCATAGCAGCAGAACCTTTCTTTGATGGCCAGGTTGTTGTTATAATTCCGCAACAACTTATCAATAGCATCAGGTTTGTCTCACTTTTCATCATTTGTAATTTACGAAATATTTGTGTTCAAAAGTAGCCAAATCTCTTAACAAGCAAGGATAAAAGGAAACATTTTGGTTTTGATGCAATTTTACGCACGAACTTTATAATAGTTTTTGAGTAATGTTTGTCGGTTAAAAACAAAATCAATTGTAAATTTGTTAATGGGAATTAATCACAAACATAAAACCTTATTATGATGAATACAAAACAGTTTACCGAAAACCCGGGAGTTTTTCACCTCGTGAGCAATTTGCTCAAAGAAGGTTTTGATAAGAAGGAATATTCAGATGTGCTGGATGAAGCAGGCCACCAATATGTCGAATTGGTGATGGAAGGTGGGGGAGTGCTTGGCGTGGCGCTGATTGGCTACAATTACGTGCTGGAGCAGATGGGGCTTCGCTTTTTTAGTGTGGCCGGCACTTCGGCAGGTTCGATAAATGCGCTGCTGCTGGCCGGAATGGGCGATGTTTCGAAGCCAAAAGCCGAGAAGCTCGTTGATGTCCTGGCCAACAAAGACCTGATGGAATTTGTTGACGGCGACAAGGACGCAAAAGACTTCGTAAATGCCCTGGTTAAAAAAGCTGGAATTGTAAAGATGATCGTCAAAGGCTCGCAGGTTATTGATAATTTGAAGAAGGATTTTGGTTTAAATCCGGGAAACGATTTTTTAAATTGGCTCACCGAAATTTTGAAGAACAACAACATCAAAACTACTGCTGATCTCGAACGGCTTTTTGGGGTAGTACCTCCTGGCCTGACCATTAGAAAAAAAGTCGATAACACAATCAAAGGCCTTAAGCCACGGTTTTGTGTGATTGCTTCCGATCTCACCACTGAAACCAAGGTCGAATTCCCGGATATGGGCTCGTTATATTGGGAAAAACCTGACGAAGTGCCACCCGCCTATTATGTGAGGTCATCGATGTCGGTGCCTTATTTTTTCCATCCGTTTGTCATAAAAAACCTGCCGCAGGGTGGTCCGGCCATGGAAAGATGGAAAACCCTTGTCAAATATGAAGGGCCGATACCCGAAGCGGTATATTTTGTTGATGGTGGTCTGATGTCGAATTTTCCCATTGACGTATTTCATAATAAATCGGTGGTTCCGCGCCTTCCAACTTTTGGGGTAAGATTGGGTGTTTCTCGCAACGAACCCAATAAAATTTCATCACCAATCAGTCTTTTTGGTGCCATGTTTAATTCGATCAGACATTTGCACGACTACGACTTTATCCTGAAGAATCCGGATTATGAAATGCTTGTCGAAAAAATTGATATCGGCGACCACGACTGGCTTAACTTTGGGATTGATGATAAGTCAAAAATTGATCTTTTTCTCCGCGGCGCTCAGGCTGCCGACCGTTTCCTGCGAAGGTTTAACTGGGAAAAATATAAAAATGTGAGGGAGTTGGTAAAGAGCCTTGAAATCGAATTGAAAGATGCCAAAAAAGAAGGAACGATCTGATCACTTCAAAGCCATACTGTAATGGAAAATGACAAAAAACCAGATGTGAAGGTCAGTCGGTATAAAAAATACTGGCCATTCAGGCCACCTACCCGCTGGGCAAGGCTTAGCGGCTCGCTCAAAGCTTATAGCCTTGAAGTTGAGCGCCGGATGAGTTTACCTGAAAGTCAGGGTAAGGAATGGGTTGTAAATCTTAAAAAAGCATTGGAGCAATGTCAGAATCAATTGGACGACAATCGGATTGATGAAGGCTGGAAGAGTTTTGATACAGCCCGGCGACTCGAAATATTTGGGATGGAAAAAACGGAATTGCAACAGGTAGCCAAGGTTTTAAGGCACGAGGCCTCGAAGTTAAACGAATGGCGGATGAAATCAATTTTCAGTATTATTGGCGACCCGGAACATCCGGTTAACGATGAAATGACTGCAGAAATGCTTTATGAAGCCACTCTTGTGCGGGATGAAGATTTTAACAATACCTATTACAAAAACAGGCTTACACGTAATCTCTTCATGCTTTTGTTTTCGTTGCTGATTCTTTGGAGTGGACTGATTATTCTCTATTTTTTCACGGCCTGTGATTGCATAAACAGCAAAGCTTTTGTCAATTGTTCCGAAGGAGTTTTCCTGCTGGGAATATTGCTTTTTGGCCTGTTGGGTGCAACCACTAGTTCAATTTTGATAATCCGTCAAAAATCCGGACAAACACGCATTACCGAAATATCGAGTAACGCTTATGTTACTTTAAGCAGGATTTTTGTTGGCGCCGCATTTTCGATTTTTATATTCATGATTTTGAAGTCGGAGATGGCAACAAAAATTGAACTTTTTACTTTTGAGATAAACAAACCGCTCGATTATTTTGCTATCGCTTTTGTTTCCGGATTTGCCGAAAGGCTTGCCAAAAATGCTATCGAAGCATTGGCCGGGAAGGAAAAAT
>CAYOWJ010000319.1:0-1586 GCA_964407625.1 uncultured Lentimicrobiaceae bacterium
AGGTCGTAACTACATAATATGTTATTCATGCTGTTGAAAAAGTTTGTTTTCCTGTATCTTTTTTTATTGGTTGCACTGGGTTTGCAGGCTCAAAACAGCAATTACAACGACAGCCTCGAACAGGTTTTGTTGCATCCAAAAGACAAAGATCAGGAATTTTCGACTTTGTTAAATCTCTCCGGCAGTGCGCTTTACTCAGATGTTTCAAAATCCTTTTCATACGGCCAACGGGCTTACGAACTCGCCAAAAATTCGTCAAAAGATAAATGGTTGCTTTCAGCTTCACTGCTCATGGCCAAGATTTATTATTTTAAGTCGGACCTGAACAAAGCCATGGAATTTGCTACTCAGGCCAAAAGCCTGGCCGAAAGCCTAAACAACGAAAACGAATTGGCCAAATCACTGGATGCCATTGGAGGGATTTATTACGATATCGGCTATCAGGCAAAAAGTTCGGAGAGTTTTTTTACAAGCCTTAAAATTTATGAGAAATTAAATAATAAGGAGGGTATCGGATCTACCTATTGTCGTATTGGTACGCTTTATCTCGATCAACACGATTATGACAAAGCACTGGATTATTACTCAAAATCCATCGAAATCGCCAAAGAGATTAACAGCAACGAAGGCATAGCCAGCAACCTGAATAATGTGGCCAAAGTTTATACCAAAAAACATGAATATGATAAAGCACTCCTTAATTATGAAGAGGCTTTGCGAATTAATATCGAAGAGGAAAACCTGTATCTGGTTGCAAGTAATTACCTTAATATTGCAGAAGTATATTTACAACTTGAGCAATATCCTATTGCTATTTCAAATCTTAAAAAAGCCCTCAGCATTTTTAATAAAAATGGCAATAAATTAAGATTGGCAAAAAGTCAGCTCATGTTGAGTGAAATTTATTTTAAAACCGGACAAACCGGGCAATGCGAATCGTTGGCTTTGAGCACCTTAAATATTGGGAAGGAGCAAGGATTTAAAGAGATTATCGTTTCCTCATCAGGCATGCTGAATAAAATTTACCTGTCAAAAAACGACTCTTTAGAAGCTTTTAGATATTACATCCTCGAAAAGCAGTACACCGACAGCCTTTTTTTGGAGGAGAAGCAAAAAACACTTGCCAGACTTGAGTTGCAATATCAGTTCGAAAAAAATGAACAGGATCTTAAATTGGCCAAACAACGCAAAAATGTTGTTATTCTCATCGTTTCAGCGTTTTTGTTCTTCAGCATTATTATTATCATACTGATTTCAAAACAGTTGAAGCTCAAAGCAAAAAAAATGCAGCTGGAAAAGGCAGGTTTCGAACGGGAAATGGATTTTAAAAACAAAGAGATGGTACTCAATGTGATGTCGTTGATGAAAAAAAATGAAATGCTTTCGGGCCTTTCCGAAAAGCTCATCAAGATCGAAAAAGAGGCCACTTCCGAAGAAAGCAAAGAAACAATTCAAAAAGTTGCCCACGAACTCAAGAAAAGTCAGGAAGAAGAAATCTGGAAAGAGTTTTCGTATCGTTTCAAAGAAGTTCACGGGGAGTTTTACGACAAATTACTTCAAAAATTCCCTTCATTAAGCCCAAATGA
>CAYOWJ010000319.1:1686-4071 GCA_964407625.1 uncultured Lentimicrobiaceae bacterium
TGGTTGATCTTTGTGCCATGATTCATTTCACAATTTACTTTAATAAATAATTCATTAAATCATTAACAAATAATTTTAAAAATGAGAAAATCGCTACTTACTTTGATTATTGCGCTCGTATTCGGCGCAACATCATTTGCCCAGCTTTCTGGGCCGAAAAGCATTCCGGGGGATTATTTAACGGTTGCTGCTGCAATAGCCGATCTTAATGCCCAGGGAGTTGGCGCAGGAGGTGTTACTTTTAACATCGCCGCTAACTATACCGAAACCTTTGCTTCTTCAGCAACAGGTATCATTACCGCCACAGGAACATCTTCCAACCAAATCGTTTTCCAAAAGAGCGGTGTTGGAAGCAATCCTGTTATTACTGCCGGTGTTGGTATTAGTGCTGGTACCTCAGGCCTCGCCTTAGATGGAATAATCGTAATCACCGGTGGTGACTACATTACTTTTGACGGGATAAATCTGATAGAAAACGCCGCTAATACCACACCAACAACAAAAATGGAAGCTGGCTATTCACTTGTTAAAGCAAGCAAAGTTGCGCCAGTAAACGGATGCCAGAATATTACAATCAGAAATTGTACTATTACTTTAAGCAAATACGCAACTACCGCAAACACCACCACAGGTATTTACTCAGGTAACCATGTAGTTAGTGATGGCGTAAATATTACTTTTACGGCAAACAGTGATGCAGTAAGTTACTGTAAATTCTACAACAATACAATATCCAATGTTACCTATGGTATGAGGATTCTTGGTGGAAACGTTGATATTAGCATCTACGACCAGAATAATGAAATTGGTGTTGATGGTGCCAACACGGTTACAGATTTTAACACCTATGGCCTAAATGCCAGATACCAAAGGTATCTTAAGGTTGCTAACAGTACAATCAGCACAACAGCTGCAGCTATTGCCCAATTGTATGGCATTTATGTCCAGAATACACAAGGATGCGATGCCTATAACAATACGGTAACTCTTCAGCCGGTTAGTGGCAATTTTGCCCTCAATGGCATCACGCTTAGTGTAGGTGACGCAGGCTATTCAGGTAACATTTACGGCAATGTGGTTCAAAATTGTACCAATGTTGGATCTACTTCTCAGGGATTTAATGGGATCACGAATAGCTCATCAGCAACTCAATTGAATTTTTACTCAAACCAGGTAATTAACAATACAATTTCAGGAACAGGTGCATTTATGGCATTGGATGGCGGTAGTGTTGCCAACTTGGATATGTACAACAACACTGTATCCAATAATAGCAAACCCGGAAATTCAGGCACATTCACCGGAATCAGGGCTGCCGGAACAGTAACAAATAATTGTCATGATAACCTGGTCTTCTCTAATTATAATGCCATATCAGCACTGCCAAATCAAGGTGGTACGATGAACGGCATTGTTTGCAACTCTGGCAATCCGGCCAATATTTACAATAACAAAGTGTATGACCTGAGTACCAATGGGGGAAATTTTGCAGCCATGACTTATGGCATTTATGTAAGCGGCGGCACCCTGGTTAATATTTATAATAATTACATCTATGATCTAAGGGCACCTCAGGCAAATTCTAACTCTGGCTCAAACTTAGTTGCCGGGATTCAAGCCTCAACCCAAACAATAGCGCTTAATATTTATTACAACACCGTTTACCTGAATGCTACCAGCACAGGTGCAAACTTTTCGACGGCTGCATTATTTACGCCAGTAAATATACTGATTGATATTAGAAATAACATATTTGTAAATCTATCAGTACCTACCGGAAGCGGTATTACTGCTGCTTATCGCAGGGTCTTGGTTACGCTTGATACCTATTCAACACTTTCGAATGCAAACGTTTTTTATGCAGGCGAGGTTGAGGATGACGAGCATACTGTATTTTATCATGGTGGAAATCAATCGGCAGTACCTCCTATTATGCCACAATCCTATACTTTTGACGAATTTCAGGCTTTTGTAGGACCAGCAAGGGAATCTGGTTCTTTCAGACATCTTCCTCCATTTATTAATGTAGCATCTGCGCCATTCGATTTACATCTTATTGATGGCTTCCCGACACCTTGCGAAAGCAATGGTCTTCAAATTACAAGCCCAATTGTAATAACTACCGACTACGATGGCAATCTGAGGTCTTCGGCACCAGACATAGGTGCTGATGAATTTGCCGGTATTGCAATTAGTGTAGTTAACCCAGGCGGAGTTACTGCCACACCAATCAGTTCACACCAGATAAACGTGTCATACGCACCTAATGCATTAAATAATGATGTTGTGATTGTTGCGAATACAACAGGTGCCTTTACCACTCCTTCAGGTACTCCTCCAGCCGTTGGCGAAGCATTTGCCGGTGGAACAGTATTATCATTTGGT
>CAYOWJ010000320.1:0-4051 GCA_964407625.1 uncultured Lentimicrobiaceae bacterium
CCAGCTAAGCGGCATTTGTAATGCCGCTTTGATGATTGTTGAATTTGCAATTCAACAAAAAACATTATACTTCCACAGTTAAGTTTTATCAGGACAATTGCAAATTGTCCAATGTTTCGTGCGGCATTGCAAATGCCGCTCAGCGCGGGATTTAGGTTTACTGCTCCGGCTGGGCATTGAAAACCTTATTCCGGTAATTTCAACCTTAGTGCAAAAGCCCGGCTCACGCTATTCTCAAACCTTATTATTTTGTTTTTTGGGTGGGTTTTTAAAGGTTTCACCTTTTGGAAAGGTGAAACCTTTTTTCTTAAATGAAGACAAGCGAAAATGTAATAAGGTTTCCAAAATCTATCGAAATAGCTATTTGCACTAAGGTTGAAGAAAATGGATAAGGTTTTTCCGGTGGGATTCGGTGAAAAAGGGAAACCGGAGGAATGATTAAAATGGTTATGGTGCTCCGCACCTTTAAAACCCAGGCAAACGGCAATTGCAACAAACATTTCGCGGCGCTGCCGCTGCTTCTCGTGAATCAGGAATTTGAAAAAGCCAGGTGCAACGCACCGGTAATGTTTGTAGAAACCATGCAACCAAACCACACCAAAAGGTGAGACCTTTTTGGCAATCTGAGGGTTATAATCATAGGAAACAGCGATTCACACTAAAGTTGGGGAAGGTGACAAGCTTTTTCCAGGAGCAAAATCAGTTTTGCGCTCAGTTGTTTATCGAAAAATGATAATTTCACAACCTCAAAACGAACAATGTCAAAAATCAGGAGGTATGAAAAAATCAACGTTCCGGCTTTTATTCATCGGATTTATTTTCCTGTTTTCGTGTCAGGAAAAACAGGGTTTGAAACTATCCAGCAGCGGGAAATCCGATTATAAAATCGTTATCCCAAATCAGGCCAGCGATATCGAAAATCGCGCTGCTGCTGAATTGCAGAAATACCTGCATAAAATTTCAGGGGTTAATTTTCAACTTGTTGATGATAATTCCGAACCATCGGAAAAAGAAATCCTCGTTGGCCATTGCAACCGGCCTGAAATCCAAAATCTAACCACAGTTCTGGATACTTTGGATGAAGATGGTTTCCTTATAAAAACAGCTGGTTCCAAACTAATAATCGCCGGTGGCAGCGAAAAAGGCACGCTTTACGGAGTTTATCATTTTCTCGAAAATTATCTCGGCTGCCGGATGTACAGCTCAAAAGTGCAGGTAATCCCTGAAAATCCTTCAATATTGATTACTGGAATTGACGACATCCAGGAGCCTGCTTTTGCTTACAGAGAGCTGCATTTCCCCGATCCACGGGCTGACTCGCTTTATCTCGACTGGCATAAACTGGATTTGAAGAAAGGTAAAAATGAATGGGGAATGTTTGTTCATACTTTCCAAACGCTTGTTCCTGCTGAGAAATATTTTAAAACCCACCCCGGGTATTTTTCCTATTTAAATGTTCAGCGAATACCCGATGGCCAGCTTTGCCTCACCAATCCTGATGTTTTTAAAATTGTGGTGGATGGATTGACTGAACGGATGAAAGAAAAACCGGAAGCACTGTATTGGTCGGTTTCGCAAAACGACACTTACAAAGCCTGCGAATGTGAGCATTGCCGGAAAGTTTATAAAAAATATGGCGGTTATTCAGGTGCAATGATTGATTTCGTAAATCAGGTCGCAGCTGTTTTTCCCGACAAGGTAATTTCGACCCTGGCTTACCAATACACGCGTTCGGCACCCCAAAATATTGTGCCGGCAAAAAATGTAAACGTGATGTTCTGTTCGATCGAGTGCAACCGCAGCCGCCCGATTTCCACCGATCCTTCGTCGGCTTCGTTCCGAAAAGATGCCGAAGACTGGGGCAAACTCACCGGCAACATTTTTATGTGGGATTACGTGGTGCAATTCCGGAACCTGCTCAGCCCGTTTCCCAACTTCAGGGTTTTGCAGCCAAACCTTCAATATTTCAGAGATCGCGGGATGCAGATGATGTTCCAGCAAGGCAGCGGCGGCTTGTTGAGCGAGTTTTACGAACTCCGGCAATATCTCATCGCCAAACTTTTGTGGAATCCCGACTGCGACATCAACGCCGTGATGACTGATTTTGTGAATGGCTATTACGGCCCTGCCGGAAAACACATTCTCGCCTACATCAACACCATGCACGATGCTTTGGAAAAATCCGGCGGCGACCTTGGCATTTACGGCTACCCTTATGATGGCATCAAAACCTTCCTTACACCGGAATTAATCAAAACCTACGATTCGCTTTTTATTCAGGCCGAAAATGCCGTTAAAAGCATGCCCGAATATCACGAAAGGGTAAAAGTGGCAAGGCTTCCATTGGAATTTGCTGTTTTGGATATTTCACTCAGGAATGTAAACGACGACCTGACTTATTTTAAGAAAGAAGGAGGCGAATGGAAAATAAGCGAAGATATGCTCCGGCGCCTGGACAACCTGACAAAAGCTTCCATTGCAGCCGGAATCCAGCGCTATTGGGAGCATGGAAACGCACCGGAAGAATACCGGAAAACTGTGGAAACCTACGTGAAGTCGAGCATGCAAGACCATCTTGCCGCCAATAAACCAGTGCAATTATCGAACCCATGCAGCGAAAAATATGCTGTTGGCGGTGCCAATGCCCTAACTGACGGACTGAAAGGCATTAACGATTATCATTTTAACTGGTTAGGTTTCGAGGGCACCGACATGGTTGCAACCATTGACCTGGGCGAAGAAAAAGCGGTTTCAACCATCGAAACCGAATTTTTCCAGGAAACCTATTCATGGATTTTTCTGCCTGTTCAGGTCGAATATTCGGTGTCGTCTGACGGTAAAGATTTCAAAACTGTAAAAACGATTAAAAATGAGGTTCCTCAGGACAAAGGCGGAATATTTATCCAGCCTTTTAATGTCGGGTTTAAACCTGTAAAAGCCCGGTTTGTAAGAGTCACAGCCAAAAATATGAAAACCTGCCCGCCCTGGCATAATGGTGCAGGCTTCCCAAGCTGGATATTTTGTGATGAAATTTTGGTGAGATAGCGAATAGTGAGGTAAGTGAAGATTTTTAGATACGGAACATCAGGGTACCACAAAGGTTTTCCATTTTAAACGCTGTCAGGTCCTGCGGACGCTGACAGGTTTTACCGGAATCCGGACTTCAGGGTCAAAATTAAAAATTGAATGGGGGTGATTTTTTGGTTTTGGTATCCCGGGAACTATGGCTTGCCAAAAAGGCGAAACCTATATCGAATTATTTTCGGAATATTTTCAACCTGTCTAAAACGCTTTTGGTTTAAAATCGTCCTGGTTAATAATAAAAGAACTGCTTCCTGAAGCTCTGATAACGAAGAACCCCTGCTTTTCGGCCATCCGGTCGCTGGCGCCCTCAGCGGTGATAAATGCTACAGCTCCGTAAATTATCTTATCGTGGTATTCAGGCATGTAGGTTTTTGCTTTCCATAATTTCTTGTGAAAATCATCAATATCATCAGGCCGGAGCGTGGTTTTGACTTCAACAATAACCATTTCGGTGCCATTTATTGCAATTAAATCAAATTCATAATTCTGGCCGTTTTTGTTTCCTCTTCTCCTTGGGATAATGCTTTCGACCTGTATCTCTCTTTTATTAAGTAGTTTTATCAAATCGCCTTCTACCAGCGATTCTACTAATTTTCCCCATTGCGACGTAAACAATCTGTCGAGTTCTCTGATTTTCCGATCTGTTTCTTTAAACTGCCTGTCAGTTTCTTTAAACTGTTTATCTGTTTCCTGAAACTTCTTGTCGGTTTCCTGAAACATCCTCCAAACCTGCTGAAAATCGAGCGGCTGGTTGTAAGGAACCATGGGTTCTTCGGCTGTGTTATCGTTTTCCATGTTTTTGAATGGTTAAAGCGCAAAGATACAGCAAATTAATTAAAAAGGTTTTACCCTTTTGGAAAGGTAAAACCTTTCCATTTTTCAACCTCACCCCCAGCCCCTCTCCAAATTGGAGAGGGGTGACCAACGCTCATGGCAGTTGTACCTTATTAATTGTGCAAAATTCTAC
>CAYOWJ010000321.1:0-3975 GCA_964407625.1 uncultured Lentimicrobiaceae bacterium
CATTCCCGAACTTAAATCGGTGGTGTGCGCCAGACTCATGAATTTCCATTTGGTGAACGATTCGGGCAGGGTAAATTCGATCACCACATCGCCATTTCTGTTGGTTTTTAATTCGGGATAAAAGAATGCAGTTTCCTTAAAATCGCGCCGCACCTGAATTCCTGAGAAAGCTTGTTTTTGAGCGGTGGCAGGTTCTTGTCCGCCGGATTCGGGAATATTTTGCGTTGTGGTATTATCAGCAGATTCACCGGCTGCCAGGGCCATTCCTTCAACCATTCCTGGGCTGGCGTCCATTTCCATCCTCGCACCATCGGACATTTTATCTTTTGTAGCCATGTTGTAACGCGGCCCGCCAACAAACCGGCCGCTAAAATATCCGGTTGGATTGTAGCCAAACCAGTTGAGGCGGTCGTATTCCTGCTGGAAAAAGCTCCGGTATTCTTCAGGACTGAAATCATAAAAACTGCCATTCGAAACCGAGAAGTTGCCGGTCTCGCTCCAGGGCATGAAGCTATTGTTGGTAACGAACAAATCGAAACTCCAGAAATGAGGTGTAAAAGCGTCGAGCGAGGCGTCGTACATCGAAGCCAGCATTTCGGCGGCAACCTTATCGCCCTTGTTGTTGCGGATGGTAACGGTCCATTTTTCTTTGGCTCCCGGCTCAAGGTCACTGCGGAAGGTCTCAAAAGCCATGTCGAGTTTTTTGTTGGAATACGGAACGTTTACGACCATGCTATTTTTGAAAATCCTGCCATCTTTTACAAATGTAATCTGAGCCGAAAAATTTCCACGGTATTCCTCCAGAATCGGGATTGTAAAAATCCGCTGTTCACGGTCAAATTTGAGCCATTCACTTTTGATGATCTTTCCTTTGTGCTGAACTTCGTAAAGCATTTTTACGCCTTTTGCCGAAGTTCCGAGAAGGAAAGATGCCTCCTCGCCGGGTTCGCCACTGCTTTTGAGCGGCACAAACCATTCGTAGGTTGTTAAAGGTGGGGCAGGGGCGGCCGGGTTGTAAAGGGTAAAATATTTTTCATTTGTAACTTCATTGCCAAAAGTATCCTTGGCCAAAAGTTTTACCAGGTATTTTCCCTGTCCCCAACCTGCCAGGTTTTCGATTGTTAAAACCGAATCGGTGGCCGTATTGATGGTTTTTTTGAGGGCGACTTCGCCTTTCTCCCAGGTTTCGGGGTTATTTTCTTTATCAAAAATCCGGTTAGGAAATTGTTTGACGAAATTTTCACGGCTCATCAAAAACTTATCCGGACCTTCCCAAAGCCTCGAAATCATGAGCCTTTCGGGCTGTTTAAGTTTGATGATTTCGATGGTCAATCCGGTTGGTTGTTTTTCGCCATTGAGGTTGGAGGCAGAAATTTTTATTGGACTATTTTGTTGCTGATTAACTTTTTCGGCAATATCGAGATCAATAAAAAGTGCCTGGTAGCCCACTGAAACCGTGTTTTCGGCCATTTGTGTTTCACCACTGATGTCGCTTACTGTGGCCGATAAAGTAAAATTAAAGACAGGTTTGTAGTTTTTGTCGGTTGCCGGGTCAGCGATGGCTTTGAACGTGACAGTAAATTTCCCGTTTTCATCGGTGGTGGTTTCGCCATTTACAATTTCAACCTCTGGTGAAGATGGAAAAATGGGCCAGTAAAAATATCGGAATGGAAAAATGCTGTTCCGGACCACGCGATACTGCACCTTTGCGCCATCAACTGCGTTGCCGGCAAAGGCCTTGGCTTGTCCGGTCAAAGTGATGGTTTCGTCTAATTTAAAAGATTCTTTCACCGGCTCAAAAGCGACTTCAAAAGTTGGCCGTTTGTAATCTTCCACCGAAAATTGCACGCTTCCCGATTCGTTTACAATTGTCATCATGCCGTTGAGGCCTGTTGTTGGGATGATGAACGAAAAACTCACCGAGCCAAAATCGTTGGTCTGAAGTCTGAATGACGAAATCTTCTGGCTGTTCACATCATAAAAATCAACCATGGTGGGGAAGTCAGGTTTGATGTCAAATTTTTCGCCGGTTTTTTCGAGGACGATGGCTTTAAAATAAACCGTTTGCCCCGGCCTGTAAATGCTTCTGTCGGTAAAAAAGAAGGTCTTCATCTGAGGTTTTTCCTGCGGGGCATTATATTTACCGATGTAAAACCGGTTTTCGGTAACCAGGCGGTCGTTGCCCGAAATAAATTCGATATTTATTGATTTTGATGAATTGGCGGCACCTTCGGCGGGAATGACAAACATGCCGTTTTGGTCGGTAATAAAGGATTTGTAAAGGTTGGACGAATAATTCCGGTTGCTGTAATCGTAATCGCGCGACCAGGTGTTGATTTTTACATTTGTAACCGGTGTTCCTTTTTCGCGGTGAAGCACATAAAAGGTGTATCCGCCATCGTCGTTTCGCTGGCTGATGTAACTGAGATTGGTGCTCCAGAAATCTGCCCAGACCACTTCGAGGTCTTTGCCCGAAAAAGCCTGCCTGTTGGCGGCCAGAACGATGTAAAATCCTTCGGCAAGCGTGGGAACGACAACTTCGGCCGAATGTTGCTGGAAATCGCCTTCATCCGGAACGGCAACCTGCCATTCTTTGAGTGGCGTTTCTTTGATCAGCGATTCAATGTTTTCGCGTGTATTCCCCGACCAGATCATTTGCTGGTATGTATTGTAATCGAGTTTTACGATCCTGAAATATAATTTGTCAAAATTCTTCCAGCTTGCCTTTAAAAGTGACTGTTTCCCGGCGATAACTTCCTGTTCGGCAGTAAGTCCGATGGCAGGTTTGTGGATGGATTCGAGCAAAATGCCGCAGTTTTTCGCACCCTCAGATTCTGGAAAGGCCGTCATGGCTTTTTCGCAATAGCTGGCTGCCTTCTTTAAATCCCAGCGATATTTCTCAGGAAACTGTGGATTGAATTTACTGCCTTGTTCCTGATAGAATTGCGCTATTTTAAACGATACCGCTGTGGAGTGAGGAGAAGTATTAAATTTTTCTTCCAGGCCAGTCAGGGCGCTTAAATAAAGGCTGTCCTTATTTTCGATAACTGCATTTTGAAAAACATAGCTGAGACGGCTCAGATCGGCGTCGATCAGGGCTTGAGGGTCATTATCCTGCAAATGGAACCCGATTAATTGTTGGAGGATGAGTGTGGCAAAATAATCGTTGGAAACGACGGCTTCGTTGGGCAGCGGAATGTTGGCGAATTTTTGGGCAGTACCAAAAAAATCAGGGTTCTTGATTTTGAATTGATTTGCGGCTTTGGTGAGGCCGGATTCCTCATTACGGAAAAATTCAAAAGCCCGGTAAGCTAAGAAATCGAAAAGCGTTGGCCTGAATTTTTTAGAATCTTTTTCTTCCAGAAGAATGGCGCTGAAGGTTTCGAGCCTGGTTTTTTGAAGTTCATCGGCATTTTCGAGGGAGGCCAGGTAGCATTTATTCGCCTCCGACAGGATTTTGTCGGCATTCCAGGTTTTGATGTCGTCGAGGCTGGCGTTTACGCTGGTTCTCTCGAGAATTTTATATCGGTTGCTTTGATAATAGCCCGTGTAAAGTTCGCCAAGGATGGAATTGAGGATTTGTTTCTCGGGAGTTTTGGCCTCCGGAATCCGGCTTTTAATATCGTTGATGGCCTTTTCGGCATAATCTTCTTCAAAATCAGAAGTAAGTTTTATCCGGTACAAGCTGGTTTTGATAATTTGCGGAAGGTTGTTCCCGGCCTGTGCCAGGCTCATAATTTCGTCGAGCACTTCCAGCGCGGAGCGTGGTTGCCCGAGGTTGGAGAGGCTGTCAACTTTTTTCCATTGTTTGTCGAAATCTTTTTCCATCGGGGGATTGTTTGCTGTGATGATCAGGGCAAGCGCGATAACGGCTGCCAGCGGAAGAACGAACTTCAAAGTACGCATGGTAAACATTTTTAAAATTTCGGCTAAATTAACAACAATTGTGCTAAAAAAACAGACGGGAGTTGGAAG
>CAYOWJ010000322.1:0-3947 GCA_964407625.1 uncultured Lentimicrobiaceae bacterium
GTCTGATTCCAGGGTTCGCCATAAACGTAAAACAAAACAGGGTATTTAAGCGAAGGGTCAAAATCCGGTGGTTTGATCATAAAACCCTGCATCGTAACCTGATCAGACGTGGTGACATCGAAAAAAGATGTTTCTCCTAATTTCAGTCCGGCGATTTTCTTTTTCAAATTTTGATTTTCGACCAAAGTGCGCAACGATTTGTGGTTTGGCAGGTTGACCAGTTCGGTTGCCCGTGGTGTGTCGAAGTCGGACCAGGTATGAAAAGCAAAGTTGCCACCGGGAGCAACCTGATAGGCGTGCGTTCCTTTGCTTGCCGCCGGAGTGAGCAATTCAGGTTCTCCGCCTTGCAGGCTGATCCTGTAAAGGTAGCGCTGCGTTGGATTATCCGGAGAAGCAATAAAATAGATAAAACCGTTTTTGGTATCGATTTCTTCGATGCTCAACACATCATAATTTCCGGGGGTTATCAGTTTTTCGCTGTCGCCTGTTTTTGTTATGAGGTAAATGTGGCGCCAGCCGTCCTTTTCGCTAATCCAGGTAAAAGTTTTCCCGTCTTCCAGCCAAACCCAGTCTTCAACAAGATCGAGCCAGGCTTCGTCGTGATCGGTGAAAATATTGACTGGAAGGCCACTTAGAATTTTACAAAGCCAGATTTTATTGGTATTTTGCTTGCGGTTGAGTTGCTGAACCAGGATGTCTTTCGAATCCGTCGACCAGATCATCCGGGGAAGATAATTTTGCTTTGGATCGCCTGGAATCCTCATCCACACGGTTTCGCCACCTTTTGCTGAAATCACACCAATTTTAGCACCCGAAGGATCAACACCCACTTTTGGATATTCAACCGGGATGGTAAATGAATACAACGAATCGGTATTATTGATCATCAAAAAATCAGGAATATCGGTGGCATCAACCTGCCAGTAGGCAAGATGTTTGCCATCAGGGCTCCATTTAAAACCATCGCGGCAGAAAAACTCCTCTTCATAAGCCCAGTCAAAAGTCCCGTTAATAAGGTTTTCGGTGCCATCGAAAGTGACCTGGCTGATTTTGCCACTTTTTAATTCTTCAACAAAGAGGTTGTGTTTGCACACATAAGCCACCATACTGTCGTCGGGCGAAAACTTGGCAAACATGAGCGATGAGGCTGGCAGTCCTTTCCCGAGTTGCCGGAGGTTATTGGTTTTTACATCCAGAACCCAGTAATCGCCTTTGGTGTTTTGCCGCCAAACCCGGCTGGTATTTGTAAAAATCAACAGCACTTCCTTATTTGCCGACCATTCATAATTGTCGAAACCCAGCGGAGTAGTTCCCCCTTTAGGAATCAAGCTGGCAGCCGGGATTAACACGTTTCTTTTTCCCGAAAGGGTTTCATATTTTACAATGTCCACAGCATCTTTGGTTTCCTGTGATGGCTCAACACAAGTGTAGGCTTGCCCATCGTCCATCCAGCGGGCTTCTCCAAAAAAATCACCTCTGAATTCTCTTGAAGCAAAAAGCCGGTCGATGGTTAAAAGTGAAGTATCAGGCGGTGTTTGAGCGTAACCTGAGCATAGAAAGGCAATAAATAACAGAAGAACCAACGATTTTTGTAGAAACTTTTGTGTTGACATTTTTACTCAATTTTATGATAATGACCTAGTGGATTTTATGGCGTAAAAGTAAGTTTTTTGGGATTTGATCATTCATTTTCTAATGAACGAAAGTTACGTTACATGATCTTTTCCATACAATAACAACAAAAATCGATACACATACTTATTTACGCTTGTTTGCCATGCTGTGTAAATCTTATCATTGCAAACTTTTAGTTAACAGAAATAAATATGTTTAAAATTAAATTTATGAAATACTTCCAGTTAAAAAATGTATCTATAATTGTTCTTATGATCGTTTTTACAATATCCGGATGTAAAAAAGATATTCAAAATAACACGATACCCGGCCAGGTTGATAATATGAATGAGCTGAATGTTCCTGCAGGATTTGATTTCAATACATCCCGCCAGGTTAATTTTTCAATTCAGGCAAGGAGCACCGATAACCAATTGCTTAAAAATGTACCTATTAAGGTGTTTACTGATTTTGAGGAGAATGGCGGAAAATTATTATTCTCCGGAATTACCGGTCAGGATGGGATTTTTGAAACCAGCCATCCTTTGTCAAACCGCTTAACACAGGTAATCGTATCAACAACTTATCTTGGGCTTCCTGATTATGTTGTTGGAATGGTCGTAAATGGAAAAGTTGATGCTGTTTTGGGTGGTCCTGTTGAACCTGCATTCAAATCAGGTTCATTGCCATTCAAATCACTTGATGTTTTGCTTCAGGCTATGGGAACTTACAACTCGCTTGGCGTTCCGGATTACCTCGTTGTTCCCAACGATAATATTGATCCGGGTTTATTGGCGCTTATCAATGCCAGTATTCCTGAAAACCAGAATGTTCCCAATGTTCATCCTGATTGGGTTGATCCCGGAACCAACTATGATGTAGAGCTTACCGAAGAAAGTCAGGTGTGGATTACCTTTGTTGATGAAGGTGCATGCTGGACAAATGTTCTCGGATTTTATACCTACGACGTTAATAATCCACCAGCCAGCAAAGATGATATTCAAACCATCAATGTGATTCTGCCGAATGCTTCAGAATCGGGTGGCTCATGTGGAGTTGGAGGTTTGGTTTCTGGTAATAAGGTTTATTTAGGACAATTCGCAGAAAATACGGGTATTGGAATTGTTTTGTTGGTAAATGGCTGGAACAAAACTTCATATCAGGTTGGATTAGGTACAGCCCAGCTTTATTCGAATCCCGATTTTAATCCACAGGCTGGAGGCGTTAATGCTTCTCAGCGTCAGCAATTTGTAATGCTTTACGACAACGAAAGAAACTTGCTTTTAACAGGTATTGAAGACCAGATTCGCCCACTTGGAGATAAAGATTTTAATGACCTGGTTTTTTATATTACAGCAGTGGCTGTAACAGCCATCGATTCGAGTGGTTATCATGATCCAATTCCAGTCCTTGATGACGATGAAGATGGCGTTCCGAATGATGTTGATGAATATCCAACCGATCCTGAGCGGGCATTTAATGTTTATTATCCTTCACAGAATACTTTTGGAACACTGGCTTTTGAAGATTTATGGCCGTCGAAAGGCGATTACGATTTTAACGATATGGTGGTTGACTACAACATTGTGCATGTTACCAATGCTACAAACCAGGTAGTTGATGCTTTCGGAACCCTTAAATTAAGGGCGATGGGAGCAGCATTTCAAAATGGTTTTGGAATCGAATTGAAAGCAACACCCGACGATATCGCTCAAATAGAATATACTTACCAGGATGAAACAACCCTGGTTAAATCTCTGGAAGCCAACCAGGCTAAGGCTGTGTTTATTTTGTGGCAGAATGGGTTCAGCTTACTGCCAAATCCAGGTGGAAGTATAGGCGTAAACACAACCCCGTCAGTGCAGGGAGTTGCTCCGTACGAACTTAAGTTTTCGATTACCACAACAGCTCCTGTCGATCTGATCGATTTCGGCGTTCCACCTTATAATGCTTTCATTTATGTAAATCAGGAGCGTGGTAAAGAAGTTCATTTGTTGGATTTCACACCAACAAATTTAGTGACATCATCCTACTTCGGAACTTTTGACGATGCAAGTGTACCGGCGACATCAGATTATTATAAGACCTCCGCCGGACTTCCGTGGGCCATTCATATCAGCGAATCGCTTGAGTATCCGATCGAAAAAGCTCCGATTATCAGCGCATACACGCATTTTGCACAATGGGCCGAGTCGGGGGGAGTTGATTTTCCGGACTGGTTTATGGATAAACCGGGTTACCGGGTTGTCGAAAATATTTATCCGTGATCGATTTTGCGTTAAAATATAGATAAAGAACCTGGCCGAAATGGCCGGGTTTTTTTGTGTTTGCCA
>CAYOWJ010000323.1:0-3942 GCA_964407625.1 uncultured Lentimicrobiaceae bacterium
GCTTTGATGGCATTTACTCCTACAGTTTTCCCGGCGTCGGCTTCGCCTCCTGGTGAAAAACCTTTGTGCTGGAATGATGGAAACTTCCCTTCTACTATATTTTGGGTGCAAAAAGCCGATAATCCATGGATGGTGAATGGGCAAACCGTGTTTTCGATGTTTAAAGTTGATGGGCAGTTTTACGCCAGTGGTGAAAATGAAATCGGAAATGATCAGTGTTTTGCAATGTCATTTCACAACACCGGCAGCGATACGCCTTATCAGTTAGCTTTTGATGTATTTCCAATAGGATTGAGTAAAGAACCCATTAAAACAGGACTTGATTTCGATGAACCGATTTATTGGGGCGTTTGGAATGGGCAAAATATTAAACAGTTGATTTTAAAAGGTACTTACACATCACGAGCGGGGGAAGCCGCAATATTTGAGTTAACAGATGTTGTTATGGATGTGTTGGATAATCCGTACTGGTCGTTAGACCCGATTTGGCCTGTTGATACTACTTTAAAGATCAAGCCACCGACCACAAAACAGACGTTCCGGCTGTACAACCTTGCGGATAAAGGAAATGACGGCAGGCTGTTTTATCCGAAATATCTTTTAAAACTTCAATGGCAAGTAGTGGAAGGGACAACGACCGTTAAAAATTCGTACAATAAATCAAAAGATGTGTACTATTTGAACGATGCTGGGTTTCGATTTTCGCAGGCCGACATCAATAAAGGCTACATCCTTGTAAAACTGTACGGAACGCCACACCCCAATTCGATGAGCACCGACACTTCAAAAATCTATAAAATTTATTGGAAGTGAATCGTAAATGAACGAATCAATAAACATTTGGGATGCCATCCGGCAAATGCGTGCGATTAGTGCAAAACAAGGATCGTTTTCGATTACGTTTATGAGCTACTCGCGTGAGCGCCGTAAGTCGGATGGCATTATCGAAGTTACCAACGCCCGGCTCCGGCATCAAGATTCGCCTCCCGGTCAATATTCTGATTACATGCTTAATTATGTGGACACCGACAGTGGCGAAGCTTACCACTTCTGGCAGCCTTGCCTGATGTATTTTAACAACCAACGAATCACAATGAAATGATAGTACGAAATGGAAACGGCGGGATAATCGAACTGGCTGATGTGGCCTATTCGTTTCATATTGCCAGCGCCGACAGCATAAACGATTTTGAATTCTTTAATGGCAACCTGCAAAAGCGTTGGGAAAGTAACCCGCTTTCGGTGGGTCCTTACCGCGTGGTACCTTTTGGAGAAACCAACAACCTGCCGGTTGTTTTGCGGGATATTATTGAGGACAATAACCTGGCCGAAGGAATTTTTAAACGGCAGCGCGGCCTGATCTGGGGACAGGGTCCCGAACTTTACCGCACAGAGTTTAAAGAAAACCGTCGCGAAAAAGTCTGGGTACAAGACCCGGAAGTTTATTCCTGGCTCAAATCGTGGGATTTTGAAACCTACCTTCAGCATATTATCATTGATTATTTCCATCTCGAATGTGTTTTCACGAAAGTTTACCGTAATCGTGGCACCAGGATAGGTGGTCCCGGCATGATTCCAAAATTGGAGTATGTTTCGGCCAGCCGTGCCCGTCTGGAATGGCCTGATGACCGATTGAACCCGAAACGCGCCATCGTTGGCGATTTTGACGAAGAAGTTTATAACTACCTGAGCGCTTACCCGCTTTTTGACGAAAACGACCCGTTTGCTCATCCGGTTTCGGTAAAATTTGACAACATGGCGAGCTTTGCCAGACGCTTTTACGGCGTGCCCGCCTATTATGGCGCCCTGAACTGGATAAAAAAGGCTTCGCAAATTCCGAAAATCTTACAAGCTCTTACAGATAATTCGCTCAACATTAAATGGCACATCGTTTCGCCTGCCAGCTATTGGGAAAACAAGAAAGAAATGCTGATGGAAAACTGCACGCTAAAGGGTGAGCAGTATAATCCAAAGATGCTGGAAGACCTGAAAGACGAGATTTTTGATAAGTTGGCTAAGGTTTTGGCCGGTGAAACAAACGTTGGCAAGTTTTTCACCAGTGAAAAGGTGATGAACGAATTTGGGCAGATGGAAAACTGGGAAATCATTCCAATCGACCAGAAGGTTAAAGATTTTATTGATTCGCAGATCAGCATCGCCAACAAAGCCGACAGCGCAACTACTTCGGGGCTTGGATTGCATCCTGCCTTATCAAACATCATGGTTGATGGCAAACTTGCCTCCGGATCGGAACAGCTTTATGCTTTGAAATTGTACTTAGCCACCGAAATCGACATCCCTGAACTGATTATTACCAAAGCCGTAAATGCGGCCATTGCCGCAAACTGGCCTGACAAAGGTTTGAAATTGGGTTTTTATCACGACATCGTAAAAACAGAGGATAGTGTAACTTCCTCGGAAAGGGTTAAAAATGCTGTTTAAAACTATTGACGAGCTGAAGAAAATAACCGGTTTCGTTTATGCCTACAACGACCTGGAAAATATAACCACCGACATCGAACTGGCCGAAGAAGATTTGCGCGGCGTTGTTGGCGATGAGATTGTGGATGCTGCCATATTACACTATAACAGTGAAAAATTTGAAGCGCCTAATCCAGATCCGGAAGATCCGCCTGCAGACCCACCGGTTGACCCGCCAAATTATGAACTTTGGACAAAACTCGTCAACTATATCCAACTTCCGGTGGCTTACTTTGCGATCCATTCTTTCAGTCAGAATACCGATATCTCGCACGAGGACACAGGCCGCAAAGTTAAGATTGACAGCGAGCGCGAGAAGCTCCCGTGGGAATGGATGCTCGAAAAAGACGAAAAAGCGATCATCAAAAAAGCACACCGCACAACCGACCGCCTGATTGCTTTCCTGGATAAAAACATTGCTGTTTTTACCGATTGGGCAGAATCGGAAGCCAGAAAGGCCATCCGCGGGCAGTTTATTAATTCGGCTGCGATGTTTAACGAGATTTACCCGATTGATAATTCGCGCCGGTTCTTTTTGACGATTTGCCCATTCATCCGTGAAGCTGAACGCAAATACATCTTACCGGCAATTAGCGAAGATGTTTTTAACGACATAAAAACAGGATTGGCTATTGTCCCTAATCCCGATGCAGACCCACCCGTTACCGGATGGGTAGATGCTGATGGAATGTTGCCATTGATCCGGGTGCCACTGGCTTTGTTTGCAATGAGTATTGCTATTACCAGGCTTTCGCTGGAAGTACTTCCGGAAGGAGTTTTCCAAAACCTTGTTTCGGAAAGGTTAACGCAAAATGCAAAAACAGCATCAACTTCGGCAGACAGGTTTGAAATCTCTAAAAGCCTTGCAATTCGTGCAAATGAAGAGCTTAGGTTTTTGCAGGAAAAAATCAGGAAGATCACCCTGAGTGAAACTGACTTTGTTGAAGCAGATTTGACGCAGGGGTTGAATGAGGATAATTTGTTTGCGCGAGTATAGCCTCCCCCCAACCCCCTCCAAATTGGAGGGGGAGGAAGACACGATGTTCCTGGGAACATCGGTTCTTAGCCCCCCGCATCGGGGGGTTGGGGGGTAAAATAAAAGGAGTAATAAAATGACAATGATTGAGATACCAACAATAAATTTTGAAAAGGAAATCCCGGCAAGTTTCGATGAGATGAGCAGCGAGGAGTTTATCCGGTTTGCACATCTTTACCTTGAATTGCAAAAAGGTGCCATAACCCTTAACCATCTTAAAACTGAAATGGTGTTTCAGTTTATGGGATTGCGTTACAGTAAATGGCGCTTCGAGCTAATGATGGAGGAAGATAAAGCAAAGATTTATGAAAACATTTTCCTGATAAGCGAGAAAATTGATTTCCTGTTTAACCATGAAGTAACCGAAGATGGAAAAATTAACTTAAAAGTTAATTTTCCGTTCACAAAGAACCTGATACCGAAAT
>CAYOWJ010000324.1:0-2598 GCA_964407625.1 uncultured Lentimicrobiaceae bacterium
TTGATCAACGCGCCAACATTGAGGTTTTCTTTAAGCCAGCATTGTTCACCTATAATTAAGGTGTGATAAACCTGTCCCTGATAGGTGATGGTTGGCATATCGGGGCATGGCATCCCGTTATCAATTTCGTCGGGGTCGGTGGTTGCCGGATCTGCAGTTTTAGAACAACTCATGATAAAAGCCATGATAAAAATGAAGAAAATCCCACCAAAAAAGCGAATGGTTTTCTGAGCTTTTATTCCGGATATTTTTTTAAACTTTATTTCCATAGTTTTGATGTTTTTGTGATTTTTGTGGCTATTAGTTCATCAGCCACATTTTTACAGTCGTGAAATCTCCTCCCATTTTTGCCACCTGTGCCGACCAGTTTTCGGGATTATTTTCCGCTTCCGAAGGAGGATAAGGCAGCCTGAAATAGTTGAGCGGCTCGCCTTCACGTGGTGTAAGTCCGGTGCGACGGGTCAGGCAAAATGCTTCCCACGGCTGACGGAAGTGGTCGAGCCATTGCTGGGTGATGATGAGTTTGAGCTTGTCTTCGGTGAAAAATATGAGGTTTGCCACATCAAATCCGTTGGTGCCTTCATAACCTGGTGCGATATTTTGCCATATTGTCGAGTTCATCATCACTCCTTCCCAAAAACCCATCGAAGCGATCACGCCTTCAAAATATTCGGCGGCAGCATCGTCTTCGTTTTGAGGCAGGCCAATTCCACGGAAAAAGGCTTCAGCTTTGATAAAGTGAAGCTCTGCCGAAGTCATCAGAATTTCAGGAACCGTATTTTGATCCCTGATAAGATAATAATTAAAGGGCGAAAAAATGCAGTCAGCTCCTTTGATGCTGTAATTGTCGTCGCGGTGCAGGCCATAAGGCACGCCACCCGAGGCGGAAGTATTGGCATCAGGAATCTGAGGATAGGCCACCCATTCATCGTCGTTGGTGGTCTCGAAAAAGATAAAAGTCCGCGGGTCGAAAATGCCGCTGCCGTCGGTGCTGTCGTTTTCCGACATCTGGTGCCAGATATTTGATCCCATCCGTAAATTTTTATGTTCCCGAAACGACCAGCTTGTGCTTTCCTTAACCCAGCTTAGCGCCTGTGGCATCATAAAAACATCTTCCCCTTCTTTGATGATCGGCAGGTTGTTGTCGAAAATTTCGGTAATAATTTTGGCGCAGCTATCCGGCGAAACTTCCGAAAGCCGCATCGCATGACGCAAACGCAGCGAATTTGCGAATTTTATCCATTTTGAGATGTTTCCATCGAAAAGCTTATCGTATTCGCCGATGCTGTAATATTTGCCACCATCTGGAGTATTAGGAAGGGCGCTCATATTTTCGGCAGCCCATTTCAGTTCGGCGAGCAAAAAATAATAAATATCTTCCTGGCTGTCGAATTTAGGACGAAGAAATTCGGTGCCCAGAAAACCTTTGCCCGCATCAAAAAACGGAATATCGCCAAAAAGATCGGTAACCCTGAAAGTTTTATAGGCTGTCAGAATTTTAACCATCCCCCGCACATTGTTCAACGAATCGGGACGATCGGGGTTTTCCATCGCCTCGAGCCTGTTTTCGATGTCGCGGATGTGAGCCAGGGTGATGTAATAATTCGACCAGATATCTTCGGTGCCGATGCTCAGGTTCGACCAGGCTTCGTTGGTAAGGGCGGCCAACTGGGTTTGTTTGTACAAAACTTCGTTGTGAACATAAAACTGCTCATTCCAGCCCAATTGCAGCGATTGCACCACTTTGTTAAAAAGCGGTCCGATGCTGGTTTCGGTTGGATTGAACGGATTTTTATTCAGATCTCCAAAATTCTTTTCACAAGATGTCAGGAATAAAACGGAGCTGAGAACTATGATTTTTATGGCGATATTTTTCATCTTCGAAATTGTTAAATTTTTGATGCTTTAAAATGATGCTGAAATTCCAAACGAAACCGACCTTGTGCCAGGGTAAGAAGCCCATTCGAGGCCTTGCGCATTTCCTGAACCAATCAAACCTTCGGGATTAATTTTGTTGGGAAGCGAGGAGTAAAAATAAAAAAGGTCTCTTCCAACCACCGTCAGTGTTAAATCCTGGAAGATTTTGGTTTTTTCGATAACCGAATTTGGCAATTTGTAGGATAAAGCGATTTCACGCATTTTAACCCAGGAGTTTTCCATAATTCCTGGTGTGGACAGAAATTTTCCCCATCCACCGGCATTGGGCATGTATTTAAAATAATAGTGAACAACCTTGTCGTTGGGGGTTCCGTCTTCGTAAACCCCGGGAAGTATCACGCCGATATTTCGAGTAACGCCGTCAGGATCGGTGTAGGGAAGGCCGCCACCCTCGCGCTCGACGAGTGTCTCGGGGCTTTGGCCGGTTTGCAGCCCGATAACCTGGGAGCCGCAATAAATGTCGCCACCCCATTTTGTATCAACGAGCGTTGTCAGCGAAAATCCTTTCCAGGTGAGGCGTGTGGTCCAGCCACCAAGAAAATCCGGTGAAGCATTTCCAATGGGCACGCGGTTTTCGGTAATTTTATAGGTGGTGCCATCATCGCTCAGGATTGGCTGGCCGTTTTCGTGATACACATAATCGTAACCGATGATGGTGCC
>CAYOWJ010000324.1:2698-3933 GCA_964407625.1 uncultured Lentimicrobiaceae bacterium
GAGGTAGGAACCGGCGATGAAAGAATTTGGTTGTCGGATTTTATATAATAATAGGTGTAGTCAAAACTTAACCGGTCGTTAAAAAGACCAAATGTGGTACCGGCCTCGTAGGATTTTGCATTTTGCGGGGCAAGTTCGATAGGGGGAATGGTAGTTTGCAGCGATGCGGTCTGGCTGCCGCCAAAACTCCCCGAAGTGTAAACAAAATCAAGCTCGTAAGGGTCGGTGTCGGAGGCCGAGCCAGCTATGGAACCTTTGATTTTCCAGAAGTTGAGCCATCCAATATTCATTTTAAACGCTTCGGTGGGGATAAAACTCAACGAAACCGAAGGATAGAAATAGGAGTTTTTATTCTCCGGTAAGGTTGACGACCAATCGTTTCGCCCGGTCATTTCCAAAAACAGGTAATTATCGTAACCCAGATTTAAGAAGGCGTACAGCGAATTAATGTCTTTTTCGTAGCGGTCTTCGCGGCGATAATTCGGGTCGGTGTAGGTAATTTGTTCGGGGTCTTCGTAATTTCCCATCGAATAAAGCCAGGGGTCAACCCAGGTGCCCGACTTCCCGCGGATAAGATATTGCCGCCTTTGCCAGTGCGTTCCGCCAAACGACAGGCTGGCGTTGAGTTTGGAATCAAAAATCTTATCCTTGTGGCCTGTAATCAGGAATTCGTTATTGGCCACTTTATCCCTCGAAAGTTCATTCTGATAATAACCGCTTATCAAACCGGCAATATCGGTTGGACTGTTGCGGGTTTCGAACTGGTCGGAGGTAAAATCGATACCAAGCCGGCCCATCGCGCTAAGCCAGGGCGTAATTTCGTAGGTCAGTGTAAAAGCGCCTAAAAGTTTATCCCGGGCAAGGGTGGTGTTGTTTTTGTAAATATCCCACCAGGTGCTGGGCGAAATGTATTGAAACGGATAATTTCCGCCCCATTCGTTGAGCGAGCCATCAGGATTTGCGTAGTTTTCGGCTTCCAGGCCTTTCCAGCTTCTTGGCCACGAATAGAGTGAGCCTTTGCTAAACGAGCTGTACGACTCTCCAATATTAGGGCTGTTGAGGCGGTTGTAATTCATGTAAGAAATCGAGAAATCCGCTTTTACTTTTGAGGAGACATTAATATTTGCGGCAATGTTGATAGTCGTTTGGTCGAAGTTGCTGTTTGGGATGATGGGTTTATGGTCAGTTCGGGTTAGCGATGCCCGGATTGTTCCCATTTCGCTACCTCCCGAAAA
>CAYOWJ010000325.1:0-3927 GCA_964407625.1 uncultured Lentimicrobiaceae bacterium
ATCACATTTTTAAACGACTGGAAAGTGCGCAGCACCCGGAAACCGTTGATTATCCGTGGGGCACGGCAAGTTGGGAAAACCTGGCTGATCGAACAATTCGCCAAAGAATTTGAATTTTTTGTCAAAATTAATTTTGAAGAGCATCCCCGGTATCGTGATTTTTTCGCGACAAATGATACATCGGTTATTCTCGAAAATATCAGCTTAACCTTTGGCAGGAAAATTATCCCACAAAAAACCCTTTTATTTTTGGATGAAATTCAGATGTGCCCGCAAGCAATCAGTGCCTTACGGTATTTTTACGAAAATATCCCCGAACTGCACGTAGTGGCAGCCGGTTCGCTGCTCGATCATATTTTAAACGAACTGGAACTTCCAATGCCGGTTGGCCGGGTGGAATTTATGTACATGTACCCGATGACTTTTGTTGAGTTTCTGCTCGCATGTGGTGAAGATTTGATTGTGGAGTTTCTCTCAACCTATAATCCCGAAAAGGAAATATCCACGGTGGTTCACGATAAAATTCTGAAATTGCTGCGGTATTATTTCTTTATCGGCGGTATGCCCGAAGCAGTAAAAGTTTATACCGAAACTTCCGATTTACTGGAAGTGGAGCGTGTTCATGAAAGCATCCTTACCTCGATGGAAATTGATTTTACAAAATATGGCAAAGGTGGTAATTTTGACTATCTACGAAAAGTGCTGCGCTATCTGCCAAGAGGGATTGGAAAAAAGATGAAATATGCAGCAATTGATTCCTCTGCAAAATCCACGGTAATCAATCAGGCTTTCGTTAAGCTGGAACTTAGCAGGATCGTGCATCGCATTCCTGCCACATCTTCGGCAAATGTGCCTTTGATGCAATATGCCGATGAAAAGACATTTAAACCGCTTTTTGTTGATATTGGATTAGCCACACACCTGCTTAAAATCAGGCTGATGGATTTGGAAAACCTGATGCTCGTCAACGAAGGTGAACTGGCAGAGCAGTTTATCGGGCAGCAATTACTGGCACGGAAGCCTTATTTTATCAATAACGAATTGTACTACTGGCTGCGCGAAAACAAGGATTCAAATGCAGAAGTTGATTACCTCCTCGAATCGGGAAACACTACAATCCCGATTGAAGTTAAGGCAGGTAAAACAGGAACGCTGAAATCGTTGCACATATTTATGCTCGAAAAGAAAAAGGATTTTGCCATCCGCTTCAATGCTGATCTTCCGAGCCGGACTGAGATAAAAACCAGTGTTAAAATGAAAAACGAAAACCAATCGGTGGAGTACACACTGCTCTCATTACCAATGTATCTGGTGAATTTTATTGATAAGTTTCAGGGTTAGAATCCAATTGGTATCATCTGGTTTGTTGTTGCCTCAGCATCAAAAGGGCTTGTGTTTGTTGTTGATGGAATAGCTGCCGGATTTCTGCCTCCGGAAATGAATTTCCCTCTTTTTACTACCCTGTTTTTAAATCTGCTGGTCATGTTGCTGTCTGATGAATTGATTGCAAAAGAAAGGATTTTTATCTGATGATGCTGTAAAAGAAAAATCGTCATCTTCTGTTTCCGGCTTTGGATTTATGCAAAGCGCAGAGGGCAAAGCTGCAGGATGTCAACAATTTGCAGTGGCTCGTCTGACCTATCATTCCAATATTCCATCTTACCATTTTCTCATTGTCGAATTGTCGAATTGCCAAATTGTCGAATTACCAAATAAACTATCTTAAAATGCTATCAGCCCGCTGAATCAGGTTTTCCGGAATTATCCAGTTTTCTTTCAGGTTTTTCAATGCATTAAGATTTATAAATAGTTTTTCAGGAACCACGTTTTCGATAGGGATTTCGGAAGGCTTTTTTCCTTCGAGTATATCCGCAGCAATATTACCGCCAGCCAGCCCCACTTCATAATAATTAGCTCCTAATCCAAACAAAGCACCCTTTTTGGCATGTTCAGGATCGTTACAAAAAACCGGAATTTTACCATTTTGGCCGGCTTTAACCATCAGATCAAAAGCCAGTTCCACCGTATTGTCGCCACCGATCCAGAGTGCCTGAACGCCTCTGGCAACCAGTGAATTTGAGACTTCCAGCACGGAGGTGGTGTTTTCGACACTCGCCTCCAGTAATTCGATGCCAAGGCTGTCGCAGACCTTACGCGCAATCATAACACAAGCCTCGGAGCAGGTTTCGTGGTTGCACCAGGGAACCCCAAGTTTTTTCAAACCAGGGTTTATTTTCAGGGCAATCAGGATGGCATCTTCGACAGGCTGAAAAGTTCCAAGCCCTGCCAGATGTTCAGGCCTCGATTCCGGATGTTCCCTCTCAAGCCCGACACCTGAGCGAAAAGGGTCGGTAACGGCCGCAAAAACGTGGATCACTTCTCCGTTTTTGTTGGCATTCGCCATCACCTGGAGAGCAGGAGTACTGGCCGTAAGAACGATGTCGAACTTTTTGTTGATGATTTCCTTTGCGATGGTGTTGGCTGTAGGCAGGTCGTTTTCGGCACAATAACGGGTAAGCCGGATGCTTTTCCCCTCAATAAAACCTCGCGCCGAAAGCCCGTCAATAAATCCACGCTCCGTATTGTCGAGCAGCGGACGTGACGAAAACTTAAAGACGGCAATATTTTTATAGCCCGAGTTACCAGCTTGTTTACCTGGCAAATCCGATAGCAGTAAAATTCCCGAAACAAGCAATAACAGCAAGATTCCCAGCCAGATTCCCTTGATTGGTGAGGTAAATTTTTCAAGATTTCGCATCGGATAATTTTATTATTTTCAAAAATACTTAAACCATTTAAATGTGCAGCATTTTATTGATGTTTATCCGAAAGAATTATTTTCTAATTTAGCCAGATCAAATCAAAAAAAATGGCATTTTCGATTAAACCACTTTCGCGTGGATTTGGGCTGCTCTTTCTGGTTGCCCTGGTTTTGCTGATATCCGATTTAAGCAACCGGAATAATGAAGTAAAAAACAAACCTGTAAGCATACAGTCAGGCGCTGATCAGGCTTTCAGGCCTGCACAAAAACTCAGGCTAGCATTGATTCAATACAGCGATGCACCCATTTCGGAACAAACCCTCGAAGGAATTCTCGCTGGCCTCGAAGAAAACGGCCTGGTAAAAAATACGGATTATGACCTGGACATTTCAAATGCACAGGGTGATGTAGGGACCTTGAACAGTATTTTCGACGCTGTAAAATCAACCAAATATGATCTGATTTTCGTTTCTTCAACACCAACTTTACAGGTTGCTATTCGCAAAATTACGGATACCCCCGTTGTTTTCACAACAGTTGCAGATCCCGTAAAATCAGGAGCCGGAACTGATTTTGAAAACCATCTTGCAAATATCACAGGAATTTCGACAACCGGTGCCTATCCGGAAATGGCAGACCTGTTGATGAAAATTTTGCCCGGAACAACGGTTATCGGAACGCTCTATTCGCCGGGAGAAGCGAACTCTGTAGTAAACCGGGATGCCCTTGAAAAATCTGCAATTGCAAATGGGATCAAACTTGTTTCCGTTCCCGTAAATTCGAGCTCCGAAACCACCGATGCTGCGCTTTCGTTGTGCTCACAAAACATTGATGTTGTGGTTCAAATCGTGGATAATCTTACCTCGGCGTCATTTTCATCGATCCTCAAAGTTGCCACCAAGGCAAAAATACCCGTGTTTGGTTTTGTCGAATCGCAGGTTACCGATGGGGCCATTGCTGCTGTTTCACGGGATTACGTACAGGCTGGCAAAGATGCAGTGAGGCTTGCGGTAAGGATTTTCAGAGGAGAGAATCCCAAAAATATCCCTTTCGAATATGTTTCAAAAACCAACCTTGTCATCAATAAACTTGCTGCGGCTAAGGCCGGAATAGGCATTCCAGCCGAAATTTCAGAAAAAGCTGATAAAATCATCAACGAATGAAA
>CAYOWJ010000326.1:0-2249 GCA_964407625.1 uncultured Lentimicrobiaceae bacterium
GACCTTGCCTTTGCCGGTGGCGACACTTTGATGATTCTGAGCCACGAGTTTATCATGGCAGCCACCAATGTTCCGTACGAGCCTTTTAATGGGATAACTTTTGGCGATCCGGTGATGAACCTTGTTTTCAGAGCATTTAAAGTTTCGGAATCTGGCGAAGTTGAAGATGTGAACGAAAACAATTTTTTTGGACTTTCGG
The DNA here is from genome assembly GCA_964407625.1 of uncultured Lentimicrobiaceae bacterium. Lineage (GTDB taxonomy): Bacteria > Bacteroidota > Bacteroidia > Bacteroidales > 4484-276 > CAJATL01. The sequence continues at coordinate 200 of CAYOWJ010000326.1, forward strand.
AAGTGCCGCATCCATACAAAGATGTAGTCCTTGAGCAGAACTATCCAAATCCATGTTCGGATTTTACAAATCTCAAGTTTTATCTGCCCGATCAAAACCTGGTTCGGATTGAAATTTTTAACCTGATTGGTTCAAAAATCGGAACAGTTGCCGAGGCCAATCTCGATCCGGGAAACTACGAGCTGGAGTTAAATACTTCGTCGCTGGAATCCGGGACTTACGTTGTCCGGCTAACTTCAAATCAAGTAGTAAAATCAATAAAAATGATGGTTCAAAAGTAGGATGCTTTTAAATGTTTAAAAATATTCGATATGAAAAATATTTACAATTTGCCGCTGGTTTTGCTTATCGCGATGGGATTTTTCCCAATAATAAATCTTGCCCAAACCAGCAATTTACCAGGAAAAGCACTTCAATTCTGGGAAGCTGGCCAATATGTTTCAGGCACCGGAATAAACACCAGCATTACCGCAATTACGCTTGAATGTTGGGTTTATCACAATTCGATGCTCAGCCAGGTAGAAAGATACCTCACCATTGGCCATGAAGTTGCCGTACTGCGCCATGATGGCTCAATTTATGGCGGTCCCGGACGGTTGCAATTTTATATCAAAAAAACAAATGGAAGCCTGGTTGGAGTGTGGGCTGATAATGTTCTTTCTACCGGGGTTTGGATGCACGTTGCCGGAACTTATGACGGAACAAACCTTAAACTTTACCTCAACGGGGTAATGGTTGCAAGTTCTTCGGCTGGTAGTGGATTGTACCCGCCAGATGGGGGTTTTAATTTTAACAGCTCTGGAAGTGAAAATTTGGTTGGAAAATTAGATGAACTTCGGGTTTGGAATTATGCCCGCAGCGAGCAGCAAATCCGCGAAAACATGCATTTAACCTTGTCTGGTTCCGAATCAGGCTTGTTAAATTACTGGCAATTTAACGAAGGTTCGGGCACCACGGCTCACGATTATACCGGAAATTGCAGCGGAACGCTTCATAATTTGGCAAACGGAAATTGGGTAAATTCCTCAATTCCCTTGGGTGGTGGAGTAAGTAATTCGCAAACTGTAAATACCACCGGAAATGTAGCCTTTACCAGTACTGGTTTGTCATCAAATTTTACGGCAATATCTGCAACCGAAAATATCACGGTTTCAAGGATAAATCTGTCGCCTAACACCAAACCTTCAGATCCGTTTTATGCCGCCTGCTCGCAATACTGGGTTGTAGAAAACTTCGATAACCAGACTTTTAGCGCTGACCTGACTTTTACTTTAGCCGATGATTTTAACAGCTACAACGGCTATAATCCCGGAAGTGTCAGGCTTTTTACCCGATCAGCAACTTCCGATGGAGCCTGGACTTTTGTTGAAAATGCAGCCAGCGTTGACACGGTCGCCAACTCAGCCACTTTTACAAATTTGAGCGCATTTGGCCAGTTTTTGGTTTTGCGGACCTATCCCGAAAATTATGCCGGCAATGCCCTCGAGTTTGATGGAGTTGACGATTACGTCGAACTTTCGGATGCTTCAGGATTTCAATACAACGGGTCATTTACGGTAGAGGCGTGGGTAAAAACCGAAGTTATGGGAACCGGTTTTCATTCCATCGCCGCCAAGGGCACCGAATGGGAATTAAAAATGTATGAAGGAAATTCGTTTATCATCATCGAATTTGGGGTAAACAGCAATGCCATTTTTTCTTTTAAAAATCTGAATACCAGTTTGGTGGTTGGGAAATGGCTGCACCTTTGTGGTATGGTCAATCAAACGGCAGGTCAAAAACACCTGGTGCTTTACGTAAATGGCGAAGCCGGCTCATCGGTAACTCCGCCAGCTATAACCCCGACGGCCTCACTTATCCGAATCGGGTCGGGATTTAAAGGAAAAATTGATGAGGTCAGAATCTGGCGTGAAGCCCGGACACAGCAGCAAATCCGCGAAAAAATGCACCTCACGCCAACCAGTGCCGATAAAAATCTTGATGTTTGCCTTCAGTTTAACGAACCTTACGGAACTACTGCAAATGATGTGGCAGGTGGAAACCTCGGCAC
>CAYOWJ010000326.1:2349-3866 GCA_964407625.1 uncultured Lentimicrobiaceae bacterium
TTAAAAAGTTCGATGATCCAGTTTACCATCGAAGCCTGGGTTTATCATAATAATTTATCAGAAGGAATCCAGCAATATATTACGCTTGGGCCAAATGCCGCGGGCATTAAGTACAATGGCCAATCTGCTGGTGGTGATACCTGGTTGAATTTTTTCATAAACACAAATAATTATTCCGGTTATGCGGTCACAGCCGTCAATGTACTTTCCACCGAAACCTGGATGCACGTTGCCGGAAGCTACGACGGTGCGACTTTGAATCTTTATCTGAATGGTGAATTGGTAAAAACCATGGCGGCCTCGGCAAGGATAGACACGCTTGATGGGACTTTTTACATCAGCACCACCGATGCCATGGATGGGAAAATGGACGAAATCCGCATTTGGAATTATGCCCGCAATATTACCGATATCAGAGCCGACATGTACCGCACTTTATCCGGCACCGAAACTGGTCTGGTTTCGTACTGGCAGTTTAACGAAGGCAGCGGAACCGCGCCAAAAGATATTGTCGGCGGAAATCCCGGAACTTTTCATAACATGGATGCCACCAACTGGATACTTTCAACGATACCAACCCCTTACCAGAGCATCGCCGATGGCAACTGGAGCAGTTCTTCAACCTGGGATTTAGGGCAGGATGTGCCGGTTAAAGATTGGTCGCGGGTGCAAATTAAAAGTGATGTTATTTTAGATACCGATAAAACCATGACAGATTTAACCGTTGATGCAGCAGCAAGCTTTGTTGTTGCTTCAACATCGCATCTCACCGTTACCGGAAATTTGCTGAATAATGCCGGCACCGGCGGTTTGGTGCTCCAATCTGATGCAACCGGAACCGCATCACTCCTCCACACAACGTCCAATGTAAATGCGGCCATACAAAGGTATATTACCGGTAATCCGTCGCTTACAGCCAAAACCTATCACTTTGTTTCGGTGCCGCTCACACCGGCTACAAATTCGACTTCAAACCTTTTTTTGGGCGCATACCTTTACGATTTTGACGTGGCAGGCAATACCTGGCATGGGCTGGGAACATCTACCACCACGGTACTCGACGAAACCAAAGGTTACATGATTTACACACCCGAAAATAATCACACCTACACTTTTAACGGCCCGATGAATGCGGGAACTTTCAGCCCGCTGGTAATTTTTACCGGGGCAGGAAATAATCTGGTTCCAAACCCTTACCCAAGCGCCATTGACTGGGATGCCGGCGGCTGGACAAAAAACGGCATTGCAAACTCGGTCTATTTCTGGCCTTCGGGAGGTACCGAATACATCACGTATGTTGACGGAGTTGTAGTTCCCGGGGGTACCCCAAATCCTGGCATAATCCCTGCGGGTCAGTCGTTTATCGTTAAAGCCACAGCCAGCCCGACATTCAAAATGACCGATGCGGTGAGGGTTCACAGCGTCAAGCCTTTCCTGAAATCCGATGAAAACACAGCCGACCTTCTTAGAATAAAGGCGACTGCAAACGAAATGACCGATGAGGCTGTTGTCCGTTT
>CAYOWJ010000327.1:0-3855 GCA_964407625.1 uncultured Lentimicrobiaceae bacterium
TTTATGATTTATGATTTATTCCCGATAGCTATCGGGATATGATTTATGATTTATGATTGAAATCTCAAATCCGAAATCCGAAATCTGAAATCTGCAATCCTAAATCAATTAAGTTTTATAAGTTCGCCGGCGACTTTTTCATTCGAAAGCTCAACGTAGCCTGCTTCGTTAACATATTTTTGCCCGTCGGATAAAATCCATTTCAAAAAGGCTACAACAACAGGCTTTTGAGGCTTGCCAAATGAAACAAAATACAGGTCACGGGCGGGTGGTGAAGGATATTTCCCATCACGAATCGCCGCCATAATTTCGTCGAGCGTGTTGTAGAAATTTTCTTCGGGATCGATTATACCGTTGTTATTTACATCTACCGGCAGCACTTCGAGACCGTCGTAATTATTGCGGCTGTTCACATCGTAGGCATAAATCACATTGTTGAATCCCAGACCGGCGGCATCGCCTTTTACAGCACTTGCAATTCCGGGATCACCAAAGACGCCGATTCCCTGAAGGCTTTCCTGATCTTTACCAAGATATTCCCCCCACATTTGTGCAGCGCCACAAGCATCGGAACGGGTATAAACATTGATGGCATCGGTAATTCCGGGCTTCCCAAGAGCCTCACCCCAGGTTTTAATTTTTTGAGTAAGAAAAACCTCAACAAAAGTCTCACGGGAAAACCCTTTTTCTTTAATCAGCTTTAAATGCGGGTTTTGGGCATTAATGGTTGGCAAAACTGCATCTTTTGTAACGGCAATCCACCAGGCTCCCTTGTCGGCCTCAGCCTTGCTGACTCCCCGCGAAAACATGCCCAGGTCGATCATCCCCGAAAGGGCATCGGCCATACCTTTGCCTGCACCACCTGCGCTGATGTCGATTCTCACACCCGGATTAACCTTCTGAAATTCTTCAGCCCATTTCACCGTCAGCGGATAAAGTGCAAAAGCACCCGAAATTGATATATTTCCACTCAGTTGTCCACCTTCTTGTTGCTGATTTGCCGAAGGGCTTCCACAACTCTGGAAAATGCCGGTTATCGCAGCAAGTAAAAGCATAATGGCTGCCGCTATTTTGAATTTTTTTGTTATCATATTTATAAATTAAATGATTTCGTCTCTCAGATTGATCCTGAAAAACAGCCTTAAAAGGCAAAGTTCTTCACGGAACAAAAGTATTTTGAACCTGACTGATTGGAAACCCCACTTATGCCCAAAAATTAAAGATAAGGGCGTAATTTGTAAATGGGTATAAATGCGTATTGGGAAGTTTCAGCCCCGGCTTTCTAAACCAGAATCCATTTGTTTTTAATGGCGTTCATAACCAGTTGGGCCGAGTTGCGTGAATTTGTTTTGGTGAGAATATTTGCGCGGTGTTTGTCGACGGTGCGCTTGCTGATGAAGAGTTTTTCACCGATTTCCTGGTTCGAAAAACCCTGGCATATCAATTCGAGAATTTCGATTTCGCGGTCGGACAGGTCAATTTTATTATCGGCAAACATGCCCGAAGAGCGCATGTTTTTAACAACGTTGTAAAGCAATTCTTTAGAGAAATAATTGTCGCCATCCAAAACTGCTTCGATGGCTTCGGTGACTTCGTTGATCTCTGAATTTTTGAGCAAAAATCCCTTAACGCCTGCATCAATCATTTTGTAGTAATAAGCCTCATCGCCAAACATCGACACAGCAATAATTTTAAGGTCGGGGTTTGAAGATATGGCCCTTTTTGTTGCTTCTATGCCATCCATCACAGGCATGTTGATGTCGATCAAAACAATGTCTGGCCTGGTAGCATCCAGCATGTTTAAAAACTGCTGCCCATCGGAAGCTTCACTGATGCTAATTTCGGGGAAATAGTTCTTAAGCAGCAATTTTAGTCCATCTCTGAAAAGGGAATGGTCGTCAACAATGATCAGATTAAATGTTTTCATCTGTTTATAATTTGATTTTAATTGTCATCCGCCAACTGGCGGAGCATGATTAAAAATTTATACAATAACTTCGATGGTTACCACAACACCTTCGCCTGGTAAACTATCAACAGCAAAGTTACCATTTATCGAGTTTATCCGCGAACGAATGTTGGGCAAGCCCATTCCGCCGGTTTCGTTGAGTAGCACCTGGTTATAGTCAAAACCTCTGCCATCGTCCTGATAAAGAACTTTTAATTTGCCTTCTTCTTCATCAAGACTAATGAGTATTTTTTTTGCTCTTGCATGTTTCAAGGTATTGGTAATCAATTCGCAAATAGCGCGATAAAGAATGACTTCGGTATTTCCGGTGTATCGTTTTTCCTGGATATTCGATCTGGATTCGATTCTTATCTTACCGGTTTGATCAATTTTGTTGGTGAATGAGCGAATGGCGCTGGCCAACCCAAAATTATCGAGAATATGCGGGCTAAGATTATTCGAAATCTCCTTGAGGCTGCTGATGGCTTCGTTGATGGCTTGTTTTGCACTTTCGATTATGGCTTTCTGATTCTTGTTCTCAGCACCAACTGTAACAGCCGAAAACGACATTTTAACCGACGAAAGCAAAGGTCCCAGGCCATCGTGAAGATCTTTGGCAAATCGTTTACGTTCGCTTTCTTCGGTATTAATTACGGCATTCAGCACTCGCTTTTCCATGATCAGCCTGGCTTCTTCGGCTTTCTGGAGTTCTTTGAAGATTTTTTTGATATAGAAAACGCCCACCACAATCAGCACCGAAATTAGTATTCCAAGCCAATTGTTGATGCTGATCACAAAACGGGACAACTCAACATCCATGAATGGCAAAAACTCAATCAACCGCCTGATTGCCATAAATATAAAACCAATCGACAGCAAAATCCAGCTAACATTAAAACGGGTAACTTTTATCAGACTGATTACAACGATGGTTGCAACGATTTGAAGTACAATTGAAACGATGAGCGCAGGAATGGTCAACATGATGATTAAATTTTAAGATTAAAAATTGATCCTCAATTACGTTAAAAAAAAAGCTTACCAGGTATTGGAAACCTGTCAGGTTTGTTATAAAACTTCTTTTTTTTCGATCCGGATTCTGGCATCCACGGCCACCACTTTATCGGCTTTTCCGAGCAATGGGTTCAGGTCCATTTCGATGATTTCGGGAGCAGCATTTACCAAAGCTGAAAGCCTGAAAATGATCTCTGCAAACATCTCTTCATTAATCCCTGCTTTGCCCCTCACGCCCTGGATGATTTTATAACTCTTCAGATTTCTGATCATCCGTAAAGCTTCATCTATCGGAAATGGAGCCAGGCTGGTGCTGACATCTTTGAGCACTTCGATAAAAATACCGCCCAATCCACAAAGCACCAAATGTCCGAACTTAGGCTCGAATTTGGCGCCGGCAAAAAGCTCGGTACCCGAAAGCATCGGCTGCAAAAGGATTGCAGTTGTATCTTTAATTTTGATCATCCTTTCAAATTCCCTAATCACTGTTTCGGCGTCTTTAACATCCAAAACTACACCTCCAACATCCGATTTATGAACCGGGCCAACCACTTTCATTACCACCGGGAAACCAAGTATGGCAGCTTTTCCGGAGGCCTCAGCAGCAGATGTTGCCACAGCTTCACCGGCCCTGGGAATACGGGCTGCATCGAGCAAACCCTGAACGTCGTCAGGCAGCAGGTAACCTGAATCATTCGATTCGATAATTTTTCTGATTTTTAGAATGTCCATTTCAGGAAAATCAACAATTTCGCTTGCTGGTGGCAATGTCTGGAAAACGCGGCATAATGCATTTCCAAGGGTGGCCTCATCCGGAAAATTAACCCGGCCTTTCGATAGAAATTCGGCAACTTCTTCTTTGGCCGTCAAAATGGAAGGTAAAACCGGGTAAA
>CAYOWJ010000328.1:0-3847 GCA_964407625.1 uncultured Lentimicrobiaceae bacterium
GCTATCAATGGTTTGGTAAACGGCAATCCTGCATGGTTCCGGCACCGGATATTTCAGATAGATTTTTTTGATAGTATTAAAACCTGTTAGGTGTTGCGGCATGTTCCTCACCGCTAACCACCTACGCCTAACGACTTATGCCTTCCTATTCCTCTTCCGCAATCGCCTTTCCCGGATAAAGTTGTTTAATGTATTTGAGCGATGGCGAAGGCACGAATGGCCCCAAGCCAAGTTGATCCCACTTTTCGTCAACTTTTTTGATGGTTTCCAGGTTTTGGGTGACGGTGTTTGGCCATTGCCGCTCAAAGCCATCCAGGGCTTTATATTTGCGGGTTCCATCAATGGCCAGGCCGTAATATTTCTCCCCATTTTCATCATCCTGGTAAAAGCAATCCCGGGCCGGGTCAATATTGTTGGCCACGCGCCAGGTTACATCGGCAAAATCATCAATATCAAGCACATGTTCGGCGTAAATAATAAATTTGATGTTTCTGATAAGCCCTTGTTCCATCAGGGATTTATGTAAAATGCGGATATGATTTTTCCTGTCTTTTTTTACAGAAATAATCAGCAATCCCTGATTTTTCAAAGTGTCATTAATCTGAACAACCTCAGGATAATTTTTATGAATTTCGGAAGTGTTAACCTGAATTAAAACATCTTTAACAATTCTTTCTTCCACCTCATCGGGATATTTGTCGGTGGCATCGATGCCGAGTTTTCCGCCGTAAGCAAACTTTTTGCTTGCATGATCGAGTACATCAGCCGGGCCTTTGCTGATAAAAATATCATTTTCGGGGTCAACGGTCTGGCTGATAACTTTCATCACTTCGCGATAATCTGAAATATCAATGTCGCGATCCATCACAATCATCACCTTGTTAAACATCATTTGTCCGGCGCCCCAGAGCGAATGGGCCACTTTCCGGCCATGACCGGCATACGATTTTTTAATTTTTACGATGGTGATGTTGTGAAAAACACCTTCCACCGGCATAATCATGTCTTCAATTTCGGGAAGCATGGTCATTTTAATCGGGCTAAGAAAAATTCTTTCGGTGGCTTTGCCCAGCCATTCATCTTCCATCGGTGGCACACCGACAATCGTCGTCGGGTAAACCGCTTCTTTGCGATGGGTGATGCAGGTAACATGAAATTTCGGGTAATAATCGGCAAGCGAATAAAAACCGGTGTGGTCGCCAAAAGGGCCTTCAAAAATGAAATCTTCGGTTGGATCAACAAAGCCTTCGATTACGAAATCAGCATCTGCCGGCACTTCCAGGTCGTTGGTGATACATTTTACCAGTTCAACTTTTTTCTTGCGCAGGAATCCTGCCAGGAGATATTCGTCAAAATTATCGGGCATGGGCGCAGTTGCAGCATAGGTGTAAACCGGATCACCACCCAGAATCACCGATACAGGCATCTTTTTCCCTAACTTTTTATAGGCGTTAAAATGCCTGGCCGAATTTTTATGAAGCTGCCAGTGCATCCCGGTTAAATCTTTACCAAAAACCTGCATCCGGTACATGCCCACATTGCGGGTTCCGTTTTCGGGATCTTTGGTGTGAACCACCGGTAACGTGATGAAAGGCCCGCCATCGTTGGGCCAGCAGGTAAGCACCGGCAACCTGGTGAGGTCAGGTTCAGGCATAATCACATCCTGGCAGGCACCCCGGCCTTTGATGGATTTTGGCATCCACGAAGCAATCTGCCCAAGCGCAGGCAGCATTCTTAACTTGTCGAGCAGGGTGATTTTTGGTGACGAAAAATCCTTCAGCAAAGCGAAAATTTCCTCAGCAAAATCATCAAATTTATCGATGCCAAAGGCCAGGCACATCCTCTTCTCAGAGCCGAAAGCATTGATCAGCAAAGGGAATTCATATCCTGTGTTTTCGAAAAGCAGGGCAGGCCCATGGCTCTTACTGATCCGATCGGTAATTTCTGAAATTTCGAGAAAAGGGTCGGCAAATGTTTTAATTTTCACCAGTTCACCGGATTCTGAGAGTTTATCTATAAATTTGCAAAGATTTTTATAAGCCATGTCGAATGGTTTTTTCTAAAATGTAATTGTTGAACAAATAGAATTTCGATTTGTTTGAAAATGAAAAATACAAAATTAATTATATCATGACTAGAAATACAGGAATTACAACTTTCAAAGGAAACCCGCTCACATTGCTGGGTGACCTCGTTAAAGCCGGCGACACCGCCCGCGATTTTACAGTTTTGGCAAATGATCTTTCGCCCGTTAAGTTGAGCGATTTCAGCGGAAAAGTGCGCATTTTGTCACTTGTTCCGTCCGTTGACACCGGTGTTTGCGCTGCACAAACCCGGAAATTTAATGTCGAAGCCGCCGCACTTGGCGATGTAGTTATTCTCACCATTTCGATGGATCTTCCTTTTGCCCTTGGCCGCTTTTGCGCCGCCGAAGGAATTGATAAAGTAAAAACTTTATCCGACCATAAAGATGCCGATTTTGGAGTAAAATACGGTTTTCTTATCGAAGAACTTCGTTTATTAAACCGCGGAATTGTTGTTATCGACAAAGCGGACGTGGTACAATACGTTGAATATGTGAAGGAAAATACTTCACATCCCGATTATGATAAAGCTATTGAAGCTGCTAAAAAGCTAGTTTAGATTTTGAAATTACCTTTTTGTTTTCAGCCACTTTCGATGGGCAAAGACCATGTATTCCTGTATTTTCCGCATCAAAAAGGAAAAAGGAATCATGGTTTGTGCTGTTTGATGATTGACGTGACTGATAAATTACTTCACCACCTTTCTATGGGTTTGTCATCTGAAGATGATTCAACAACCCAAAAAAATAGTCTCCAACAAATTTTAGTACATAAATAATGAGGTTTCATTTCAGTTAAATGATTTATTTTTAAAAGAACATGAAGAATTTAAACGTCATAATTACCGGAACAGGAAGCTACATTCCTACCGAAATAGTTACAAACCAGGATTTCGCCGACAATGAATTTTACGATTCCGGATCCAAAGCTGTCGAATCATCACACGAGGAGATTTCGGAAAAATTTACTTCGATAACAGGTATTGTCGAGCGGCGTTATGTTACCGACGATCAGCTTTCATCTGATATTGGTGCTATTGCCGCACAGCGCGCCATTGATGATGCGGGAATTGACAAGGAAGAAATTGACCAGATTATTGTTGCCCAGAATTTCGGAGATGTCCGCAAACATACCATCCAAACCGATGCAGTGCCATGCCTTGCAGCGAGGATTAAAAATACACTGCAAATCGAAAACACGAACTGCGTGGCTTATGATATTCTTTTTGGCTGCCCGGGCTGGATTCAGGGAGTAATTCAGAGTGATTCGTTTATTAAATCGGGATTAGCTAAAAAGTGCCTCGTTATCGGCACCGAAACCCTTTCGAGGGTGATTGACCTCCACGACCGCGATTCGATGATTTATTCTGACGGCGCAGGTGCATGTATTATTGAGGGTGTTGAAAGCGATATCAAGGAAGGGATTTTGTCGTCGAGTATGGGCTCTTTTACAAAGGAAGAAGTGTATTTCCTTTTCATGGGTAAAAGCAATATTGACGAATCCGACCCGCGTGTGCGCTATTTGAAAATGTATGGCCGTAAGGTTTATGAGTTTGCGCTTACCCACGTTCCGGCAGCCATGAAATTGGCACTCGACAAGGCCGGCCTCGGATTGCATGACGTCAAGAAAATATTTATCCACCAGGCCAACGAAAAGATGGATGCCGAAATCATCAAACGGCTGTACAGGCTTTATAAAATCAAGGATATTCCTGCCGATATTATGCCGATGAGCATTCATAAACTTGGCAACAGTTCGGTGGC
>CAYOWJ010000329.1:0-3837 GCA_964407625.1 uncultured Lentimicrobiaceae bacterium
TGGGTAAGTTTGTGGTTACAAAATTTACTATTATTCGTTATTTCAATTGGTTTGAAAGGTTTCCTTTTAAAAAAGGAGAAACCTTTAACATACCTTCGCTCAAAAGACATAGCAGGAAAAGCACCCCTAAACTATGGGACTAAAACCAACCGGAAACCTAAGCCGTAGCTTCGGCGATCTGGCGTGAAGTAGCTGCGGTCAGCCACCCTGCAATACTGTGAGTCGCAGTCCCAACTGCCGCCGCGGATAACACGGGTGGTGCCTGAAGTCGGGCCTTTAGGATTACCTTGCGGACTATTGTCGTAATACTCTGCTTTATACCAATCAGCGCACCATTCCCAAACATTGCCACTCATATCGTAAATACCCAATTCGTTTGCTTTTTTCTGGCCAACGGGGTGGGTTTTGCCGTCTGGGTTGTTGTTGTACCAGGCAACTTCATCAATATTGTTGCTTCCGGAATATTTGTACCCCCCTCCCGACCTCCCCCCAAATTGGGTGGAGGAGCCCCCGCCGGCGGCATATTCCCACTCCGCCTCCGTTGGCAACCGGTAGGTTTTGTCGGTTTTTTGGTTCAGTTTTTTAATAAATTCCCGCACATCGTTCCAGCTAACTTGTTCTACCGGGCAGTTGTCGCAATTTTTAAAATATGCTGGGTCGCTGAGCGTAGTCGAAGCGCCCATTACCTCCCGCCATTGTTTTTGTGTAACTTCGTATTTTCCCATATAAAAATCGTGAAGCCTAACCATGTGGGCGGGTTCTTCGTCATCTCCTCCATTATTGTTGCCTATGGTAAAGGTGCCGCCTTTTACAAAAACCATTTCAATGCCCAGGTCGCTAGTAGTTCGGGCACGTACTTCAAAAACAATGAGGCTGCCGGTGAGTTTTTCAAGGTCAGCAAGCACGTTCCATGTAATTTGCTTGTTGTAGCCGGCGTTCAGGTTTTTGCCCACATCGCCGGTAACAGCGTTTAGTGGGTTCCCCCAGTTGCTGCCGCCATCGGTGGAGCAATACAGCGCTACGTCAAACTGGCCGGAGGAAGCGGTTAGATCGTAGGAAACCATAATGTTTTTGCCTTGCTGTTCGGCAGTTACATTTTGTATTTGCTGGGCTGGCAAGCCAATAAAGGCAAGTAAAGCAAGGGAAAAGAGGAATGTTTTTTTCATGAGTGCACTTTTTTTTGGTAGGGCAAATGTAAGAAAAACCTAACTGGTTTTGAAAACCAGGTAAGTTTAGGGTTTGGGTAAAATCTATTTAAACGCCTTCTCCAACAGCCCATCTCCCTTCATGGAAAGCCTGTCAAAATAAACAGGAACCGGGTTTCCCATCAGTTTATCCTCATTCATTTTGGCGAAATATTGGCCAGGCATAAAATCTTGCCACACATTCTAAAAAACACCCTTCCCTGCATCGGACGGAAAGGGAAGCAACGCAAGACATTTTATCTGGCTAAAAAGCTGACACTCATTCCTGTTTTATCGCAATGCTTCAAGTACATCAGAAGGTAGTATTAATTGAAAATCATTTGCGATTTCAACTGGTTTTCGGAAAAACAAAACCTTCACTATTTCATTATTATCATTAGAAATTCCCTTGATGTTCAACAAACACTCATTCAATTGATTGAGAGCGTTTCTGGTATTTGGGTTTTTCGACCATTTAACTTCGGCAACCAGAATCTTCTTTTTATTAAAGGATTCAGCAATACAGTCAATTTCCATTTCTTTTGCATTTTTTCCGGTACCCCACCACCGATGGGCTAAATCCCATTGTGTGCCATTTACATTAAGAAATGGTATTGCCAACCGGCACAAATGTTCCCATTGTTCAGCTACATATTCGTCAAGAAACAACATTGTCTGGGTTAACATCTGGCTCCCCAACCCGGCTTCAATGCGCTGTTTATTAGGCAAAACAAATCTGAAATAAAATGAAATAAAGGGGTCGTTAATTTTGTAAAGTGTGCGTTTTGACGACCGAATATTTTCGCCATGAGGAATTTCCCGACGGATTATTCCCAAATCCAATAGTTTTTGCAAAGCCTCCGAAATAACCGGCATGCTTTTTTCCAAACGTGCTGCAATTTCGGATGGCCTGTGAACACCTTGTCCTATCAATGTCAGGATGGTGTATGGCTGAACCGCGCTGCGCAAATCATCTAACAAAATACGCATGGGTTCATCCAGCAATATGGCGTCCCGTTTAAAAACCAGGTTTAATAAAGCGCTTTCAAGGTTTTCGTATTCCTGTCTGAGTTCCCAATAGCGGGGTACCCCACCCCAAATTGCGTACTCTCTGATACTATCTTCGTCATCTAATTGAAGAGCGTCCCGAATCCAGCCGGGTGACAAAGGTTTGATATTCATTACTGTGTTTGCTCTGCCATATAATGGTTCCTGTCCGTTTTTAACCATTTCGCTCATTACGTTTTGCGATGAACCACACAAAATCAGATGATAATTCAGCTTTTTACCGTCAATCAATCGTTGTAAAATGCTTGGCAAAGCAGGGTCATTTTTAAGGAGGTATGGAAATTCGTCCATTACTAAAGTTTGATTTGCCGGAAGCACCCGGTTTAAATCAAGAAAAAGAGATTCCCAGTTTTTAAACCCGGCCTCATACGGGATTTCCAAGGTTTCGGAAACTGTTTGAACAAGCACTTCACGCTGCAAAACCGATTCCTGCCGGTCGGCCTGAAAATAAACATCTCCGGGTTTTAATACCTGTTTGATAAGCCTTGATTTTCCACATCGCCTTCTGCCATAAATAACAATAAAGGAAGGATTATCGCGGTCAAGAAATTGCCGGAGTAAACCAATTTCATCATTTCTGTTTAAAAATTCCATCATCAAATAGTATTAGGTTGACAAAGATACACTTTGTCAACCTAATACTATTATTATTTTTCTTTTATCTTCAAAAAATAGTCGTTAACCTATTCCTGGTAAATGAATTAAGGATTCACCTACCAACCACCCCAAACATTTTCCACATCTGGGCTTACCAAAACATCAGGGTCTTGTTCTTTACTGTTCGAGCGGATGGATTCGATGGAAACTTCGTTTTTGATGTATCAGACCCCATCGATCAAACTTTACTTAAACGCCTTCTCCAGCAAGCCATCGCCTTTCAGCGTAAGCCGGTCGAAATAAGCGGGAACGGGGTTTCCCATGAGTTTGTCCACGTACATTTTGGCTAAATATTGGCCTAACATAAAGCCCTGTCCGCGCATACCGATAAACAGGCCGAGATCGGGATCGAGAACCATGCGTGGCTCAACATAATAGCCAGCCCAAACAGCCTGGAAGCCAACAGAGGAAAGTTCAGGGAGCCAATCCACGAAGATTTCTGAAACGATTTCAAGAAATTCTTTGGAGTTTATTTTCAGGTTTTTGTCGGTTTCAAGCGGGTCAATCTGCGGGGAGGCGCAGCCTATCACCTGGCCGGTTTCGCCCAACTGCTGGCCATAAACAGCCACAAAACCTTTATATTTCTGCCGGTCAATCATCATGGGCAACGGGGCGCCATTTTTGCCCATAAACGGCAGACGGCGGGTGATGAAAGCCTGGTGTTTTACGGGGTAAATGCCGGTTTCGGCGCCAACTTTTTTGGCAAACTTTTCACCCTGCGGGCCTAAAGCATTGATAAATATTTCGGTTTCGTACTCGATATATTCCTTGCTGTGCGTTTTTACCAGCACAAAATATTTCCCATTTTCTTTACGCAAGTCAATCATCTCGCAGTCTTCCTGCACCTGCCCGCCGTTTTCGATGCCGATCTGGCGGATGAGGTCAACCACGCGGCCAGGAGTGGCCTGCCAGCAATTGTGTGTTACAA
>CAYOWJ010000330.1:0-2370 GCA_964407625.1 uncultured Lentimicrobiaceae bacterium
CTTCTTTAACAAGTTTGATAAAGTTGTCGCGATGCTGCGGGGTGTCGTTAAATAAAACGCCTTTCATGTCGCCATAATCGGTGTGAATGATGAATTTAGTCATTTTTTTCTGTGTAAAACCTGTGAGGTTGATTAGTAAAGTAAATATCGCTAAAAATAAAAATCCCTTTTTCATTGCTTTAATTTTTAAATTTTTGCAAAAAAAAGGAATTTTTGCCAGATTTGGCTAAGAAAAATGCACCTGTAATTATTTAGGTGTTTTATTTTTCGATAAGCGTGATGGTCATTTTGATGTCCTTTTCAGGTCGGTTGGCGGCACCGGTTTTGCTTGCGGCAATTTTATCGATCACGTTAAGTCCGTCAATTACTTCGCCAAAAACTGTGTACTGATTGTCGAGGAAAGGCGTTCCGCCAATGGTTTGGTAAGCGTTGATCTGATCGGCGGTGTAAGTAGCGCCGGTTGACTGAACCATGTTGTTAAGTTCGGGAGCAGTAATTTTTTTGCCCTGAACAATGTAAAACTGCGAACCCGACGAGCGTCTTTCAGGGTTCATCTGATCGCCCTGACGAGCTGCTGCAAGCGCTCCTTTAATATGACAATATTCAGGCCTGAATTCGGCTTCCACGGTGTAACCTGGCCCGCCAACACCAAGCTGCTGACCGGCTTTGGCATTTTTTGAATCCGGATCTCCACCCTGAATCATAAAATCTTTAATAACACGATGGAACAACGTTCCATTGTAAAATCCCTCTTTGATGAGCTTGATAAAATTATCGCGATGCTTTGGTGTTCCATCATACAATAAAACCGTCATGTTGCCATAATCGGTGCTGATCAGCACTTTTTGACCCTGAACTCCGGCAGTAATGGCTTCAGTGGTTTCGGCAGGAGCGGCTTGCTGTTGGGCTGGTGCTTCGGCTTTTGTTTGATCAGTTTCGACCGCAGTTTCTTTAGTTTCCTGAACTGGCGCGTTGGTGTTGCAGGCCATGAATGAAAACCCAAAAAGGCTTATCATTCCAATAATGATGAGATTTTTCATGGTAAAAATGTTTTCAGATTATCTGTTGTATCGCAAATTTTGTTAGTGATTAAAGTAACTTTAAAAACCTGGAATTATTATTAAACATCGTTTAAAAGGCTGAAAAGTACAGCCATCAAAATTTGAATGATCAAAAACATTAAGCCGGGAAGTTTATTTGCTTTGGTGCTTACCCTGATCCTCGATAAAACAACGGCGGCAGAGCGGTTCGTAGATGTCTTTTTCGCCAAGAACAACCAATTTATCACCTGCCACGGTCCGGTGTGAATAATGGGCAAGATTTCCGCAGCGGATACAAATTGCATGAACTTTGGTAACATATTCGGCGGCAGCCATGATGGAAGGAATCGGGCCGAAAGGTTTTCCCATAAAATCCATATCGAGGCCGGCAACGATTACCCTGATGCCGCTGTTTGCCAACTGATTGCACACCGACGAAAGTTCGGAGTCGAAAAACTGGGCTTCATCAATGCCGATCACATCAACATCGTTGTTTACCATGAGCAGAATCTGCGACGATGACTCCACCGGCGTGGAAGGAATTGAGCTGGCATCGTGCGAAACCACATTTTCGATGTCGTATCGTATGTCGACCGATGGCTTGAAAATTTCGACTTTTTGCCGGGCAATCCTGGCTCGCTTCAGCCGGCGGATCAATTCCTCGGTTTTGCCCGAAAACATTGAGCCACAAATTACCTCAATCCAGCCCCGGTGCGATGAAAGATCTATTTTACTTTCGAGAAACATACCATTGAAATTTACATAACTGATTTAAAACCGATGATTGTTATCCGTTCATTTAATAATTGCAAAGATATTTTTAAAAACTTCCGGCCATGGGGTTAAATGTTCAATTTTTGAAAAAATAAAAGGAAAAAAGCGCGCATAGTTCAGGATGTCAGTGTTTGAAAAATTTCCTGTTCATTGGATTAAGTTGCTGAATTGTTGCTGTTTTCAGGGTTTAAATTTAATTACTGATATTTTTAGATTTTAATAATCTTTTTTAATCCAATGCGTTAATTTCGCGGCAACTAAATTAAGGAATTAATTACCTGGTTGTCGTAAATTTAAATGAAAATGTACATAGAAAGGCTGCAGGAAGAGATTTCAGGTCTGATCGAAAAAATCAGTATGGACTGGGGACGCATAAAACTCCAGTCTCCCGGAATACACAAAATTGATAAAGATATCATTACCAGCGATATCAGAAGACTGTACGATTTGATTTACGAAGTTGATTTTGGAAAAACCGAACCGAAAAAATCGGGGTCATCATATCTGGAAAGCATCGTCCCATCCGGAATATCAAACACTCAACCATTATCAGGCA
>CAYOWJ010000330.1:2470-3824 GCA_964407625.1 uncultured Lentimicrobiaceae bacterium
CCTGAACCTGTGCCTGTGCCTGAACCTGAACCTGTGCCTCTACCTATACCAGAACCTGAACCAGAACCTGAACACAATCCGGCATTTGATGTTTTATCTCAAAGTAATGAAACCGACGAAATTGAGGCCATTTTAATGCATAAAATTGTTGGGATGGACATTATTAATAAGCCGGTGGAGTCCAAAGTGTTTCAACAAAACGAAAACAGCTTACCAGATTTTGACGGAGTTACCGAAAAACCGGAACCTGCCCAGCAAAAACAAGTTCATAAAAGCACGATCGACCTTTTTACCGCCCCCAAAACAATTGCCGATACTTTCAAAAATACCGGCGACAACAGTTATGCTGCGCTAATGCGGAAAAATCCGATTAATGATATCAAAACTGCCATTGGAATTAATGAGAAATTCCTGTTCATCAACACCATTTTCGATGGCGAGATTTCACTCTACAACAAGGTAATCGATCGTCTTAACGAATTGCCCGATTTTTACCTTGCCCTGCATTTTATCGACGAGCTTAAAGCAAATTATGAGAAGGAAACCAACAAGGATGCTTTTGTTAAATTACTGGAAATCGTGAAGAGAAAATATCTTTAATCCGTTTATTTCAAGGTTTTAGGCTTAAATCAGCATCCTGCGGTCCATTCCTCCAATCAAAAAAATCGCTTTTGTACAGTACATTTTTTGTTAAAAAGTTCTTAATAATCAACATTTTGCACAAAGTAATAGTTTATCAGTCTAAATTTGCAGGCTTAATTTTTCCAAACAGTTCATAAATTCTCTAAAATTGGGCAACCAATTTTTCATTTTCGTGTCTACACAAATGTTTAACTAATAAAAACAGAAATTCATGAAACAAGTTTTTACGCTATTTTTAATAGCATTTTTTTTAATCAGCAGTTATGCTGCCTCCGCAGCAAAACCGGGTCAGGGTTTGATTACTGATCAATTGAAGCAAAAAATTGAAGCTTCATCTCCAACCGAAATGATCAGGATTAACATCACCCTTAAAGATCAATTCGACTCACAAAAACTTTTAAACCAGGTTAAAACAATGAGTAAAACCGAAAGGCGCGCTCATGTAATTTCGGTTTTGAAGGATTTCAGCAGGCTTTCGCAGGAAGGTGTTGTTGCCGATTTGAACGATTTACAGCGCGGTGAAACCGTAAAGCAGGTAACAACATATTGGATTGCCAATGTAGTGAACTGTTTTGCAACCAAAGAAGCCATTTCGGAACTGGCAACAAGAAGTGATATTTCGAGTATTGATTACGATGAATACCGGATTTTAATTGATCCGCAGGAAAGTAAAAATGCCTTTATCACAGAAGGAACTCCGGGTAGCCGCGAA
>CAYOWJ010000331.1:0-3804 GCA_964407625.1 uncultured Lentimicrobiaceae bacterium
TTACTCGTATTTTATCGCATCCACCGGGTTGCCCATTGCAGCTTTGATGGTGTGGTAACTCAACGTAAGCAGGCTGATGGTAATGGCCAGCAATCCAGCCAGCAGGAAATATGAAACAGTAATGTTGATGTGATAAACAAAGCTTGTTTCGAGCCAGATATCCAGGCGCCACCAGGCTACCGGAATTGCGATAATAAACGCAATGATGATAAGGAAAATAAACTCCTTGTAAAGCAAACCAAGAATATTTCCCAGGGTAGCACCCATCACCTTGCGGATGCCGATTTCTTTGGTTTTTTGCTCTGCAATAAACGACGAAAGTCCAAGCAGGCCAAGCAGTGCAATAAAAATCGTGAGTATGGTGGCAATCCTGAAAATGACGCCTAACTTTTGCTCCGATTCATACATTTCGTCCCAGGTGTCGGTGAGCCTTTGATAATTGAATGGCCGTTTGGCGCCAAAAGCATTCCATTTTTCCTCGACATATTTTATCGTCTGATCAAAATTTTCGGGATTGACTTTTACCGTCATGTAAAATCTTGGCCGCTCACTGATAAAAAGCATGATAGGTTCGACCTTATTGTGAAGCGAATTGTAATGATAATCCTTAACCACGCCAACCACTTTCAATAGCCGGCCACCGGTTCCATCAAGGTCGGCGCCCCAGATAATCTTTTTACCCAATGGGTCATCTGTCCAGCCATATTGTTTTACGGTGGCTTCATTTACAATAACAGCTTCGGTGGCATCGGTGCCCATTTCGCGGTTAAAATCGCGCCCGGTAACAATTTCAAGCCCGTACGTTTTTACAAAATCAAAATCAACCAATGCCAGAATCATCGCGTTATCGGTCATCTGCCCGTCTTTTTCGATTTTCACCACCTGAATCCACCTGTTATTACCCGGAATCCCGGTTGAATTGGTCACTCCATGGATATTAGAATTTTTGAGCAACTCCTTTTTCAGCGATTCGGCTTTATTACGGAAAGCCGTATCCTGTAGTTCGAGTATGATCATATTATCTTTGATAAAGCCAAGATCTTTGTCTTTGAGATAATTAATCTGACCTGACACAACGATGGTTCCGATAATCATCACGATGGCGATAAAAAACTGAAAAACAACCAGGATTCTTCTCAATAATCCACCTTTACTGTTGCCTCCCCTGTTGCTGCCTTTTAAAACTTTTACAGGCAAAAACGACGAAAGATAAAAGGCTGGATAGCTCCCCGAAACAAATCCGATAAATAAAGTTACTCCCAGAATTATCAGGATTAAGGTGGGATTTGTGAAAATATCAAAACCAATTTCCTTTCCCGAAAGGGTGTTAAAATTCGGAAGTAATGAATGTACAAGCACCAGTGCTATGATCAGACTGATAATTGCCAGAAGTATTGATTCGGTGAGAAACTGCACGATTAGCTGCCTTTTGAATGCTCCTGCCACTTTCCGGATACCAACTTCCCGTGCCCGCCTGGCAGAGCGGGCGGTGGCCATATTCATGTAATTTATTGCCGCAATAAGCAAAATAAAAACGGCAACAATACTAAAAATGTAAATAAACGTAACGTTGCCTTTTGGCAAATCAGCCGAAAGATTTGAGTAAAAATGTGTTTTTAAAAGTGGTGTCGACATCAGGTTAAAACTGGCGCTGATCTGGTCGCCCACCGGTTTCATGTATTTATTATAAAACCCGCCAAATTTCTCATGAATGGTTGCCATATCTGAATTTTCGGCGAGCAAAATGTAAGTAAACACGCCAATATTCCAAAACCTGTTGGGCTCCATGCTGTTAAAATTATCAACGCCCTGAACAGCAGCAATGGTTGTTCCCGAAATTAATGCATCAAAGCGAAGATGAGCGTTTGAAGGCACATTTTCGAGAACTCCGGTAACCTTGTATTTCTCACCATCACCAGTTTCGATCATCTCGCCCATCGGGTTTTGACTACCAAAATATTTGGCTGCAACATTTTCCGAAATAACAATCGAGTAAGGTTCAACAAGCGAAGTTTTGGGATTGCCCATGATCATTTTGTGGGTAAAAACCTCGAAAACGGTAGAGTCGGCAAAATAGAACCTTTCCTCGTAAAATTCTTTGTCGTTATATTTAAAAACCTCATTACCAGCAGGAGCAAAGCGGCAAAACTGTTCAATTTCAGGAAACTCGATCTTCAATGCCGGCCCCATCGGCACCGGCACGATGGCAAACTGATCATGTTTTCCGGAAATCGTAAAATCAGATTCAATCCTGTAAATCCTGTCGGCATGTTGGTGGTACTTATCATAAGTCAACTCATTGCGCACATAAAGAAAAATAAACACAAATGCTGCAATTCCAATGGCAAGCCCCGCAATATTAAGAAAAGAATAAAACCTGTTTTTTGCGATGCTCCTGAGTGCGATTTTCAGATAATTTATTAGCATGTGCTTTCAGGATTGAATTAAAGTGCAAATTGTTCCTTGATGTTTTCGGTAACCACCTGTCCGTCGAACAACCTGACAATGCGGTGGCTGTATTCGGCGTCGCGCTGCGAGTGGGTTACCATGATAATCGTTGTACCGTTTTTGTTGAGCTGCTCGAGGAGGTTCATCACTTCTTCGCCATGCGCCGAATCAAGGTTTCCGGTAGGCTCATCGGCCAGAATTAATTTTGGATTTGCAACAACGGCACGGGCAACTGCCACTCTTTGCTGCTGACCTCCTGAAAGCTGGAGCGGAAAATGCTTTTTGCGATGAATAATCTGCATCTGCTCGAGGGCTTTATCCACTTTTTGTTTTCGTTCGTTGGTTTTATAACCCAGGTAGATGAGTGGAAGCTCGACGTTTTCGAAAACGTTGAGTTCGTCGATCAGGTTAAAGTTTTGAAAAACAAAGCCAATGTTGTTTTTACGGAGCGAAGCACGCTGTTTCTCGGAGTGGCCCGCAACATTGCTGCCCAGGAAATAATATTCTCCGCCTGTGGGGTTGTCGAGTAAGCCAAGGATGTTGAGCAGTGTGGATTTCCCACATCCCGACGGCCCCATTACAGCTACAAATTCGCCTTCCTTTACATCAAATGAAACTTTGTTTAATGCCGTGGTTTCCACCTCATCGGTGCGAAATACTTTAGTGAGGTCAACAGTTTTGATCATAATTTGTGAATTTATTAATTTAAGAAATCAGACGTATTTAATTACTTTTTGTTACCAAGAAAGCACAGTTAACAGTTAAATATTCCCATAAAATCCATCAGTTCATCTTTTATTTCCGGATTAAGATCCTCTGCCTTAACACCGCGGATTGCACCTTCGAGTTCAAGAAGCATCTTAAAACAAGCGTCCGAATCGAAGGTTTTTATCTTCACAAAAGCATGCCTGCTCCCCTTTTCGCGAAGCTTTTCCGGAGTATCGATGCCAGCTGCTTTAAGTTTTTCTTCGAGTGCCCGGTTAATGTTTTTCAGATGGATTAGTTTTTCCATGGATGAATTAAATTTTGCAGGAAAAAAATTTACCCAAAAATATGTTGGATCATGATCACCGTTTCATTTTTTATGCCAAACATCTATACTTGCTATTAATCAAGCGTTTAGTTTTGAAGCGGCCGTCATTAATTGATAAAGTGTTCATTTTATCCTGGCTTACTGTTCGCATCTGGACAAAAAAAACCGATTGATTTTTTCGATCTGACATTACCTTTTTCAGCATCAAAAATAGCCATCTAAAACCAACATTTTATTTCCGGATCCGATTTTGAAGGATTATATTTTCTTTCACTACTGACCGACAAAAAAATTATGAATCAACCGAATCCCTTGTAGTTATT
>CAYOWJ010000332.1:0-3802 GCA_964407625.1 uncultured Lentimicrobiaceae bacterium
ATTTTTTCGGCTTCATCCACAATTTCGATAACGACGGGCAATTTTTCGGTAATCTCCCAAAACTTAACCGACCGGATTACATTGCTCGAACCATAACCCATCGTCCCTTTTAAAACGGTAGCTCCGGCCAGGCCATAACGTTTTGCCGCAAAAACCACCATTTCGTAAAGTGGAGCATGTTTAAATTTGTCGGTATTGCTGATAAAAATCCGGAGAAGTTTTGCGTCGCCTTGTTTTTCCATAATTATAATATTTTGATGATGAGGTTGCCAAAGTAAACAGCCAGAAGCCCCAGAAAAACACTGAGGCTGGTGTAAAGCGCAAAATAGAAGAAATCGCCATCACGGAGAAGTGAAATATTTTCGTTCGCAAAGGTCGAAAATGTGGTAAAACCACCGCAAAAGCCCACGGTGAGGAACATCCGCAATTCGGTGTTCATGAAATTTCCTTTTTCCGAAAGGCCATAAATCAAACCTATCAAAAAACAACCTAAAACATTTACAACAAAGGTGCCGTAAGGAAATGCCGAGATAAAATGGTTCTGGATGTATCGGGAAGCGAGAAAACGGGAAACACCACCAAAAAAACTGCCTGTGCCAATGATGAGAAGAATTTTTAACATAATAGCTGAAAAAGACTTTGATGAAAACAAAAAAGTTAAAACAGGAGTTATCAGCTTTTTGAAGGCGGTTTAAGGCTAACCCCATAGCCTGCACAAAAATAACTGAATATTTTTATCTGGCTTCAGATTTTTAGATCGATTGCTTATCATTTAAATCCACCTTGAATTTTATTTTATATGAGTATCGGGTTTTGTACCTAAGAAAAGCCACAAAGTGGCTAAATTTCAATAACCGTGGGTGAAGCCCACGGTGTAAGTAAAGAAGGGCGTTTACAACCCTGCAAGGGTTGAACCCTTGCAGGATTCTGGGATGTACTTCGTTTCTTGTCCCCCGGTTTCACCGGAGGTTATTGAAATTTAGGCCTTTCAGGCCAAAAGAAATTCATTTTTGATTTTTTTTCAGTTTCATATTACTAAGATTTATGTTTACGACACGTAAAATATTTTTTTTAGGTACAACACCTGATACTCATATTATTTTAATAGACAGGATTTCTACTGTTAAGCAAACAAATAAGGATGGAACTGAATAAATCCTTTCCGGCAAATCGTCGGATAAGTTCTAAGTTTAGTATGTTTGCAGCGGTTAAAATCAAAAACAAGGTTGAGATTTTTAACTGCAGTTTTGGAATAATAAGAGGATCAAACCGAAAATGAAGAAGAATTTATTTATCGCCTTCGAGGGCATCGATGGAAGCGGAAAAAGCACGCAGGTAAAGCTATTATCAGATAGTTTAGAAAAAGCAGGTCACAAAATTTACACAACCTTCGAGCCTACGGATAGCCCGATTGGCAAGATGATCAGAGATATTTTTAACCATCGTCTTGAAGCCGACCACCGGACAATTGCCGGACTTTTTGTCGCCGACAGACTGGACCATCTATTAAACAAGTCAAATGGCATCCTGAAAA
Source organism: uncultured Lentimicrobiaceae bacterium (assembly GCA_964407625.1). Taxonomy (GTDB): domain Bacteria; phylum Bacteroidota; class Bacteroidia; order Bacteroidales; family 4484-276; genus CAJATL01. The sequence continues at coordinate 1,535 of CAYOWJ010000332.1, forward strand.
AAATGGAGGATGGCTTCACCGTAATCACCGACAGGTATTACTTTTCGTCGTACGCTTATCACGGTGCGCACATGCCGCTGGATTGGGTAATTGAGGCTAATTCGTTAAGTGCTGATTTGCTCCGGCCCGACATCAACATTTTTATCGATATTTCGCCCGAAATAAGCCTGAAACGCATTTCCGACAGCCGTAGTTCGATGGAGCTTTTCGAAACGCTCGATAATCTTCGTCAGGTAAAAGATAAATATTACGAAGCCATCGAAAAACTCAACAATAGGGAGCGTGTATTTATTACCGATGGGAATCGCCCACCGGAAGCCATTTTTGGCGATATCTGGAAGGAAATTTCATTGATCCCCTAAAACCCGCTTCATCACTTGAATTTGCTTTATGTAAATGTTATTGATTAATTTTGTGAAAAAATATGCGTTATGATTTATACTTTTCAAATATCTGACGAATCAACTCAATCACAAAGCATTATAAATATGTTATTGTCGCTGTCGAAGGATAATGATTTTCTTAAAGTTGTAGAAGAAGAAGCCGAATTAACTCAAGTACAGGAAGAAGAATTGGATCGTCGTTACGAAAATTTTCTTAAAAACCCGCGAAGTGGAAAGCCTTGGGAAGAGGTTAAGTTAAGTTTGATGAAGGAATGATGGAAAAACAGAAAAAGTTTGAATTAATCATTTCGGAACTTGCAGAGCAGGAACTCAATGCATCAAAAGATTTTTATGACGTGCAAAGGGAAGGATTGGGTAACGAGTTTTTAACTGAAATAGAAAAAACAATTGATAGAATTACCGCCGTTCCAGAGCAATTTCCAAAAATAAAAAACAAACAAATCAGGAAAGCTCATGTCACTCGTTTCCCATTCAGTATTTTCTTTGCTACAAAAGGATTGATTATAAATGTATTGGCGGTATTTCATCAAAGCCGGAATCCAAAAAAAACTCAGCAAACGGTTTTAGTTACAACACATTCATTTAAATAATTTCGCATCAGGTTTTGTTTTATCGCAAATTTCCCTAAAATCTCAAGATTAACCCACCTCCTCATATTTCTGGTTTCGTTTGTAAGGTGTAAAACCCGCATCAATAATTGCTTTTTGGATGCCTGAGGCATCAAACTTAAAGCTTGCACCGGCCACCGAAACCACATTTTCCTCAATCATAATCGAGCCAAAATCGTCAGCGCCGCCATGCAGGCAAAGCTGTCCGACATCTTTTCCCACAGTAAGCCACGATGCCTGAATGTGAGGGATATTCGGCAGCATCATCCGGCTGATTGCAACCAGGCGGATGTATTCATCGGCAGTTGTGGTGCTGTTAACGCCAAAACGTTTTTGCAACGTGGTGTTTTCGGCCTGAAAAGGCCAGGGAGTAAAGGAAATAAATCCAACCGAATTTTCGGGTTTTTCGGCCTGCACTTCACGCAATTTTATCAGATGCTCCAACCTTTCGCCGACGGTTTCGACATGGCCAAACATCATTGTCGAAGAGGTGATAATCCCAATTTTGTGTGCTTCACGCATCACATCAAGCCATTCGCCTGCCGAACATTTGCATTTTGAAATTTTCTTACGAACACGGTCCGAAAGAATTTCGGCGCCGGCACCCGGAAGGCTATCAAGTCCGGATTCGACAAGTTTTTCGATAACTTCATGATAAGTCAGATTTTCGAGTTTTGAGATATGGACAATTTCGGGTGGCCCTAACGCGTGAAGTTTGAGATTTGGAAATTCTTTTTTCAGGCGGCTGAATAAATCGCTGTAAAAAGCAAGTCCCAGGTCAGGATGAAGCCCACCCTGCAACAAAAGCTGTTCGCCACCCAACTGAATGGTTTCTTCAATTTTTACGCGGTATTCGTCCATGCTGGTGATGTAGGCGTCTTTGGATTTTTTTCCTCTGTAAAAATTACAAAACAAGCATCCCGAATTGCAAATGTTGGTGATATTCACATTTCGGTCAATAATCCAGCCTACGCGGTTTCCGGGGTGAAGTTTTTTACGCATTTCGTTGGCTACAGCCATCAAAGTGGAGGTTGGCGCATGCAGCAACAAAAACTGACCTTCTTCCAGTGTCAGAAATTCAAAATTGAGGGCTTTATCGAAGAGTTTTTCTATTTTCAATAGCTTTAATTTTATTTTAAAATTTACAAAAACCAGTTCAAATCTGTGTCATTGCCGCACACCAGGATTATTTTTACCACGGAGTCACGGAGACCACAAAGTCAATATTGATTATCTCAACCAAGACATTCCATCTC
>CAYOWJ010000333.1:0-3790 GCA_964407625.1 uncultured Lentimicrobiaceae bacterium
TTTGAGCAAATGCTGACAAAGAACCCCAGAAAAGTATTGCCAGGAGCAATAACGTTTTTGCGGATACATGTTTTACCATAATACTTTGATTAAATAATTAATTTGTTTAGTTCAAATAATTTTGATGATTATTGTTTCCTTTTTTTTAAAAGCGTTGCAAAAGTATAAAATTCTTTGTATCAATTAAACATTGTTAATTTTTTAACATCGGATAAAAATTTCATAAAGTATCACCAGGCATGACTACTAAAAAAGCAAGTCCATTAATAATTATTGTTCAAGAAAACCACACGAAAAAGGGCTGGTTTTATTAAAAAATTCAATACCGAAATTTTACTATTTTTGCCCTTAATTATTCTGTTGGTGTTTATTTAAACTTTTAATAATCTCGTGATATGAAACGCATTATTTCAACCTTTCTGATCCTGCTGATTTTACCGTATGGCCTGCTCTTTTCCCAGGTTACCACCGATCCGTCTTTGCCAACCGCCGATGCACCGGTTACCATTTTTCTTGATGCCACAACCACCGGCCTTAATGGCTATACCGGCGACGTTTATGCCCACACCGGAATTACTATCGGAACTGCTGTCTGGAAAAATGTTGTTGGTGATTGGGGCAATAACACCAATCAGCCCAAACTAATAAGAACCGCAACAAATCAGTACAAACTTGAAATTACTCCCTCAATCCGCCAGTTTTACAGCGCTTCCTCATCCGATGATATTACACAAATGAGTTTTGTTTTCAGGAGTGCCGATGGAACCCAGCAAACTTCGCCAGATTATTTTATAGAGGTTTACGAAGTTGGATTAAACATTAGCCTGGTAACTCCCGCTCAAACACCGTATTTTGTTGATCCCGGTCAGAATATTAATGTAACAGCCGAAGCAGTTATGGCTAATAATATTTCTCTTTATGTTGATAACGAATTAATTACAAGTGTGGCAGGTAATTCGCTCAATCAAAATATTGCTGCTTCCATGGAAACAGATACCAAACACTGGATTAAAGTTGTGGCCAGCGATGCAACAAATTCAGTTGCCGATTCGACCTATTATTATGTCAGAGGAGCATCTGTTGTTGCAGATCTACCGGCCGGTGTTAAAGATGGCATCAATTACATTGATGCAACAACCGTTACGCTTGTTTTACATGCTCCTTACAAAACCAGCGTTTATGCCATTGGCGATTTCAACGACTGGCAATTTGGCCCCGAGCACAAATTGAAAAGGAATATGGCCAATGTTAATGATGTTAATAACCGCTATTGGGTTACTTTACAAGGCCTTTCTGCTGGCGTTGAATATGCTTTTCAGTATCTGATTGATGAAAGTTTAAGATTAGCCGACCCTTACGCCGATAAAATTCTCGATAAATGGAACGATCCTTACATCAGCAGCACCACTTATCCAAACTTAAAACCTTACCCGGTTAATAAAACTGAGGGTATTGTTTCGGTATTTCAAACCAATCAGCCACAATACACCTGGCAGGTAACAAACTTTACTGCCCCCGCTCCCACCGACCTCGTTGCTTATGAATTATTGCTCCGCGATTTTATCGATAAACACGACTTCAAAACATTAAAAGACACGCTTTCATATATTAAACGACTTGGCATAAACGCTGTGGAACTCATGCCTTTTAACGAGTTCGAAGGAAATCTGAGCTGGGGCTACAACCCGTCCTTCTATTTTGCCCCTGATAAATATTATGGACCCAAAAACGACCTCAAAGCTTTTATTGATGAATGTCATGCAAACGGGATTGCCGTAATTATGGATATGGTTCTCAACCATGCTTACGGGCAAAATGTAATGGCGCAGATGTACTGGGATTCCCAAAATAACAGGCCTGCTGCCAACAATTTATGGTTCAATGCCGTCTGCCCTCACCCGCCTTATTGCTGGGGAAACGATTTTAACCATGAAAGTACATTTACAAAAGCACTTGTTGATAGCATCAGCCATTACTGGATGTCGGAATATAAAATAGATGGTTTCCGTTATGACTATACCAAAGGGTTTACCAATGGAACAGGCGGCGGATACGACAACTCAAGAATTGCCCTGATCAAGCGCATGTCGGATGCAATATGGGAGGTAAACCCCAACGCCTACATTATTCTTGAACATTGGTGCGACAACAGCGAAGAAAAAATCCTGGCCGATTATGGCTGCATGTTGTGGGGAAACTTAAACTATGCCTACAACGAAGGCACCATGGGCTACAATGAAAACGGGAAATCCGATTTTTCGTGGATATCCTATAAAAAACGTACCTGGAACGATCCTCACGTCATGGGCTACATGGAAAGTCATGACGAAGAAAGGCTTATGGCAAAAAACTTCATGTATGGCGCCAGTAATGCAAATTACAGCACAAAAGATACCATTACAGCCATCGAACGCATGGCTCTTGCTGCGACATTTTTTTATACGATCCCTGGCCCGAAAATGGTCTGGCAGTTTGGCGAAAGAGGTTTCGATTATTCCATCAACTGGCCATCGGGCACCGAAAATGACCGTTTAACAGCAAAACCTCCAAGATGGGATTACATGAATAATTACCATCGCAAATATCTGTATCATGTAAATGCTGCCCTCATCGATCTTAAAAAGAATTATGATGTTTTCCGTACCACCGACTTTACGCTTGACCTTGTAAATGCTACCAAATCGATCGTTTTAAAACATTCAGGCATGAATGTGGTAGTGGTTGGGAATTTCGATATTGTCTCAGGAGATGCTTCCCCGGTATGGCCTGCAACAGGAACCTGGTATGAATTTTTTACACAAACCGAACTTTCTGTAACCAGCCTCACCCAAAAAGTCAACCTTTTGCCAGGTGAGTACAGGCTTTATTCTTCTGTAAAAATTGACCGGCCTGAATATCTTAACACCGGCATCGAAACACCAGGTAACCATGATAAAGAGAATTATGCACTGATTTATCCTAATCCATCTGAGGGAAATTTTAAAATAGGTCTGAACATTTCTAATCAGGAAATTGTTAAAATCGAAGTTTTTGATATGATCGGAAATAAAATCATGGATTTTGGACCTATAAAACTACAAGCGGGATTTGTAACAATTGCATCGGAGCAGCTCAATGGCAATCATGTAAAATTAACACCCGGCTTGTACATGGTTAAAGTAAAAACCGATGAAAAGCAATCATGCGCTAAATTAATTATCAATTAAATATTCAAGTAAAAATGAAAATCAGAAAACCCTCTGTCCTTTTCTACACAGTGCTTGCTTTATTTTTGGCATCGTGTAGCAGCAGTTCCTTCGATTATTTAGGAAAAACCTATCCTCCAACCACCAACCCTGAATTATTTTTCCGCGATCAGGATGTTCCGAAAGATTATGAAGTGATGGGCAAAGTAATGGCCGAAGTGCCTTACAGCAAAAAGTTAAAGTATGTTCAGGCAAAAATTGAGCAGGTTGCCCGTGAAAATGGGGCCGATGCGTTTATCCTTTCTGATGTAAACATTCGGTCAAACGGAACAGTAAGCGGCAGTGGTGGTGCTTCTACCGGTGGCAAAGTAAGAATTGGCGGCGGTGTGAATAAAACCAAATCCAACGAATTAAAGCATGTTGAAGCAACACTGCTTAAATACAAAAACTAGATCAGAAATAGCTTTGAGTATCTGACTGAATAACAGTCTAAGATAATTTGATGACCCGTTTTCCGATGAGAAACGGGTCATCTCCTTTTTCGAGAGCGGTTAAAACCACTTTCACAAATTCGTTTGACGAAACTCCTTCAGCCGGAAATTTTA
>CAYOWJ010000334.1:0-2329 GCA_964407625.1 uncultured Lentimicrobiaceae bacterium
TTACAAATTCAGCCGACCGCCAGGATTATATTTATCATCCGCAAACAGGTGAACAATTAAGCCAGAAAGCGATTAAGTTACTGGAGAAATTGCGTAAACGATGGGCAAGTGATGCACCGGATGTGCAGATTCTCATTTCCGACGGTCTCAACGCTAAGGCTTTGATGGATCCCGGCCATCTTGCGCCATTTCTCAAAGGATTGAAAAAGTCGTTATTAAAACTCAATTATCACGTTGGCGACCAAAATATTGTTATCAGACATGGAAGGGTTCGTGCTGGTTATGCCTGTGGAGAAATACTTTTTGGCCAGGCAGGAAATTCGGGCAAACAAAAGGGAATCATCCATATTATCGGTGAACGTCCCGGATCGGGGCATCATAACTTTTCGGCCTATATAACGGCTGCTTCCGCAAATACCTGGAACACCAAAGGAATTGTTGACCATGACATTACCCGCGTGGTTTCGGGAATTTCAGACACCTCACTGAAACCAGATCAGGCGGTAACCGACACTGTAAGAATCTTTAATGCGCTTTTTACAGCGTAAACTAAGCAATAGGAGTTCAGCATGATAAAAAGCAGTGTTATAAATTTGATGTTAATTTCATAATACATAAATTCGATTACCAAAATTAAAACCTAAAGTAAAATGTATCAATCTTTTGATCTAGAAAATCTTAGAAAAGAAAACCCGGACTACATCTCAAAAAGTCCGTTTGAACATCAAAAAGATTCCTTCGAAAAAATGTCGGCTTTGTTCGATTTTAAAGGCCGGGAACACAAAGCAGGAATTTTGGTTTTACCAACCGGAGCTGGCAAAACATTTACTTCGATAAGGTGGATTTGCCGAAATGTTTTAACCAAAAACATAAAGGTTCTTTGGCTTGCTCACACAGGGCATTTGCTGGTTCAGGCTTATGAAGCATTTGCCGAAAACATTCTCGAAACACATCCTCAAAGGAAATCAATAAATATGCGCCTGGTTTCGAGTGACCCGGCACATTCAAAAGCTTCCCAAATTAAAATGACCGACGATGTGTTGATTATCACCACCCAAACAGCAATTACAAATGTTGATTGTGATGCTTTGGATGGTTTTGGTGAAAAGCGAAAAACAGCATTAGAGAAATTTCTGAATCATTGCAGCGAAAGCCGCCTGTTTGTTGTTTTAGACGAGGCTCATCATGCTCCCGCTTATGGTTGTCGCAATTTACTGATTGGTGGAGGAAAAATTAACCAGGGGATAAAACAGTTAATCCCAAATTGCTATTTCCTGGGACTCACGGCAACTCCAACATATTCAGACGAAAGACGCCGGGGCTGGCTTTGGGAGATTTTTAAAGACAAAATAATTTACACAGCCGAAAAGTCGGAACTCATCAAGCAAAATATTCTTGCCGTTCCCAATTACATCCAGCGAATTACTCCTGAAGAAATTGAGGTTGACGATGCTTTGTTTGATATTTTGATGCGTCAACACAAAGATGTGCCTGAGTATTTGGTCGAAGAATTAGCAAGAAACGCTGGCCGTAACGAATTTATCATCAACGATTATTTTACGAACCATAAACTTTATGGTAAGACAATAATTTTTGCTGACCGTTGGTTTCAGTGCATTTCCATTAAGGAAGTCATGCTGAAAAAAGCAAATGAACTGGGAATTCCACTTAAAGTTGATGCCGTTTATTCGCACATTGATGCAAATCCTGGAAATGCTGAGGAGCGAAACCGAAGGACAAGTACCGATAATACCCGCATTTTAGACGATTTTAAAGCCAATAAACTTGATGTTTTAATCAATGTCCGCATGTTATCCGAAGGTACCGATGTGCCGGACATAAACACCGTTTTTATTACACGCCAGACAACAAGTTCGATTTTATTAACCCAGATGATTGGCCGTGCTTTGCGCGGCAAACGGGCTGGTGGCGGGCCAGACAAGGAAACCGCAAACATTGTTTTCTTTGAAGATAAATGGAAAAAAGTCATCAATTTTGCATCACCCGAAGGCAAAGGCGAAAAAGACGAAAACGAGCCTAAAACAAGCGGGCACTACCCCATCGAGTATATTTCGATTAAACTTATAGAAGAACTTGCACGAAAAATTGAAAGTGGTTTGGTGTTTTCGGATGCTCCGTTTCTCGACATGATTCCCGTTGGATGGTACGAAACAGAGGTTTTAATTACTGTTGATGAGGAAACTAACCTTTTTAAAGAATTTGTTGTTGTCTTTGAAAATTGCCAGCAAAAGTTTAAAAATCTTATTGCCGGATTAATGCAAAACCATCATACCGATTGGGAAGATGACAAACTTAGCGATGATTTTGC
>CAYOWJ010000334.1:2429-3788 GCA_964407625.1 uncultured Lentimicrobiaceae bacterium
CGACAGTCAATCCATTCTAAATCAGCGTGAATTAACCGAACAGGAAAAAAAACAAATTTTTCTGCGCGACCATAATACTTGTTTGTGCTGCGGTAAAACCAAAGAAAAAGGCAAAAAAGTGAAATTGGAAGTTGACCATATAGTTCCTTTTAAATTTGGTGGTGAAACCAATGCCAGCAACTCTCAAACATTATGCAGCGTTTGTAACAACAATAAAGGCGTAAACGAATTGAATTTCAGGGTTTATGCAACACCTCTAAAATCTCCAAAACCAGACATTTCACTTTTCGGATTATCGAAGGCTGAAAGTTACGAACAGGTTTTACGCCGGATTGTAAATATTTTTTATCATTGCCAGGCTGTTTCTGCTATTAAATGGGATAATCGCCCAAGATCGTCGCACAGGTATTATTGGGAAATAATTTTGAATGAAGGAAATAATCCCGAATGGCTGAAAATTCATTTGGATAAATTAGTGAACTTCATAAAAACCGACCTCAAATATTCAGAATTGAAAGAGTTAAAGGTTTCATAAAAAGGCTTGTGCCTGGTTTTTGAGTGTTTTTAACTTTGGGGTACAAACCTGTAAATCTCCAACCCGATTAGCAACCGGATTTTATGCAATCTTAAATTCACCATCTATTAATTCGACATTGAAATTTACTTTAGCCTTTAATGCACCAAATACACGCAAGATGGTCTCAATCGTGACGTTTTTTGCATTTTTTTCGATCCTGGATATTTGAGATTTTTGGACTCCAATAAGATCTCCCAGTTGAGTCTGGGTCAGATTTCTCTCTTGCCTGGTTTGTTTTATCATTTCTCCTAATAAATCCAGTCTGAGTTCATATTCGTACTTATCCCGCTTATCGTTACCAACTTTTCCTAAATGTTTGTCTTTAGCCTCGTCCAATGTGTAAATTCTCAATTTTGTTTTTTCCATGATTGTCAATTTTTAGTTTTTTCCTCAAAATACTGTTCCATTATGGCTCTCGCTTTTTCAATCTCATTCTTTGGGATTTTATCCGTTTTTTTGATGATCCCGTGGGTTGCAACTACCAAAGTTTCAGTATTATCAGTTTTGTCCCAAAATGACAATAAGCGAAAATATGTTTTATTGTATTTTGTTCTGAATTCCCAAATCAAATCATCAAGTTTCTTGAATATCTCCGGGTCATTTACATACATTGCTTTATCAATGTTGTAAAGAATTTTATCTTTTGATTTCTCATCAATATTATCAAGCAGGTCCCATACTTCTCCAAGCAAAATGACATCAAATTTTTGTTTCATTTATCATTTCTTTATTGATGCAAAATTATCAAAAGTTCTAATATATGGAAACATTAATTACAATAA
>CAYOWJ010000335.1:0-3785 GCA_964407625.1 uncultured Lentimicrobiaceae bacterium
TCCGTTGGGGTGGTTAAAAGTTCCTTTGGGAAACCAGAGTTTGATTTCGCCATTACTGATGCAATAAATTGCGCCTGTTCCCATGTCCGAAATATAAATTGTGCCGTCGTAGCCAGCAGCCACATCGTTGAGGAATTCGGCACCTTTTGCCTGATGCGTCTTAAAAATTTTACCCGTTTTTACATCAATCTCAACCACACAATCAATGTCGGTAACATAAAGTTTTCCGTTGTAAATATTCATGCCTTTTGGAGCATTTAAACCGGTAATCCAGTCAATTTTAATGATATTTCCGTTGGCTCCGATTTTGGAGATAAAACCGTTTCCATCTTTTTCGGATGGGTTGCCGTTGATGTTTGAAACATAAATCACATCATTGTCCCGATCATAAAATGCCGATTCAGGCACTTTAAGTTCAGCCGGAGTTTCCCAGAGTTTGGTTAAGTTTTCTGAAAAATAACTTTGAGCCATCAGGTTTGTCGGGATAAAACCGAAAACTAAGCAAATCATTATCAATTTTTGTAATGCTTTCATAACTTTAAATTTTCGCCAAAAATCGGAAATTTATGGATTGGTTTTCATCGTTGTAAAATAAAAGCTGTTCTTGAAAACAAAATTGATGCTATCAACTTTTTAACTTTTTTACCAATGCATTGCTGTCACATTTCTTAGCTTGAAATAATTGTAAAAAGTAGATATTTTTCAACAGACAGCAATTTTTCAGATGGTTTTTGCCTATCTTGCACCGGATTAAATTGCAAATTATGGCTTTAGGATGGAATGAAATAAAAGAACGCGCAGTAAGATTCTCGAACGAATGGGCCGATGCACGTAATGAAGATGCGGATGCAAAGCCTTTTCTTATTGAGTTTTTCGAGGTTTTTGGGATAAACCGCCGCAAGGTTGCCACTTTTGAGCACAAAGTAAAAAAACTTGGCGAGCGCGATGGGTATATTGATTTACTCTGGAAAGGCATGATATTGGTCGAAATGAAAAGCCGCGGCAAAAGCCTCGACAAAGCTTTTAGCCAGGCCAAAGATTATCTACCCGGGCTAAAGCAGAGCGACCTTCCCCGATTTATTTTAGTCTCCGATTTTGAAAATTTCCGTCTTTACGATTTCGATGCCACTGCTTTGGAGGGGGTTGTACCGATAGAGTTTACGCTCAGAGATCTTTTCAAAAATGTTCAATATTTTGGGTTTATCATGGGATTTGAAAAACACGTTTTCAAAGAGGAAGACCCTGTAAATATCGAAGCGGCCTACCTCATGGGCAAACTCCATGATGCACTCAGGGAGGTTGGTTATGATGGTCACGAACTTGAGCTATTTCTGGTGCGTTTACTTTTTTGCCTCTTTGCCGATGATACCAGCATTTTTCATCCCCGGATTTTTCACGAATATATCGAAAACAAAACCAACGAAGACGGCACTGATTTAGGTTTGCACCTTGCCCAGATATTTCAGGTACTCAATACCCCGGAAGGTAAACGTCAGAAATCGCTGGACGAGTGTTTGGCAGTTTTTCCTTACGTTAATGGCCAATTGTTTAGCGAGCAGCTTTCGTTTGCTTCATTCAACAGCCGGATGCGCCAAACACTTTTGGATTGCTGCCTGCTCGATTGGGGCAAAATATCGCCTGCTATTTTTGGCTCTATGTTTCAAAGTGTAATGAACCCCTTTCAGCGAAGGAACCTTGGCGGTCATTACACCAGCGAAAAGAATATTCTTAAGCTTATTAAACCGTTGTTCCTGGATAAATTGTGGCAAGAGTTTGAATCAATAAAAGGCAACACCACCAGGTTAAAATCTTTGCACCTGAAGATTGCAGCGCTGCGTTTCCTCGACCCGGCCTGTGGTTGCGGCAATTTCCTGGTAATTACTTATCGCGAGTTACGACTTTTAGAATTTGCCATTTTAAAAGAGCTGCAAAAAGGCCAGCAGGTTATCTCCCTCGAATCGCTTATGCTATGCAATGTTGACCGCTTTTACGGCATCGAGATTGAGGAATTTCCCGCACAGATTGCCCAGGTGGCACTTTGGATCATGGACCACCAGTTGAATATGCTCTTTTCGCAGGAATTTGGAGACTATGTGTCCAGGTTGCCGTTAACAAAATCGGCATTCATTTTTCATGGAAATGCGCTGCAAATTGAATGGGACAGCCTTTTGAATCCTGAGAAAACGTATTCAGTTTATGCCCATGAAGCCAACATCATTAAAGTGAAGGAGCCGGAGCCGGTTTTTGGAAAAGTAAATGTTTACGCCAAAGTAATTAACGTCCTTGATAAGCCGCCGGTTGTGAAACCTGCCGATGTGAAGTTCGATTATATTTATGGAAATCCGCCATTTGTGGGTTCAAAAATGATGACAGTGCAACAGCGGAAAGAAGTTGCTGAGATGTTTAATAATTATCATGGTATTGGGATTTTAGATTATGTAACTGCCTGGTATGCAAAAGCTGCAAAGTATTTACAAATACATCAAGACGATAAATTTTCGCCTGCTGGTCAGAAAACTCATGTAGCTTTTGTGTCAACAAATTCGATAGCTCAAGGCGAGCAGGTGGGAATTTTATGGCATTATCTTATCAATAAATTTGGGGTTTCTATCAACTTTGCCCACACTACTTTTAAATGGCTCAACGAGGGAAAAGGCGTAGCAGCGGTGTACTGCGTGATTATTGGTTTTTCAAAAACTGAAGAAGCCGTAAAACGAATTTTTATTTATGATGACATCAGGGGCGACCCTCACGAAGTTTTGGCATCCCACATAAACCCTTATTTGGTTGACGGAAAGGATGTTTTTATCCAACACCGCCAAAAGCCCATTTGTAATGTTCCCGAAATGAGTTTTGGAAATATGCCTCTCGATGGAGGAAATCTCTTGTTTTCGGATGAAGAAAAACAGGAATTTTTAATTAATGAACCCGATGCGTCAAAGTTTATTAAGCCTCTGATTAGTGCAAGGGAGTTTTTGAATAACGAAAAACGCTGGTGCCTGTGGCTTGTTGATGCCGAACCTTTTGAAATCCGCAAAATGAAATGGGTTTCCGAACGGGTTGAAAAAGTCAGGAAGTTTCGTCTGGCAAGTGTGGCCCCTTCTACGCAAAGGTTTGCTGCGATACCTGCATTATTCAGAGATAGAAATAATCCTGAAAGTTTCATTTTAATTCCAAGCACTTCCTCCGAAAACAGAAAGTACATTCCGTTTGGTTTTTTTGCCAGTTTTGAAATTGCAAACAACAGTTGCCACATCATCCCAGGTGGTAATTTATTTCACTTTGGAGTTTTAACCTCCGAAATGCACATTGCCTGGGTAAAATATGTTTGTGGAAGGCTAAAAAGCGATTTCAGGTATTCAAAAGATATTGTGTACAACAATTATCCCTGGCCCGAAAACCCATCCGAAAAGCAAAAAGAAGCCATCGAAAAAGCCGCTCAAAAGGTTTTAGATGTTCGCGACTCATACCCATCAAGCAGCCTTGCCGACCTTTACAGCCCTGTATCAATGCCTCAAACGCTGGCAAAAGCACATCACGATCTTGATAAAGCCGTTGACCTGGCCTATCGAAAATTGCCTTTTGGCAATGACATAAAACGCATGGAATTTCTGTTTGAATTGTACGAAAAATATACCGCCGGATTATTTGCAGTTGTTACGAAGCGCAAAAAATCAGGTAGTACCTGATTGAATTTAAGATAAGTTTATTCAAAAAAAAACCGGGCTTGAAAAAGCCCGGTTTTTTATTTATTTTTTATCAGGTTGTTGTGATGGTGGTGGTGG
>CAYOWJ010000336.1:0-3762 GCA_964407625.1 uncultured Lentimicrobiaceae bacterium
TATCTTTAAACATTACCATGTTGACCAAATTTGGTGATTAATAGTTACAGACCCCAGGCTAAGCAGTCCGCTTGGCGTTCGACTAAGCTCACGCCGAAGTCGGCGGTTATTAAAATTAAAGTCTATCTGACTTTTCAGCAGAACCGCGGCTAAGTGGCATTTGTAATGCCGCTTTGATTCCCGATAGCTATCGGGATTGAATTTGTAATTCGACACAATACATTAAGTTTCGTCGGTTAAGTATTATTTGGACAATTGCAAATTGTCCGGTATTGTAAGCGGCATTGCAAATGCCGCCCAGCGTTAGTTGGGCATTAGATATTTTACTACAGCCCAAATTTCTTTGGACAAATTCATTGGATGCTACCCTCAATGAAATATTTGTATTTTTACAAAAAATACGGAGTATGACTTTTGAAAAAATATCCAAAGTCCAAAAAAGCAAGAGGCTGATCATTGATCTGTCTGAAAGATTCAATGCCAGAAAAAAGGTCAGGGTAATTATTGAGGACATTGACGAACAAAGGGAGTTAAAGATTGCTTTACTTAAAATGGCACAAAATGATTCACTTTTCCTCGCTGATATTGCCGAAACCACAACTGTCTTTGAGAATTCTGATAATGATTCATTACTTTAAAAGCACAAAATACTTTTTATATGGAAAAAGAAATCATTGCAAAACTCAATAAATCGTTTGAAGAATATGCCTACGAGCAAGATGGCGTTGATTATTGGCTTGCCCGTGAATTGCAGGAATTGTTAGGCTATGCCGATTGGCGCAACTTTTTAAATGCCGTTGATAAAGCCAAAGAAAGCTGCAAAACCAGTGGCGAAGCGGTTTCCGATCATTTCGTTGACATCACCAAAATGATCGTTTTAGGTAAGGGAGGCCAACGTGAAGTTGATGACATTATGCTCACCAGGTATGCATGTTATCTGATAGCTCAAAATGGTGACCCAAAGAAAGAGCAAATTGCTTTTGCACAGAGTTATTTTGCCATACAAACCCGCAAACAGGAATTATTGGAAGAACGTATCCAATTGATGGAACGTTTGCAGGCAAGAGAAAAGTTAGCTGCCACCGAAACAGAATTATCTAAAAATATTTACGAAAGAGGTGTTGACAATAAAGGCTTTGCCAACATACGCAGCAAAGGCGATTGGGCTTTATTTGGCGGCTATAATACAAGTGCCATGAAACGTAAGTTGGGTATTGCCGAAAGCAGGCCATTAGCCGACTTTTTGCCCACCATCACCATTACCGCAAAACAATTGGCTACCGAAATAACCAACTTTAATGTAAAGAAAAACGACCTTAAAGGGGAGACCAAAATTACTACCGAGCATGTAAAAAATAACCAGGATGTGCGGAATTTACTCGGGAAAAGCGGTATAAAGCCAGAGCAATTACCTGCCGAAGAAGATATTAAAAAACTGCAACGCCGGGTAACAACTGCAAACAAAGATATTACTAAGAAAAAATTAAAAGGCAAATAGCCACGAACAAACCATTTCCATGCTTTATTCTTCATTTTACATTGGTCATTTTAAATTGGTCATTGGAAATTTTACATTACTGACATTCGGTGAGTTGATCCAAAGTAAAAAATTCAGTTTTACGGCTTTGTGATGAGGTGCTTCCTGGCGAGTGAAACACCTTTATAATATCCTGATAGCTATCGGGACAAAAGACAAAACACAAATTTGAATTAAAAATCGGAAGACAATACCTGTTTCATCAGCATCGCTTCAATTTGGGAAGTAGCCATAAAATTGAGCATCCAAAAACTTCAAATGAATATTTCTTTCGACAGGCTGAGTTCATTAATCTGGGAAAATTCCTTTGAATTAATTCCAGTGCGTTTTGAACACACCAAAGAACTGATAACCATGCCGTTTCACCACAAAGACCCTTTTGACAGATTGATAATTGCGCAGTCCATGATCGAAAAAATGCCGGTAGTAAGCAGAGATAATATCTTTAAGCATTACCATGTTGACCAAATTTGGTGATTAATAGTTACAGACCCCAGGCTAAGCGGTCCGCTTGGCGTTCGACTGATCCGCCTACTGGCGGACGAAGTCTGGCGGATCGCTCAGCGAAAGCCCAACTTATTTTCCTGTCGTTTTTTACTGATTTGGTGGCTGTTTACCGCCTCAATCCCCCAAATGAAACTTCACTAATTCGTCGATAGGGTTTTTGATAATTTTTTCGATGATCAAATCATACTGCCGGGCAACAGCTTCGAGTTCCTCCCTGAAAAGAAATGCCACCGATCCCACAAAACCAAGCGAATACAAGCTGTAATTGGTGTACCTGATGATATTTTCGGTAAAGAAATCATCAAAAACCCTTTTCACCAAATCTTTGATAAAAGGTTCATTCCTGTTTTTCACAGCAAATGGTGTAAAATCAGCCACAACTGAGTTTGGCTTTGGATCGGAATAAACCTTTGCCAAAAATCCACTGATTTCCAACCCATATTCTTCATCGAACTGTTTTTGTAAAAAATCAGGAAATTCCCTGTTAAATGCAGTTTTAATAATTCGTTTTCCAATTTCAAAACCACTTCCTTCGTCGGCAAAAAGATAGCCCAGCGATGGAACAGCCTGAATAATTTTTCCATCATCAAAAAGGCAACTGCTCGAGCCGGTGCCAAGAATTGAGGCAATTCCACGGCCATGACTAAAAAGTGCACGTGCAGCCCCAAAAAGGTCATGATTAACCTCTACCTTGGCCTGACTGAAACTTTTTAAAATTACTCCGGTTACAATTTTTTTTGCTTGTGAAGACGAACATCCGGACCCATAAAAGAAAACCTGATTTACCGCCAGCGCATTCAGGTTTTGGGAAACCTCAGCAACACTTTTTTCGAGTACTTCGGGTTTAAAATAATTTGGATTAAAGCCGGCAGTAGTGAGCGCGCTTTGTTTTATGCCATCTTTTATCACGACCCAATCGGTCTTTGTTGAACCACTTTCGGCTATAAGTATCATGGAGTTTCGATTTTAATTTTCAAAGTTGGAGATAACAAATCCGGTGCTTTTTTTTCAGATGCACCGGATATTTTTCTTTTAGAACGAAACGAAATAGCTCATCTAAAATTTTTACACCAGGACAGGCATTTTCAAAAATCAATGTAAAAGTTGCATGAAATGAGGCACAAAAACGATCATTCCGGTTATTGCAGCGGCAAAAGCGGTAATAAGCACGGCACCGGCAGCCATGTCTTTGATTTTTCCAGCTGTAACATCATAACCTGGCGAAATTTTATCAACCAAAAGTTCGATGGCCGAATTAAATGCTTCGGCAGCAAAAACCACCGCAATGGCCAAAACCACCGCAATCCATTCCTGCTTTGTTATCCCGAAATAAAAACCGGCGCTAACAGCCATTATCGCAGCGAACGCATGAATCCATGCATTATGCTCATTTTTTAACATTAAAAAAATGCCGCTAAAAGCATATTTAAAGCTCAGCATTCGACGCTGAAATGAAAACTTCCTTGAATTCTTTCCGTCCATGATGATAGATTTTTTTCGACGGTAAAGTTAATTCTACTTTACGATATTAAAATTGGAACCACAATAGGCTCATAGTTCACAATAGAAATTATGTTTTCAACATAATTGTCGTGCTTCAATTCATAAAAATACTTTTAAATATTCAACTATTGTGCTGTAAAAATACTCCAGGTGTTTTTTCTTCTTTTTCTATGTGCCCTATTGTGCCTATTGTGGTTCAAAATATTCGCCTGGTT
>CAYOWJ010000337.1:0-3753 GCA_964407625.1 uncultured Lentimicrobiaceae bacterium
AACCCTTTGAGGTTAATATCAATTAAGGGCTGCCATCCCTTTCAGGGCTTGCATCTTAGGGGTAGGGTTTTGCCAAAGGCATCTCTATGAGAAAATCCCCGCAGGGGATGGAAACCCTTAAAGGTTGGTGTTAATTAAAGGCTGCCATCCCTTTCAGGGCTTGCATCCCTTTCAGTGCTTGCATCCCAAACCAGAATCAAAACCTGTACTTTAACCCGGCATAAACGCCAATCCAGGCATCATAACGGGTGTTGGCAGAGGAATAGTGCCAGTTATTTTTGGGAAGGGATGTCGAAATAAATTCATCAACCTGAGGATTATCTGCATCAGCGATAAATGTATTCACTGATGGGCCGGCACTCAAGTAAAAATGTTTTCCAAGGCGAAGCGAAAACTGGGTTGAAAGGCTTACGCGACTAATTGTTGTCGAATCAAAACTTCCAAAAGCATTGATAAATGAATTGAGAAGCTCCACATTTATTCCAAGCCGGCGTTTATCCATGAAATGTGAACCTAAACCGTAGTTGAAACCCCAACTATTCTGGTCATTTGCCGTGCTTCCTGAAACTCCTAAAATACTATACAATTTTCGGGTTCCCATGCTGAAATTGAAATACCCTGTTTGTAACTCATCAACATTAAATGAAATGGCGTAATATCCATGCCTGATGATATTTATTACGCCGAATGGTGCGCCATCAGCAGTATCGGCAATATTGACCAGTCCAAACTGAAACCGGGGATTTGGAGCATAATTCATTAAACCTGCAACCTGCGCCCCGGTTTCATCGCCACGCGAAATATTAGCCACGGGTGATAACTGAAGGCCACTCAGCTTTTTATCGCAAACATTTATTAATCCGGCAACCTGAACTCCTTTTACAGTATCAGCGCCAAAATTGCTGATAACACTTATCTGGCAACCCTTTACATTTCCTGTGGTGTAATTTAATAATCCTGCAGCCTGAAATCCATTAACATCTTTGCCTGATAAATTAACTAAACAAGAAACCTGAAAACCGTCAACATTGCTTTTGTTGATATTTACGATTCCACCGGCTTCAAAACCAGCTACGCCATAAGAATAACCACCCAGCAGGTTTATCGAAAAATGATTCGTAACAGCGCCACTCATGCGTAAATTGGTCCCAACCTTTGGAAATAGCGATAGTTGCGCAATGCGTTTGTCGTACATGACCACATTTTGGCTGTTCACCAGCATTTCTTTATTAATAATCCTTTCGATAATTTGGATGCTAACTGAATCTGAAACTGAAACTTCACTGACAGAAAGCGCATTAAGCTTTTGTAAGGGTTTTTCGACCGGGAAAAGTTTGATAACAAGCGATTCATTTAGTTCAGTGCTGATGATGCTGACCGAATCAGAATACTCAGCTTTGCTGCAACGGATGGCGAGATAGTTGGTTTTTGGAATCAGCGAAAGATTAAAGCTGCCCGAGCTGTCACTTTGTGCCGAAACCATGCTGCCCATGTCGTAAACCGTCACCAAAGGCAATGGCCTGTTGGTTCGCGCATCTAAAACGATACCTGATATTTTGAATTTGCTTTTGGTCGGATTAATTTCCTGCCGGTTATTCTTCTGTAAAATGATGATGTACTTGCCGGTGCTTTTAAAGGAAAAATCTTTACCCAAAAAAATTGGAAGTGTTTTTTCGATGGATTTGTTAACACACGAAAATGAAACCAAAGAATCGCCGGGAATAATGTCGGAGTTGTATGAAAAACTAACTCCGGAAAGTTGTTCGATGTGGGTTAGAACCTGTTCAATTTTTTCACCGGCAACCTGAACGGTGATTTTTTTATCCAGCAGCCGTCCTTGCCCAAAAGTAGTGAAGGGAAACCATAGGAAAATGGTAAAAAAAAGGAAGTATTTGTGATGTTTAATTTTCGGTTGCATCAATTTCGAAGGTTGACCCGTCTCGGGATATTTTCAGTTTAAACGACTCAGCAATAACATTCATCACGCTATCAATGGGTTGGCCTACAAAACTTGTGGTGAGGCGGAGGTTTCCGATTTCGCTGTTTTTCATGATAATTTCGACATTGTATATTTCGGCAACCAAATCAAAAACGGTTTCAAGCGGGGTTTTATTAAAAATCAGTGTTTGGTTTATCCAGAAAAGTTCACTGCCATCGGCCTGAACAGCTTTTCTTAAAAGCGATGTTTTCTTATCGAAAATTCCCTTGCTACCGGCTTCCAGAAAAATGGAATCGGTTTTTTCGCCATTTTGATTTACCGCAAAAACAATAACTTTTCCCTCTTTTACAAAAACCTCAATTGTACTGATTTCGTTATAATTACTCACATTGAAGGAGGTGCCGACGACTTTTACATCAACAACGCCCGAATGAATGATGAAAGGTTTTTCCGGATTTGAGGAAACTTTAAAAAATGCTTCACCGGTTAATGAAACTTCACGGGATTCATTTTCAAACTTTTCGGGATATTTTAGTTCCGAATATTGATTTAATGTAATCATGGAACCATCGGTGAGCGTTTTCTCTGAAATCGCATCTGTGGTTACAATTGACAATAATTCAGGTTTGGAATGATGTGAAAAAATCAGATAGCCGGCAACAAAAAGTGGGATAAAAACTGCCGCAGCCCTGAGTGCATATTTCAGGAAAAGGGTAGAGGGCTTTTTTACTTTGCTGATTTGAGGTTTGCCTGTTTCATATTTTTCGATTTTGCCGGCCAATTGTTGCCAGGCTTTTTCGGTATCAACTTCGGCTGCCTGTGGAAAAGCAGTCTCTGAAACATTCCAGATATTTTTCAAAGCTTCAAAACGGGCATTGTTTTCTTCAGATGAGGCAATCCATTCCTTTACCAGGATTGTTTCTTCCGGGCTTGTCTCTTTGCTCAGAAACGCCACCAAAAGATCGGGGTCCATATTTTCGGGAAATGTTCTCATTCTGTTTTATGACAATTTAAACGCATGTTTCACCTATTTGAATTTGAAAATAATTTGAAGGACAACAAAAATCAGCATGATAAAAACAGGAATGTACCCTTTGAGGGCTTCCCGGAGAAACTGCATGGCTTTTCCCATCTGATTTTCGACGGTTTTTACCGAAATGCCAAGAATATCGGCAACTTCCTGGTATTTTCGCTCTTCGTATCGGATCATCATAAAAACCTTTTTCCGTTCAGGTGGCAATTTCTCAACAGCTTTTCCAATCAGCACCTGCAATTCCTCTGATTCGTCAAGCAAATATTGAGAACCCGAGGTTTCGTTTTGGTGAATGTAACTGTTGGAATAGGCTTGCTTTATTTTGTTGTGTTTGATGTGGTTGAGGCAACTGTTGTGAACAGCCCTGAAAAGGTAAGATTTTAAAGAAGTTTCGATAAAAAAGAAGTCCCTTTTCTGCCATAACTGGAAAAACATCTCCTGTACAACTTCTTCGGAATTATCTAAATCAGAAATAATCTGGTTGGCGTAGGCGCACAAACCACTGTAATAGGTTTTGAATACCTTTTCAAAAGCAGTTTTATCCCCTTTACGGATATTTTCGCAAACCTTTATTTCCTGATTGTCCAATGGAAAACTAAATTTTGGACAAACATAATCGAAATTCCCCGATTAACATCAACCAATAAAAATCAATTGGTTTTTGATTGTGATGCTAAGAGAGAATGAAAATGTTTGTTACTATTTTGTTTTGGCAGGAAATAAAAAACCCTGTAAATGATAGATTTACAGGGTTTAAAAAGTACCCGGGGCGGGACTTGAA
>CAYOWJ010000338.1:0-3745 GCA_964407625.1 uncultured Lentimicrobiaceae bacterium
ATTAATATTCAATTAATTAACACTATTCCTAACATACAACCAAATTTTCTGGTGATCTGTTTTCGACAATTGTAATTAAAGCTTAATTTTGCTTTTTCCGGACGAAAAAAGAAGAACAATTAAAACATTGATTTATGAAAAAATTTGCAGTGATTTTGGCTGGCTGCGGTGTATTTGATGGGGCAGAAATTCATGAAGCTACTCTGACCTTACTGGCAATTATGCAGCAAGGCGGAACCTATAAAATTTTTGCTCCCGACATCAATCAGCATCATGTGGTAAACCATCTTACAGGCAAGGAAATGCCTGAAAAAAGAAACGTTTTGGTTGAATCTGCGCGAATAGCCCGCGGTAAAATTTCACCTTTAAAAGATTTCGATGCCGGCGAATTTGATGCGTTGATTATTCCTGGTGGTTTTGGTGTGGCAAAAAACCTTTGCACTTTTGCTTTTCAAGGCGCTGACTGCTCAGTAAACAGTGAGGTTGCCGGGGCTATCCAGAATATGCACTCCAAAAAGAAACCCATCGGAGCTTTGTGTATTTCACCTGTTTTGCTTTCAAAAGTTCTTGGCGATGTTGAGTTAACAATTGGTTCTGATTTGGGTACGATTTCGGGCATCGAAAAAATGGGATCGAAGCACATCAAAACCTCGCATGGTGAAGTTGTTTACGATAAAATTCATAATATTTTCACTACTCCCTGTTACATGCTCGATGCCAATATTTTGCAAATTTATGACGGGGCTACAAATATTGTAAAAGCCATGATTAAAAGTCTGAAATAGTTTGTAATTCAGTCTTTGGATTAATACACTTCAGGAGACTTCTATCCTGCACAAGGATAAATGATTAGCGGCAATTTAATCAGCGATTGTCGGGCTTTCCTGATTCAGTTTTATTGCTTTGCCGGCTTAAACCGATACTCAGGTTTTCACCCACCGCAAATATGGTTTTATTTTGATCATTCTTTGTGATTGAACGATAAATTGGCAGTCCGTCGGCAAATTCTAAAAAAGTCTCTTTACTGCGTGAAGCAATGCTGTTAACAAGTGCAGGTTCCTGCTCGCCGGAATTACTAGTATTCAGAATTTTTGCTCCAAGGTTAGCAAGTACTCGGCCAAAGGCGCTTTTCTTATTTTCTGCATTAATAAGATCGGTGCTGATTGCTTCCCGTAAAATCATGTCGTCAAAAATGCCGGATAATTCTTCACGATCCGCAAAATGAAAATTTTGTTTGGGATTAATGGCAATTTGCACTGATGGTTGATGTGGATTGATCGGAATTAAATTTGCAAACTCAGCTCTTTTATTTTCGTAACCATTGGATTTGCCAGCGTTTTCAGCATGAAGTGTCACCTCATGATGATCCGTCGGAATTATTTCAGTGATTTCGGGGTTACCGGAGCCACTCTTTATTGCCTTTTCCTGATTACCGGCAACATCTATTGGTTTGTTGGTTCCAGCAGATAAAGGATTTGTTTGAGATTTTTCTGATACACCGATTTTTTCAACATGCTGATTAGCCGGATTATAATTAAAGTCTGAAAGAACCCTGAAAATGGTAAATGTGATAACAAAAATGGCTGCAATTGCTGCTGCATATCGAATCGTTTTTTTCCTGAAAGGAACTATCAAAGCCCTTTTTAACAATACTTTATCTGGAAATATTATTTCTTTCTTTGGTTTGAGATATGTCTTTTTAAAGGTCTTAATCTCACTTTCGATTACAAAATTTTTGTTTTTAAATTCTTCAAAGACTGCAATTTCTTCTTTTGAAAGGTCACCTTCGAGATAAGCAATGATCCAGTCTTCAAAATTTTCCTGATTTATTGCCGCTACCGGGATAATTTCCAGTCTTTTAAGTTTTGATTTTGGCTCGAAAACAATGCGAAAATCAGGATTTAAACCAACGTTTTCAAAATCAAAAAACTCATCCTGTAAATCAGGATTTTCCGCTAAAAAACGGGCAAGATCCTCCCTGGCCTTGTTGTCAAGGCTGTTCTCGCTATAGTCGAGAAAAAATGCGCCGTAATTACTCCTGTCAATCTGCATGATTTGTTCCTGACTTCTCAAACTACATTATCAATACTTACAATATACTGTTTTAAAATCATTCGTGCCCGATAAATATAAACCTTGACCTGTGATTCGCTTAACCCTGTAATGTCGCCAATTTCTTTGTAAGAATAGCCTTCATAATCGCGTAAAAGGATAACACTACGCTGTATTTCGGGTAAAGTATTTACTGCCTTTTCCAAAATTTCGCTCAGGTCAGAAAAACTGTTTTCGCTGGAAACGAGGTTTTGATGCCTGGAACTAAATTCTGTATTTCGTTTTTCTTTTCTGATCATATCAATCATTGTATGATAGGCCGTTGTAAAAAGGTATGTTTTTGCCTTTTCGGCAGTAACTTCTTTCCTCTTTTCCCAAAACCGGGCAAAACTTTCCTGAACAATGTCCTTCGCCGCTTCATCATCCCTGATATTTTTAAGAATGAAGCGATAAACACCGTCCGAAAATTCATCCACACAACTATTAAACTCAGCTACTGTCATCCGGTAATCGTAAGTATCTTGTTTAAAAATGAATCGTTACAAAATTACTATTTTCCTTTTGCCAATTGTGACGAATTCGATTGGCAAAAAGTTACAATGAAACCAGATCAATATAAAAATGCCAGAAAGCTTTTGCACATCAAAGCCAGGAGAATTTTGCCGTTTTTACTAATACGTATTTTAATCATTGAAATACAACAAAATAACAAAATATTTTTGATAATCTATAAATAATCTGTATATTTGCAGCCGTTAATAAACTACATTTTTTACTGGTTTATATTTTAAGCACTTGATAATACATTAATTTAACTAAACTAAAAAGATCATTAATTATGATTAGAGATTTTAAGAAAACAAGAGAAAATTTGAAAGAAATTGCCGATGTGATTAATTCTTTCAAATCGGAAGCCGTTCAATTACGCCTCCTCGAATTAGTTCTTTCGATGGATACATCTGAAGAAGTTGTGGCAGTGACAGAAGCTCCAGTTCCAGTTCCAGCTCCGGTTCCAGCCCCAGCCGTTGAAAAATTATTACCAGTCATCGAAAGCGCCCGTGCTCCTCGCAAAAAAAGAGAAACAAAAGAAAAAGTTGTATCTCCCGAAAAGAGGATTGAAACCAGAGGAAGAAAGCCTAAAATCGCAGTAGTTGTTCCACCAGCAGCTCCAGCGGTAGTTGAAGTGCCTGAACCTGAGATTGTAAAAGAAACAAAACCAGAGGTTGTCAAGGAAATTAAGAAAGCTAAAAAAGCTGTTGCTAAAAAAGCTTCCAAACCTGCAGAAGCAAAGAAAAGTACTCAGGAAAGACCAGGCCCAAGTGTAATTTTAAGAACCCTCGTAGCTGACAATTATTTTACCGAAAACAGAACAATTGGCCAGGTTGTAAAACATTGTTTGGCAACATACCAATTCCAATATGCCAGCACCGATCTTTCGGGAACCCTTGCCCGTTTGGTTAAGGAAAATATTCTGAAACGTGAAAAAAATGCGGAATCCAATCAGTTTGAATACTCAATGGTTTAAATTTTTTGATTGAATTACATACAAAAAGCGGTTGCTAATTAATTTTGGCAGCCGTTTTTTATTAATACGTTTTCACAACACAGCTTCATGTTTGCATAATACTTATCCCCCGATAAATTAATATCTTCGCAGTAAAGTTTACTTGCTACAGATTTAAGGATAATGAAA
>CAYOWJ010000339.1:0-3733 GCA_964407625.1 uncultured Lentimicrobiaceae bacterium
GAAAAAGTCAGGCTTGCCGATCTTTACACCATTCATTCAGCCTACGAATCAATTAATGGTTTATTGAATCATGCCGAAAAAGTTGATAAGGATATTTTAAAACAATTGCTTGAAGACTCGATACTTCAAAATGTTTTTTTTAATGAAAATGTCACCAAACTCGAACAGCAAAAGCAACTCAATCAGATTTCGACAACGTATGGTATGGTTCAAAATGGCGAGCGGATCATATCGAAAGGCGAAGTAATTACCAACAATAAGTTCCAGATTCTCGAATCAATGCGTGCCGAGTATGAATCCAAACTTGGTGTCCAGAACAATTATTGGATGATTCTTGCCGGCCAGGTGCTCCTGGTATCAATTTCGCTGATGGTGCTCATTTTCTTCCTGCATTTTTTCCGTAAAGATATTTTAAAAGATAATAAAAAAGTTTTACTCATCCTGCTTATCATCACATTGATGGTTTTTGTTACCAGCATTGCGCTAAATTTTGGATTTCAATACATCTACCTGGTGCCGCTTTGCCTCTCGGTAATGATTATCAGGGTGTTTTTCGATACCCGCCTCGCCCTTTACGTTTACATCATCACCATTATCAATATCGGATTTCTGGTGCCAAACAGTTTCCAGTTTGTGTTTATGCAGCTCATTTCGGGCATTATCACCATTTTCACCATCGTCAATCTTCAAAAGCGGTCACAGTTTATTTTTTCATCGTTCATCATTTTTCTGTCGTACTCAGCCATTTACACCGGGCTTACCCTGATTCAGGAAGGAAATATCAGCGCCATCAAGCCAATGAATTATGCCATGTTTGCCGGATCAGCGCTGTTATTGCTTTTTGCTTATCCCATCATTTTTATTTTGGAAAAGATTTTCGGACTCGTCACTGATGTCACGCTGATGGAACTTTCTGACTCGAACAGCCCGCTTTTGCGTGAACTGTCGATGAAAGCTCCCGGCACTTTTCAACATTCGCTCCAGGTGGCCAACCTCTCGGAGGAATGTATTTTTGCTATTGGCGGCGATGCGCTCCTTACACGCACAGGCGCGCTGTATCACGACATCGGCAAAATGGATCAGCCCATGTTTTTCATCGAAAACCAGGTCACCGGGGTAAATCCTCACGACGAAGTTACCTATGAGGAAAGCGCCAGCATCATCATTAATCATGTAATAAAAGGAATTGAGAAGGCCAGAAAAAATAAACTGCCCGATCAGATTATCGATTTTATCAGGACACATCACGGCACGCGCAAAGTTGAGTATTTTTATGTGATGGAGAAAAAGGATAATCCTGACGAAACCGTTGACGAAAAGCGGTTTACCTACCCAGGGCCTATCCCGTTTTCAAAAGAAACTTCTGTGGTAATGATGGCTGATTCGGTTGAAGCCGCTTCACGCAGCCTGAAAGTTATTGATGAGCAAACCATCAATGACCTTGTTGAGAATATTATCAACAAACAGGTCGAAACGGGCCAGTTTATAAACTCAAATATTACTTTGCGGGATATTTCGAAAACGAAGAAAATCCTCAAAAAGAAGCTGATGAATATTTATCACATCAGGATTGAGTACCCTGAATAAAAGGCCTGCAAGGTTTTTGGATGAACATTTCGATCCTGAGAAACACTCATAATTCCTGATCTCTCGTAGCTTTATTTGTGCCATTTGTAATCATATTATTAGCTTGATCTTTTTGTCCATTTGATTTGATTTACTTTCTTTTGTCTTGCCACAAAAGAAAGTAACAAAGAAAAAGTCAAGACTTCATGAAAATTTCCTGTTTTCTACGGTTTGGCTCATCCACGCGATACAAGCCGCGCCGACCCACAGGCCCGCCTTTGCTTCTGTATCGCTTCCAAAGGCCACCGCAATGAGCCTTCCCTCGAAAACAACGGTAATTTTCATAAGGTCATCCTGAAAATGGCTGGTAATAAATTCAGACTTTCTAATCTTCCACAAAGTTCCGCAGTGTATTATTCGCAAATACATAGCAATCGATAAGTTTATCCTATGAAATACATTTGTTTAAAAAATCAAATACAACATCATTCCGATTTAAACGACAATCATTTCTTCGATACCATATTTTTCAAGTATCTTTAAATGAATTTGTTTATAGAGTGGATTCAAGAAGACTGAAATTAAGCTACTAAATCGACCATCTGCACCAAAGCGATGGTGCTTTTATTTTTCTTGACGATGGTAAACTCATAATTATCGAACGTAATTTTCTCCTTCACCACTGGAATTTTACCGAATTTAAGGATAAGATAGCCCGCCAAAGTCTCATATTGTTCATCTTTTTGGATGGGGTGCGGCAGCAATTCATTGATGTCGTCGGGGGTGGCTGAAGCTAAAACATTGTAGGTTTTTTCGGCTACTTTTTCGACAAACGGAATTTCGTTATCATATTCATCCTGGATTTCGCCAACCAGTTCTTCCAGAATGTCTTCCATGGTGATAATACCTTCGGTGCCGCCATATTCGTTAACAATCAAAGCTATTTGCTGATGCTTAACCTGAAATTCGTTTAAAAGCTGTCCGATACGTTTTGTGTCAGGAACCACGGGCAAGGTCCGCATAATTTTCCGGAGGTTCAATGGCTCTTTTTTCCGGGTTGCCAGTAAAATATCTTTCAGATAAACAACACCCACAATATTGTCCAGGTTATCTTCGTAACAGGGGATTCGGGAGTAACTCTCCTCGATCACTTTTTCCAGCATCGCTTCATTAAAATCATTTACATCCAAAGCAAAAACATTAACCCGTGGAACCATGATCTGCCGGGCTGTTTGTTCTGAAAAATCAAAAGCATTCTTAATAATTTTATACTCGGCTGCATCAATCCTACCACTTTCCTGTCCTTGCCGAACTAAGTATTTCAGTTCTTCGCTGCTATGAACATCGGAACCGTGCACCGGGGAAATGCCAACTAACCGGAGAATAAAATTTGCGATCCCATTTAAAATCCAGATAAACGGCCTGAACAGGATAAAAAAGAATTGCAAAGGATAAGCGATAAACAGCGTTGTACGTTCGGAACGCTGGATGGCTATTGATTTTGGGGCAAGCTCACCAAATACGATATGTAAAACAGTAATTAATGTAAAGGCAACCGGTAATGCCAACTGATGTGCTAATTCAGGATTGGCAGCTAAACCCAGCAGATCCATTACGTTAATAATTATTTTCGAAACAACCGGTTCGCCAATCCAACCCAGCCCTAAACTGGCTAATGTTATCCCAAGCTGTGTAGCGGCAAGGTAACCATCGAGGTGTGAAACGATGTGCTTCGAAAGGATGGCTACCCGATTGCCAGCCTTGACTTTACCTTCGAGTTGAGAAGCACGAACCTTTACAATGGCAAATTCAGCGGCAACAAAAAAGCCATTTAAAAAAACCAGTAAAAACGTAGTAAAAATATCTAAAGCCATAATTCGGTTAATCAGTTAATTCGGCTGCAAAGCTACATAAAATCAACAGCAACCAGTAAAAATGTGTCTATTGGATGTGTTGACGTGATGGGCGAACTTACCATGAAACACTCCGGAAGGAGCAAAAAACGTCAAATATTGGAATCAGAGTGCACGCCTGATTCTGACAAGTTTAGTCATCAAATCTTCAAGATAGCCGAGTTTTAGCATGTTGGCGCCGTCCGACAATGCCTGTGCCGGATTTGGATGCGTTTCGATAAAAAGTCCGTCAACACCAACGGCGATACCAGCTT
>CAYOWJ010000340.1:0-3705 GCA_964407625.1 uncultured Lentimicrobiaceae bacterium
TCACCTTCCAACCTCAAAACATAACTTCCAGGTTTTAATGTTGAAATATCAATCTGAGCTGACTTATCTGAAAATTCGGGTTTACCATATAAAACGGTACTTCCGGCAGTGCTGATGATTGAAAACCTATCAAATTTCTGATCATTTTTTAACAAGATTTTAATCGTTTCAGAGGCAGGGTTTGGAAATATTTCAAAATCCCGTTCTGTCAATGTTTTTTGGGATAATCCCACAAAACCATCCAGAAAAATTTTGTACATCGAGCGGCCGTAGGTGGCAATTACCAACATTCTCAGATCGGGTTGAAAGGTAAGATCGAGTGCCGGGACATTAGGCAGCCCCTCTCCCATCAAACCCCAGTTCTGGCCGAGGTTCCAGCTCACAAAAACGCCTACATCGGTGGCAATATACAAAGCCGAATCAATGGTTGGGTCAACGATGATGTCGTTGATAGGGGCTTCGGGCAAATCGCCTGAAATGTCTGTCCAGGTTTGGCCAAAATCATCCGTTCTGAAGATGTGTGGCAAATATTCGTCGTACCGGTATCCCGAAAAGGTGACGTAAGCTGTAGCTTCGTTGTAAGGATCGGCGGCAACGCGCGTAACCCAACGTTCGGGCAGGGTTTCAGAGATCTTTGTCCAAAAACCACCATTACTCTGTGTCACCCAAACATTGCCATCATCCGTGCCAACGTAAATGATATCCTGATTTATCGGTGAAACCGAAATTGTGGTGGTGGTGCCGTAAGTCTGGTTATACTGTCCTGCACCATTTGTCAAATCAGGACTTATTGAAGTCCAGTTTGCTGCGTGATTGGTGGATTTATACAATTTGTTACTTCCGAAATAAAGGATTTGCGGATTGGCCGGATTAAAAGTAAGCGGCGACATCCAGTTAAAGCGGTCGGAACCATTTATTCCGTTGGTTGCCCCCTGAAATGAAGCGCCTCCGTTGGTACTTCTGCCCAGCCCGCCGTATTGATATTCGGCATAAACATACTGGTTATTTTCGGGGTTCACTTTTACAACAAAGCCATCGCCGCCGTAAATTTGCGTCCAGTCACCTAGATTCCCTGTCATGGTTCTGTTTGTGCCATTATCCTGGGTTCCACCATAAAGCCTTTCGGGATTTTGCTGGTCAATTTCGGAAGTATAAAACTGTGTGATGGGCAGGTTTTGAATAAAAGTCCAGGTACTCCCACCGTTTTGCGAAGTATAAACCCCACCATCGTTGCCAAGTACCACAAAATTATGATTCAGCGGGTGGGCATAAATGTCATGTTGATCAACATGGACCGCGTAGCCAATATTTGACCAGGAAGTGCCACCATTGCTGGTTTTAAATAAATCGAAACCAATGGCATAAACGATGTCGGGATTAACCGGATCAACACGCAGACGGCCAAACCACCAGCCATAGGAAGAATAAAAATTACTCATGCTCCCATCGTTGGTTCTCGTCCAGCTATCGCCATGGTTTGACGATTTATAAACACCATCGAAATAGCCCGTTTTATCGGCATAAATCGAATATAAAACTGCCGGATTTGATGGAGAAATTGAAATCCCAATCCGGCCAACATTTATCGAAGGCGAAGGCAGGCCATTGGTCAATTCTGTCCAATCGTTGCCACCATCGTCAGAGCGGTAAATGCCGCACGAAATTCCTCCATAAACACGCTGGTCGGGGCGACGGGTGCGCTCCCACATCGCTGCATAAACTGTGTCGGGATTTAAAGGATCAATCACCACGTCGATAGCGCCGGTAGAATCGGAGATAAACAAAACGTTTTGCCAGCTTTGCCCGCCATCGGTAGTTTTGAAAATGCCACGCTGGTTGTTGGTCGAAAACATCCTTCCCATGGCTGCAACGTAGCAGATATCCGGATTCTGTGGATGAACCACCAGCCGCCCGATGCTTCCGCTTTCTTCGAGGCCGGTGTGCGCCCAGGTGTTTCCACCATCATCCGACCTGAAAATCCCCAAACCATCATACGAAACTGAGCCTCCACCTGCGTTGGCTTCGCCGGTTCCAACATAAATAATATCAGGGTTTGACGGAGCTACGGCAATGTCGCCGATAGACAAACTCAACTGGTCATCAAAAATGGATTCCCATGAAATGCCCCCGTTTTCGGTTTTAAAAATCCCGCCCGAAGCTGCACCCACATAAAAAGTGTTGATTTGCGTGGGATGAATGGCCACTGCCGAAATTCGTCCTCCGATATTTATCGGCCCCGCAAATTCCCATGAAACGCGCTGTTCACGATTTTTATAGGCCATTTTCATTTCTCTGGCCTGTTCAAGTGCTTCGCGATAAGCAACATAATTTATATCCTGATAGGGAAAAGCGCGCTGGCTGTAAAACCATTCGCTGGGTTTCTTTTCGGTAACAACGGCTGGCTTTTCATTTTTAAGATTAATCATCAAAAACATTAAAACGCCAAAAACAGCCAGCAGTAAAAGAAGGATAAGTTTTTTCATCGTATTTTGTTTAAAATTTCCATCGTAAAAATAGGCTATTCACAGCAATCCGTAGGTTCACAATTCCAAATTGCCGGTTGGTTAGATATTTCGGGCAAATAAATTCCATCCGGTTTATCTGGCCGGACGTATTTTACGATAAAATCAAATTTGCCTTTATTTTCAACCCGCCAAATAGCGCCTTCAACTTTATCAATTGCACCGTGGCCGGAAACTTCGATTTGCCTGATTACCCAATTAATTCCAACAGGTTGGCCGATGTGGATTAAATGCGGGACAGTAAAACCAAACGGCAAAACCCTCAATAAAAAACTGTGATAATTGAGCCTTTCGTGATTTGTCATCAAATCAAAAACAACAAAAGGCTCGTGGGATAATTTATATCGGGTGCTGTGCGCCTGCAAAAGCCATTCGCCGACAACACGCTCGCCTTCGTTGAGCAATTTGTCGAAACGGGATTTTTCTTTTTCGACCCATTTTGCAAAATAATGATGTTGCTCAAAAGGCGATGTAACCGCAAGAAAACCAGGACGATTCAGAGCCACGATTTGTCCGTCAATTTTGGCTACAGCACAATTGGAGCCGTCGAGTTTTTCCTGAACAATGATCAAATCAAATTGATCCCTTGGTTTTTCGGTGGCAATTTTCTCCTGTCCCGGTGAGCAATGATGGTCGCCTTCACCCAACCGTGATTTTGATAAATGCGGAATACTCCCGTAAGATTTCTGGCCTAAAGGCTTCACTGATTTAGGGTTTTTCTTCTTTCAATTCTTTCGTTTGCTTCTATCAAAAGCCGATGCAGCTTTTGTTCAAGTTCTTTTTTTGGAGGCAAATCAGTCCAATATTCAGCAACCATAATTCCGTCGGTGTGCATTTGTAGTAACTCGATTTGCTCGTTACTTTTTTCGGCGCAAAGTATCAAACCAATCGGGCTATTTTCGTCTTCCTGCCGGTCGTATTTATCGAGCCATTTCAGATACAATTCCATCTGACCTTTGTAAGCGGCCTTAAACTTTCCCATTTTTAGCTCAACAGCAACCAAACGCTTCAATTTTCGGTGGAAAAACAACAAGTCCAGGTAAAAGTCTTCACTATCAATAATCATTCGTTTTTGGCGTTCAACAAAGGCAAAGCCTCGGCCCAGTTCGAGGATAAAATGCTCTAATTCGCCTAAAATTGCAGTTTCCAGATCGTTTTCGAGATAGCCCTCTTTAAGTCCGAG
>CAYOWJ010000341.1:0-3692 GCA_964407625.1 uncultured Lentimicrobiaceae bacterium
GAAAGCTGTCCCAAAAATTTCTACTTTCGCACCCTTTAAATAAAAAAAGATGGTTTTTAGCAGTATCGTTTTTCTTTTGTTCTTTTTGCCGGCATTTTTGCTTACGTATTATCTGGCCGATAAAAAGTACAAAAACATCATCATTCTTCTCTTCAGTATTTTCTTTTACAGTTGGGGTGCGCCGCGTTTTATCTTTGTAATTCTCGGCACTACTTTTCTCGATTTTCACCTGGTAAAATGGATGTCGGCAACCAAAAACCAGTTGCACAGGCGGCTGATGCTCACTTTGTCGGTTTCCGTAAACATGGGGCTGCTGTTTTATTTTAAATATTCAAACTTCTTTATCGAAAATGTAAACTCCGTTTTATCGGTGTTTGGCGATGGAAATATTCATTGGACAAAGCTGGTGTTGCCCATCGGGATTTCATTTTACACTTTCGAAACCATTACTTATGTTGTGGATGTTTACCGACGTGTTCACAAACCATTGCACAACTTCTGGGATTACCAGCTTTACATCATTTTATTTCCGAAACTCATTGCCGGCCCAATTATCCGTTACCACGACCTGGCCGACCAGATAACCGACCGCTCACACAACGACAACATTGATAACCGGCTAACCGGGTTTTACCGTTTTGTAATCGGGCTTGCAAAAAAGGTGCTTATCGCAAATCAAATGGGACTGCAGGCTGATACTATTTTTGCGATGAATTATGGCGAACTTGATACTTTTACCGCCTGGATTGGAATTCTGGCCTATACCTTTCAGATTTATTTCGACTTCTCAGGCTACTCGGATATGGCCATCGGGCTGGCAAAAATGATTGGTTTTAAATTTCCAGAAAACTTCAACAACCCTTACATTTCGCAAAGTATTTCGGAGTTTTGGCGGCGATGGCACATTTCGCTGGGCGCATGGATGCGAAGCTATTTGTACATCCCGCTGGGCGGCAACAGGGTTGCTTCAAAAAGCAGGCTGTATTTTAACCTGTGGTTTGTGTTTTTGGCCTCCGGTTTATGGCACGGCGCCTCCTGGAGTTTTGTTATCTGGGGCGCTTACCACGGCTTATTCCTGGTGCTCGAAAGGTTGTTTTTAAACGATGTTTACAAAAGAATTGGAAAATTTGCCAGCACCATAATTACTTTTTTTGTGGTGATGATTGGTTGGGTGTTTTTTAGAATTGAACATTTACCCGATGCTTTTGCTTTCCTGAAAAGGATGTTTGCATTTAACTTTGGAAACGCCCTGCCATTTGATCCGGAGTTTTACACGTTTTTTGCCCTGGCCTTTTTCTTTGCTTTCTTCGTTTATTTCGCCAAAGGACAGAAAATCCAGGATGCCGTTTACTTTGCGGATTATCCGACCAAGCGGCATTTGATCCTGTCGGTTGTAACTGTCGCGCTTCTCCTTTTATCGCTTAGCTCGATCACTGCTTTTGGTTTTAATCCGTTTATTTATTTCAGATTTTAATGATGGAAAATTTAAATAGCAAAATAAAAGGCGGTTTGTTTTTCATGATCATGCTTGTTCTGATTATTCCTTTTATCCAGGGGAAACTCCATTTTATGGAACTTGCGCCTTTGAAAGGCTCTATTACGCAGCACGAGGAGCCACGTTTTACTTTTAAAGACTGGTTTTCGGACGAATATCAGAAGCAACAGGAAACCTATTTAAACGAAACTTTTGGTTTTCGGAATCTCTTTGTCCGCGCCAACAACCAGATCGCTTTTAGCGTGTTTAACAAAGCCAAAGCCAACGGTGTAATTGTTGGCAAGAAGAATTATTTATTTGAAGAAAACTACATCAAGGCTTATTATGGAACTGATTTTATCGGTAACGACAGCATCAGTAACCGGATGCAGCGGCTTAAATTTATTCAGGATACGCTGGCAAAACTTAATAAAACACTGATTGTGGTTTTTGCCGCCGGCAAAGGCTCTTTTTATCCCGAATATTTTCCTGATAAAGTTAAAAAGGAAAAGGGCACCACAAACTACGAAAAGCATGTTGAACTTGCCCAAAGTCTGGGCTTAAATTTTATTGATTTCAATAAATATTTTATCGAAAATAAAACCACTTCAAAATACCCGCTTTACCCGCAATACGGCATTCACTGGAGCTACTACGGCATGAGCCTGGCAGCCGATTCGATGATACGCTATATCGAAAAAACCCGCAACATTGATATGCCCGGTTTGTTTTGGGATAAAATCGAAATGAGCCAACCAAAAGGAACCGATTATGATATTGCCGATGGAATGAATATAAAATTTAAACTCAAATCTTTTGAAATGGCTTATCCAAATCTTCAGATTCAGCCGGCAGAAGGCAAAACCAGGCCATCGGTTTTGATGATTTCCGACAGCTATTACTGGGACATGTATGATTTCGGGATTTCAAGGGCGTTTTCAAACGATCATTTCTGGTATTATAACAAACAGATTTTCCCGGATAGTTTTAAATCGCCTTTAGAAACCAACCAGGTTGATTTAAAAGAGCAAATTGCCCGTCATGATGTGATTATCATCATGGCCACCGAAGCCAATTTACCGGGCTTTGGATGGGGATTTATCGAAAACGCATACGATGTATTAAAGCACAACGACGCAAAAGCCGGTTCAGATGCCGATTTCCAGGAAAAACTGGCTGCGGCTCGTCTTTATATTAAATCCGACAAAAAATGGATGGAAGAAATTATGAAGAAAGCTGCCAAACGAAAAATCAGTGTCGATTCGATGATAACCCTGGATGCTACCTGGCAACTTGAACAAAATAATAAATAAGGAAGCGGTAACCAGCAAAAACTATATTTATGAAAATAATAACCACTGCAATTTTATTGGGAATTACCCTGCTGGCTGTTCCAATTTTCAGCTACTTTTTCGGTACTTCGCCAGGCCCCGAAGCATGGAAAGCCATAAACACACTAATCATCATTACCGCCATTGTTACGGGATATTGCTTTATCGTTGGCGAGCTGTCGAACAACAATAGCCAGGTTGACAAACTCTGGAGCATTTTGCCGATAGCCTACGCCTGGGTTGTTGCCGATTATGGCGATTACGCGCCACGGCTGGTGCTGATGAGCGTGCTTGTCACCTTTTGGGGCGTCAGGCTGACAGTAAATTTCGCGATGAAAGGAGCTTATCAGTGGCGTTTCTGGGCTGGCGAAGAAGACTATCGCTGGCAGGTGCTGCGCCAAAAACCAGAGTTCAAACCACGGTGGAAATGGACACTTTTTAACATGCTGTTCATCTCCGGTTATCAAAATGTCCTTATTTTGCTGTTTACCCTACCTACTATCGTAGCTCTCCAAAACAAAGCGGTGCCTTTAGGCCTTTTCGATTTTATCGTGGCCGGACTGATGTTCTTTTTTATTGGTTATGAAACGCTGGCCGACATCCAGCACTGGAATTTTCAAAGCAGGAAATGGGCGAAAATAAAAGCCAGAGAAGCGCTTACTGGCGATTATAAAAAAGGGTTTTTAGATAAAGGCCTTTGGGCTTATAGCCGCCATCCCAATTACTTTGCCGAACAGGCTATCTGGGTTTGTTTTTACTTTTTTAGCGTTGCTGCAAGCGGTCAGTGGTTTAACTGGAGCATTGCCGGCAGCCTGTTACTGATTCTGCTTTTTCAGGGCAGTTCAAATTTCAGCGAAGAGATCAGCAAAGGCAAATATCCCGACTAT
>CAYOWJ010000342.1:0-3676 GCA_964407625.1 uncultured Lentimicrobiaceae bacterium
TACTTTTGAAACCTGAAATTTCTCTAACTAAAATAAACTTTACAATGAATTTTTTTACCATGACTCCCCGACGAAAATCCGCTTGGATGGCTGCTTCTTTGGTGATGATAATCGCAGGAACAGCGCTGTTTTACGGCAACAACAATGTCGATAAACGAAAAAAATACGAAAAATTTCTGAAGGAAAAAATGGCTGCTATTCCTGTAAATCCTGATCAGAGCAAAAAGAATGAAAAAGCAGCCGACCAGCCCGAAATGGGCGCCATTCAGGATTATTTCATGACTTTAGACCCGGCGCTGGGCTATGTGCCCCGCGAACGGCTGCAAAAGGCCTACAAAGAAACCAGGGAAAACACGAAAAACAATCTCAAATCAACTGCTTCGCTCGACTGGAGCGGAACTTCAGCCGAAATGGGTGGCCGTACCCGCGCCATCATGTGGGACCCGAATGACGCGACCGGCAAAAAAGTCTGGGCTGGCGGCGTTACCGGCGGCCTGTGGTACCGTAACGACATCACCAACAACCAGTCGCTCTGGCAGCCTGTGGGCGATTTCTGGAGTTCACTCAACATCAGTTGCATCACTTACGACCCCAACAACCCAACAACTTTTTATATCGGAACCGGCGAAGCACAAACCGCTTTGTACATTTACCGCGAATCGTCAGGAACTGGCGAAGGCATCTGGAAATCGGAGGATAGCGGCCAAACCTGGAATCTTCTCGGGCCAACCCTCGATTTTGAATATGTGACCGACATCAAAGTAAGAAACGAAAACGGCAGCAGCGTGATTTATGCCGGCGTTGCCTCTGGTTTTTATCATGGAACCAATCACCAGAGCGAGCCTTCCGATGGGCTTTTCCGCTCTGAAGACGGTGGACTTACCTGGGAACAGGTTTTGCCCGACATTCCGGGATATGGCGCACCATACGCTGTGGCTGATATCGAAATTGCCGCCGATGGCCGAATGTACGTCGGAACCATGCAAAACGTCGAAATCGAAGGCGGGGCTACGATTCTGATTTCTGACGAAGGAACCGAAGGAACCTGGACTGTTTACGACGATTATGTTGCCATCATCCAAAGCAATTCTTCCTATTATATCCCGGCAAGGGTAATGCTTTCGTGCGCTCCATCCGATGCAAACATTGTTTATGCCGCTGTTGCCGCCGGCTACACCGATGGTTTTAATTATTACCGCGGCCGTTACGTCATCAAAACCACCAACAAAGGCGCAACCTGGACCGAAATTAACAAACCGGCTTCCGACTGGTCAACACTGGCGTGGCATGCGCTCATTATCCAGGTTGACCCGAATAATCCAAACACTATTTTTACTGGCGGCCTCGATATGTGGAAAACCACCAACGGAGGCACAAGCTGGAACAAAATTTCGGATTGGTCGCTGATGTATTATGGCGGCGGCGATGAATATCTTCACGCCGACCAACATGCCCTCGAATTCAAACCCGGAAGTTCGACTGAGTTTATCTGCAGCAACGACGGCGGCGTTTTTTATACTTCATCAGCTACAAGCCCTGCGCCTGTTTTCCAGGAAAAAAATCAGGGTTACAACACCCTGCAGTTTTATACCTGCGATCTTTATCCGCAGGCCGGCGCCCCGGTTTATGTAGGTGGTCTGCAGGATAACGGGACTTTGCTTTATCAGAATGCACCACTTTCGATCAACGATATGGTTGATGGAGGCGACGGCGCTTACTGCTTTTTTGATGACGACGCCACCAATCTGCTGATTACCTCGGTTTATTACAACCGCTATTCGGTATTTTTGAATGGAAGTGGCTATGATTACCTGGATTATGAAAGCGGCATTTTTATCAATCCCGCCGATTACGATTCGAAAAACAATACATTGTATGCCAACGCTGTCGATTTTTTCGGAAACACCCCAAATACAATATTGCGGGTTAGTGGCATTGGAGCAAGTTCCAACGGCGATTTCATCGCGCTGCAAACCGGAACCGATGTTTATTATTCGCATGTAAAGGTTTCGCCTGCTTCGCCGTTGCTTTCGACGCATCTTTTTATTGGAACACAGGCCGGGCAGGTGTTTAAGGTTATCAACGCCCAATCCTCCCCCATCGTGAGCGAAATTACAGGAAGCGAATTTCCGCAGGCCTATGTTTCATGCATTGCTGTGGGACCTACCGAAGACGAACTCCTGGTTTGCTTCTCGAATTATGGCGTGCAGTCCGTCTGGCGCACTGTTGACGGTGGCGAATCATGGACCGATGCAGAAGGCAACCTGCCGGATATTCCTGTAAGATGGGCAATTTATCACCCAAATAACACCGGGCAGGCTTTGCTGGCCACCGAACTGGGCGTTTGGTCAACTACAGAACTCAACAACGACGAAGTTACCTGGGTTCAGGATATCGACGGCCTGGCCAATGTGAGGGTTGACATGCTGATACTGCGGCCAACGGATAACATGGTTTTGGCTGCCACGCACGGAAGAGGATTTTTCACTGCCCAATACCCGCTCGACCCGTATGTTTCGGTTGCTGAAAAGGAATCAACAAAACTTTCGGTTTACCCGAATCCTTCCAGTGGATTAGTCAATATTCAGATTCCGGCAGCAAAGTCAGGGATGGCCAGAATCCAGGTTTTTGATGCTTCCGGAAGAGAAGTTTCTGCTGCAAATGCTGATGCCGGCATTCAGAATTATCAGATCAATCTCAGCAACCAGCCCAGAGGAAATTATATTGTTAAGATGATCCTGGATGGGAAATCTTATACCGAAAAGGTTGTTTTGGAATAAATTTTTTTAACGAGATAAGTTACTGTTCCCGCCTGACCAACCGAAACGTTGGTGGCGGGAATTTTTTTTCAATTTCTTAATGGCTTCGATAATTGTTTACTTTTACAAGTGTAATCAGGGTTCATTTAATCCTTTTATCATGTTCTTTTTCAGAAAATTCTTTTTAACAGCGCATCACAGAACCACCTCGCCAAAGGCTTGTTTTACGCCGTTTCTTTTGCTTCCCACCGAAATTCTTTACACCAAATAACTTACTTAAAATTATCAAAATGAAAAACCTCTTTCTCCTTTTCTCCTTTGCCATGATGAGCATTTTTGCTTTCGGACAAACGCCACAAGCCTTCAAATACCAGGCAGTAGCCCGCGATTTGAACGGCAACCCGGTAATTAACCAGGAAATCTCCGTTAAAATCTCCATCCTTGCCGGAAGCACTGAAGGGGAATTAGCATAAATCTGAATTCCTGGCGCAGTTTTTATCAAACTTAGCAATCTAAAAATATAATCTTAGCTTTGTAGCTATAAAAAAAAGAATATTATGAAACCACTCTCATTTGAAATTGAAAAAGACGGCAAAGAATACCACACCTGGTGTCCCGAATTGCCCGGCTGCCACACACACGGAAAGACAGTTAAGGAAGCGCTTGAAAATTTAAAAGATGCTGTACAACTCTATCTTGAGATAGTGATGGAGGAGCAAATTAGCAAAAAATCGTTAGAATTAGCCGGATGAAACCAAAAGACTACAAACATTTCGCAGCGCTGCCGCTGGTGCAGGTGCGTTAAAGATTTCACCTTTTCTAAAGTTGAACCCATTTTGGCAAACGGGGGTTTTCGTTGGGATTGGATGAAAAATGGAAACCAATTTATAATAGCCCCATCCCCGTCCCTTCCCCAA
>CAYOWJ010000343.1:0-3662 GCA_964407625.1 uncultured Lentimicrobiaceae bacterium
TTAATAGTTCAGGTTTATCCTGCGGTTTATAATTCGTTCGACGTAGCGTGATCCATGTTCAGGGTTGATTTGTTGATGCGCATTAAGCTTCCATTGCTCATCATATCCAAAATGGTGGATGTAATCGTGCATCACCGGTTTGAAAAATTCAACATCTTCTTCGGTAAACCAGCTATGCCAACTGCCTGAGTCTTTTGTCCGGGTAACGAAATCAAAGTCTTTATTTACGGTAACATTTTTTTGGATATTAAAACCCAGATATTTTTCCACCTGATGGTCGTTGTCGATAATCATATCCTCGTACCGGTATTTAACAAAGTTTTTGAGTTTTCTTTCGAAGTTAAAAATCCAGTCATGTTGATTTTTTATTTGTTCGCTGATACGGGAACGGGCAGGTTTGCCAGAGCCAA
The DNA here is from genome assembly GCA_964407625.1 of uncultured Lentimicrobiaceae bacterium. Lineage (GTDB taxonomy): Bacteria > Bacteroidota > Bacteroidia > Bacteroidales > 4484-276 > CAJATL01. The sequence continues at coordinate 411 of CAYOWJ010000343.1, forward strand.
TGAGAACGTGATTAAGGATTTCGAGCAATGAAACAGAAGAGGGGGAATTTTCTTTTTTTCTGATCAGATCAAGCGTTTGATCGAGTACTTTTTTGTTTTTGTAGATTTCAGGGTGCTCCTGTGTCAGGAATAAAATACCGCTAACAAGCCTGTCGCGTGGATCGCGGATAAGCAATATTTGTTTGTCAAAATTTGAGAACGACCTGATGCCTTCTTCGGCTTTTTCTTCAAGTTCCTTCTGGCTCAAAACCATGTCGGAGCGGACAAAATTTTCCGGTTTGGCTGGAATAATCACTTTTGCCAGCACGGGTCTCGTTTTGTCCATTGGATCGGGGATGAATTCCGGTTTTTCAAAAAGTTCGCGTGGCGCACTTTTCAGTGAATTCCTGATTTTGAAAAAACAAGCAGTAGTCCCCGTTTTGTACTGTCCGTAAATTACAATTTTTGGGCAGTCAGACGCCATGTCAGGTGAGGATTTTGCCGGGAAAATTCTTTTAAAAATATTCATTTTAATAAAATAGCCTAAACCATTTTTTAACAACCCGAGTAAATTCGTTCTCTTTCGATTGCAAAATACTCCGGCTGATTCCATAAACCGGTAATCAGCCGCGCTTTTTCTTTCAGAATTTCACATTCGGCTTCTGATGATAGCAACAATGCTATTGCCGACGCAATTTCCTTTGGATCATCCTTTACCATCAAGGCGCCTTTACCAATTAATTCCGGCATTCCTCCCACGGCTGTGCAGATGGAGGGAACTCCGGCCAGAACCGCTTCACAATTAGCGTTGCCATGCGATTCGGTAGAGGAAACACTCACATATAAATCGGCAGCAGCCAGAAAATCACCAACCTGATCGGTCACACGGATTTCAAATCCCCGGGTGAGATTTAGCTGCTCTGCCAGTTCATGTAAAGCTGGCTCTTCCTGGCCTTCTCCCAGAATTAAAATATATGGCCGGAGGTTTATTGGCAGTAATGCGACCGATTCAAGAAGCAACGAAAATCTTTTCAAGGGGATCAACTGTCCGATGGCAAGTAGTAACTTTTGATCGTCACGAATACCGAGGGAATTCCGGGTATTTTCTCTGTTGCCAAAAAGTTTTTTAACGGGATTTCCCAGAACATGCCATGTCCGGGGTATTTCATCAATACCTAAATCTTCGCGCATTTCATGCATACCACTGTTGGTTTGCGAAATGACCCATTTTGCTTTTGATGCTGCTTTCTGCTCCCAAAATTGAAGATGTTTCAAATAATTCCGGGTTATCGTAATTCCCAAACGAAGTTTCGCATACCTGCCAAATGCCGGCACGGAGTAGCCCCAGCTTTTTGTGGCAAAGTAAAAACCGGCAAATTGTGAATAGGCGTAGGCTAATAATGGGTCGTGACAATGAACATGAGTAAATTTATTGATGGCCGCATACTTTGCTGCTTTACTTCCAATCTTGATCCGTTCCGTAATGATGTAAGCGGCAGTAGTATCATTTGTGCCAAATTTGAGTCTCAGGATTTTCAGATAAATCTTTTCGACCCATTCTTCGGTATTTGAGTCGGCAAAAGTTAGTGCTTTATCCTCATCAAAAATCTCCACCTCATGCCCTCTTTTTCTCAAAGCAGCTAAAACAGGTTCGATGCCTTTTCTGATGCCGTAACGCGAATCAGTTCCGGTTTCTCTTGTTACATGAAGTATCTTCATTTCAATAAGGTCGGTTTAAAACAAGTCGCCATTCGCCATGGTGTATTAAATACTTTCCATAGCAAATTGAATTTCTAACTTAGTAAAAAAACTTCTTCTGGTTGGTAAAATCCCTAAAGGTTCCTTAATTTCTTTAAAACCAGCCTCAATCAGGCTTTTGGTAATAAAATGGTTTTTCGTCAGCCATATCCGGATAATTTCGACCAATCGGGCAATTAGAATTTCATCGGCTTTAAGAAAGCCACCTTTAAAATTTAAAAACAATGTCTGGCCGTAACCTATTATTTTAGCTGCCGTCAGGGATTCCAACTTCCGTATTTCGGGATAATCTGCTGTTTTTTGGCTTTCGTTCAACGGAAATCCACCATCGTTTACAATTACCAATTTTACAGGATCGCCATGCTGTAAATGCCGGATGATGGTGCCGCCACAACCTAAAACTTCATCGTCGGGATGCGGCGCAAAGATGAGGGTACTTCCTGCCGGAAGCTTCGATGGTGAATAAGGTATAACTTTTTGTTCCGGTGATTGAGTCATTGCTTTATTTTCGATATTGCTACTGTATTGATGAACTGATGGTTTTTGGTGGATTCATTTTGTAAATCCTACTTATAACCGAATCTCTGATACCAAGATTAAAATATTTCCAAATCAATTTGTGATTAACCCCGGCCAACGATCTGTATGATATAAGCTGGCGTTTCGATACCTTCCAAAGCCGCCTGACAGCCTTCAATCCACCCCATTTTAAATAGCAGGAAAACATATTCCGGCCGATAAAATAGTACCGCCAGGGTTCATGATAATTTATTGTCTGACCCACAGCATTGACTTTGGTTTTGCCAAGATCATGATTAATTCGTGCATTGTTCACCCAAAAAAGTTTGTACCCTCTGTTTACGAGCCTCATGTGGTATTCGTGGTCAACAAAATCAATGAAAAAATCTTTACGAAAGCCTTGCTCATTTCTGATTAAAGACAGATTATACAAAGCCCCGGACGTCATCGAAGTATGAACCGAAGTATGATTTTTAAATGGATTTTCAGGTTTAATGATATCAACCATTTCGCGCCCGTTCCATTTCCAGGGCGGAAGCAAATGATCGGGGTGCGATTTTAAATAATGTGACGGAAATAGCGCAGCAGGCGATATGCCGGATGATTTGATAATTTCGGCTTCGGTAAGGAGTTTTTCGAGGCAATCGGGCTGGCAAACACTGTCCTGATCGAACAGCCAAAGCCAGTTAAAGTTGTTTTTCAGAGCCTGATCTAATGCAATATTGTAAGCTGCGGCTACTCCTTCGTTTTTATTAAGTTTCTTAATTTTAAGATTGTTGATTTTTAACTGGTGGATAACTTCCAATGTTGCGTCCTTTGAAGCATTATCAATGATCAGGAATGCATCGGGCGGACGATGTTGCTCTTGAAGTGCTGATAAGGTTTCCCGAATGGTTTCAACGCCATTGAAGGTAACAATTGCCGCAAGTACTTTTTGGTTTTCGGGTTGCATCATGCAAAGTATTAAAACAGGTCGCCATCGGCCATGGTGTAAAA
>CAYOWJ010000344.1:0-1646 GCA_964407625.1 uncultured Lentimicrobiaceae bacterium
ATGGGCTGTTGTTTTTACGGAATTCCCATATCAGCTTTGCGTGATTTACTGAATTTTGTCCTTCCAGTCAAACTTTCCGGGAAATTGTGTTAATCAGATAACAGAATAGTTCTATACTTACACCGTGAAATAATTCAAATTTTTATACATCAAAATTCTAAAAAAATTATGGCAAACGTATTTGATCAACAAGTTAATGACTTCATGGCAAAAGTAATTGCCAAAAATCCAAGCGAAGTTGAATTCCATCAGGCAGTTCACGAAGTAGTCGAATCTTTGATACCTTACATCGAAGAAAATCCACAGTACAAAACTGCCAAAATCCTCGAAAGAATGGTAGAACCCGAAAGAGTTATCCTTTTCCGTGTTCCCTGGCTCGATGATAAAGGCGAAGTACAAATCAACAAAGGGTACCGCATCGAGATGAACAGCGCCATTGGCCCTTATAAAGGCGGTTTGCGTTTTCACCCGACTGTAAACCTCGGCATCCTGAAGTTTTTAGCCTTCGAACAAGTTTTGAAAAATTCTCTTACAACTTTGCCCATGGGCGGAGGTAAAGGCGGTTCCGATTTTGATCCAAAAGGAAAATCCGACAATGAAGTAATGCACTTTTGCCAAAGCTTTATGACCGAACTTTTCCGTCATATCGGCCCAAATACCGACGTACCTGCTGGTGATATTGGTGTTGGTGGACGTGAAATCGGCTTCCTGTTCGGACAGTATAAAAGACTGAAGAATGAATTTACAGGTGTCCTCACCGGAAAAGGACTTGGCTGGGGTGGTTCATTAATACGCCCTGAAGCAACGGGTTACGGAACAACCTATTTTGCTGAAGAAATGCTCAAAACCCGAAACATGACTTTTGAAGGTAAAACTGTGGCTATTTCAGGTTCTGGTAATGTAGCGCAATATGCCTGCGAAAAAGTTACCCTGTTAGGTGGAAAAGTAGTTACCTTGTCCGACTCAAACGGTTTTATTTACGATCCAGCTGGTATCAACAAAGAAAAACTGGAATACCTGATGTGGCTCAAAAACACAAAGAGAGGCAGAATCAGCGAGTATGCCGAAAAATTTGACTGCGAATATCATGAAGGTTTAAGGCCATGGGGAATAAAATGCGATATCGCTTTGCCTTGTGCAACTCAGAATGAAGTTAACGAAGACGAAGCCAAAACTTTGGTAGCCAATGGTTGTTTCTGTGTTTCGGAAGGTGCAAACATGCCATCAACACCAGAAGCTGTAGAAGTTTATCAAAAAGCACTCATACTTTATGGTCCTGGAAAAGCTGCTAATGCTGGCGGAGTTGCAACTTCAGGTTTGGAAATGTCACAAAACTCGCTTCGTTTGTCATGGACACGCGAAGAAGTTGATGCCAGGCTGCACCAGATCATGAAAGACATCCACTCAACCTGCGTGAAATACGGCAAAAGAGCTGATGGAAGCACCGACTACGTTGCCGGAGCAAACATTGGTGGTTTCGTAAAAGTTGCCGATTCGATGCTGGCACAAGGTCTTGTTTAAAAGAAGTTTTTGTTTTCGAGAATATCCATCAAAAGGGTCGCCCAAAAGGCGGCTCTTTTTTTTAGGAAGCAAACCTATTATTCCTTTCCCAAAAGATAGGAAAGTGGTCTGGTGATCGGATCAAA
>CAYOWJ010000344.1:1746-3659 GCA_964407625.1 uncultured Lentimicrobiaceae bacterium
TGTTTCAATTCGAGCCGGCTGCTTCCAAATTTTTCGATGAGATAGGATTCGTTGGAGCTTTGTGGAAATTCAACTTTTATCGAGCTGATTTCGGAAGGCTTATTATCGAAAATTGTATGATCGCGCCAATCGTTCAGGCGGGCCGAAAACCGCGCCGACACAAAACCCCGGAAACCAGGCTGAAAAACGACAAACGGCACCTCTGAACCTTCCATTAACATAAAAGTGCCCAGATTGTCAGGTGTTGCCGAACCCACATAATAAACCTTGGTGAGTTTTTCGTGCGGAAAAAGCCTGATCGAATTAAACAAATCAATCCTGTAAACCTGTTGGTAAATCTCAACTTTAACCGAATTTACGGCAAGCTGCCTGATCACATTGTTGTAACCCACCTTCGAAACAGGCGATTTTACGGCAAGGCTCATCATGGTTTTGAGCAAAAGCCCAACTCCTGGCTGACTGGCCTTTATTTTGTCGTTAACAACCCAGTTGCCGGGACTGACTTTGGTTAGTAACACTTTATTACCGCTCATATCAGCCATAAAAATCCGGGTAATGGTAGTGGTGTCGTTAACAGCAAATTCGCTCTGATCGCTGCTAAGCGTACCTTTGCTTTTCTGTAATACCAAAAAAATGGCTATGATCGACAGAACAACGACGATAATTATTGTGATCCGATTTTTATTCATGATAATTTTTTTTCCTTCATTTCTAAACTGTTTCTTTTCGAAATCATTGGGTTAACGTTGAACTTCCGTGCTTCTGATTTACCCGGTTGACTAATCCATCCCTGCTGAATTTTACCCATTAATCAGCCAACAAACGCTTTATTTGGCTCCTTCGATCTTATTATTATAAAACAATTGCATGTCGTTATTTCCGAGCATTCCGTAAAGTGTGCTCAGGTTTTTAAATGCAGTCTGTGAGTTTGGCTCGACGGCAAGAACTGCTTCAAAAGCCTTAATAGCAGCGTTGTAATCTTTCAGCATATAGTAGCAATTTCCTTTATTAACGAGTGCTCCGGCAAAATCAGGCTTTAAACTTACGGCCATATCAAAACTTTGGAGGGCATCTTTATAATTGGCCTCTTCGACAAAAAGATTTCCAAGTTCAAAAAAATGCTGCGGATCCTGCGATTTTTCCTTTTTCATGGCCTGCAACTTCCTGTTAAAGGCCTGCTTAAGCATGGGCATATTTTGCTTCGCCGTTTGGTTATCGGGATTCAACTGAATGGCTTTTTGCATAATCTTAACGGCCTCACCATAATCGCCGTTCATGTAATAGGCAAGCGACATATTGGATAAATTCATGGAAACATTCTGGTTGGTTTTTTTGTAATAGTCGATGGCCTTTGGATAATCGCGAAGCTGATAATAAGCATAACCGAGTTTAAAATAGGCTTCACTGAACCGTGGGTTAATTTCGATGGCCTTTTCGACATGTGAAAGCCCAAGTTTCATCAGCGAATCTTTTGCAGCTTTATCTTCGGTGGCAACCGACTGATTGATTAACTCGCTGCCATAATGTTTCTGCAGTTGAGCGCTGTTTCCACCAAATTTGATGTCGTTCGAAAACAGCGTTAAATTGTTTTTCCAAACCGGGTTACGGGCAACGGTTCGTACCGAATAAAACACCAACAATACCGCGATAACTCCAACGAATAATTTTGGGCCATTCTGACTAAAATCCCAGACCGCCTGCTTTGTTTTTGCATCCCGAGGAACCAGTTTGTGAAGATAATATCCCAAAACCAGCGCAAAGCCAAGAACCGGTGCGTACAAAAAACGTTCGGCCATAATACCGCCCCGCGAAAGCACAAACATAAGCCCCACCGACATTGTAGCCCCGAAAAACAAAATCGCAAACGAAACAACACTTTTTCGCTTGAGATTAATAATGGCGAAATACGCCAG
>CAYOWJ010000345.1:0-3653 GCA_964407625.1 uncultured Lentimicrobiaceae bacterium
CGTTTTTCGATAAAAGTGTATCTGTAACCTTCGGTGATATAAAAAAAAGGATTGAGCAAAGCGATGTATTTGTAATTGCCCTGTAATGTTGTAAACGGCCAGATGATGGGCGTTGCCCAGAATAACATGGAGGTGAGGATGTTGACGATGTGAGCCATATCTCTGACAAAAACATTCACCGAAGCTACAAACCAGGCTATGCCGGCAAGCAGGACAAAAGTTGCAAACAAGTAATAAAAAATCTGAATCCAGTAAATGGAAGGATAAATTTTGAAATTAAAAATCAGGATCACAACAATAATCAAAACCATAATGAGGTGAACAAGCATTCCCGATAATATCTTAATCACCGGTATCAGACTGACATTAAACCTGGTTTTTTTGATCAGGTACGAATATTCCGACAACGCCATACAACTTACAATCATGGTCTGGCTGATAAACATCCACGGGATCATGCCCACGATTAGCCAGGGCGCAAAAGGTCCGCCACCAGGTGCTAATCCGCCCCGTAATCCATACGTAAAGGCAAACCAGATTACAAACACATAAACCGCTGGTTGAATAAATGCCCAGGGTAATCCAATAAATGAAGACAGATAGCGGCTTTTAAAGTCCCGCACAACCAGGGTGTAAATGATAGTTCGCTGTTTCAGCAGAGAATTTGCCGAGTTATGAATAGTTTCGATCAGTGTCATATCCGAATAGTTTGATGATAATTTTATTGCTGTGATGTAGAGTTGATTTTTATTCCAGAACATTAAAAGTGGCTTCGCTGATAACAATCAGGGCACCGTTTTTATAAAGCGGATCCGGATTACTAACCTGAATGATTAAACCATCGTGAACCCATTGAATTTGCTGTTCTTCGTTTTCGATTATTGATGAAATGCCGAATGAAAACGAATACCGGCCATTACCAATGTATGGAAAATCAAAATCAACAGCGACAATTTGCGCAATCCCCACTTTAAAACGGAGCGGTATTTTGTAATGATAGCTCATCATTTTGATGACGGAGTTGCCAAAATCGCCATTCAATGTCAGTTGAACCCCGGGATTATATATTTCGTCAAGAGCTTGCAACATGAGATAAATCCTGACCGGCTCACCACCTTTAAGTTCATTTACGGTACGAAATGCTTTTCGTTCGATCAGTGCGGCAAATTTCATGTCGATTTTTCCTGTTCCATAGCTGTCGCAATCACTCAGATTTTGCCAGATCAAATCAGGAGCCTCTGCCGGAAAAATCATATCGAAACCTTTTAAAGCTTTTATTTTGGAGTTATTGATGGTGAGATCGCTACTCCTTGAAAGCATGTATGCATTGTAACAGTCGGCTACAAAAACAGGATCGCCTTGTTCTTTAATTTCACCTTCGTGAAGCCAGATCGCCCGTGTGCAGAAATCCTTTACCACCGAAAGGCTGTGGGTACAAATCAAAATTGTTTTGCCCATATCTTTAAATTCCCTGATTTTGCGGAAGCATTTTTGTTGAAAACGGATATCACCAACCGACAAAGCCTCATCGGTAATGAGGATATCAGGATCAATATTGATGGCCATCGAAAATGCCAGTCGAACATACATCCCGCTCGAATAGGTATTTACCGGCTGATAAGCGTACTCGCCAATGTCGGCAAATTCGAGTATTTGATCAATTTTGCTTTTCATTTCTTTTTTTGAGTAACCCTGGATGGCACCGAGATAGAATAAGTTTTCGATGCCGGTTAATTCATTGTTGAACCCACCTCCTAATTCCAACAGTGCTGTAATTCTTCCATGGCTGGTAAAACTCCCTGAAGTAGGCGTAACAACGGAGTTAAGGATTTTCAGCAAAGTGGACTTTCCACTACCATTCTCACCGATAATTCCTAATACTTCCCCACGCTTTAGCTCAAATGAAATATCTTTCAGCGCGTTATGTTTCCGGTGAAACGATTTTCTTAAAGGATGAAAAAACTCCTTCATGCGGCTATAGCGCGAATGGTAAAGCTTGTATGATTTGGAAAGAGCTTGAACAGTTATCGCAGTTTGTAAACTCATAATTCTCTAAAATTTGTAGTCATTTTCAAAAAAACGCTGTAGTTAAGTTTGATTTACTGAGCAGGTGATGAATTAATGTTGATATGGATGTTAAATTGTTCGCAGATTGTAAGTTGACCCTGATATTCCATTGCCAGCCCAAGAACATAATTTCCGTTAAAACCACTTACATCAATGGTGCTTCTGAAACCAACATTTCCCATTTCGGGTTTTTTAAAGGCCTGATTTACGTCCTCCCGCAACTGGTTAATGGTTGTGAAATAGTTGGTTTTTCCGGCAGCATCTTTGAGGGTGAGAAAAATCTGATCAGGAGCGATTCCCTGTATGGCCGAAACAGCCATCCAGCCGCTGACTGATAAAAAATCAGCTACTTCGATATAATCCCGGATTGGGGAAATCTCATTTACCCGTTCGATTACCCCGTCACATCCGGCAAACTTTGGCTCAACCTGACCTCCGGGTATCGGGTCGGGCATTTTTTCATAAAATTCCATGGGTTTAAGATGTCGGTTACTCATCGGCAAATACACCGTTTTTACTCCCGGTAACCAAACATACGTGTCGAGGATTTTAAAAAGGCATGAATCCGATTTCACATCAGGCCTGGACAGGATTTTATTAAGCTGGTTTTCATATTTATTGGTGTAAAAGACCAATGCACCGGGCGTTTTATTACCAATAAATTTTGAAGGAGCCTCCCAGACGGAATCAAACTTTTCGTACCATGAAGGAACAGTAAACGATTTTCGTTCGGAATAATACCCTGTTTCGCTGCTCCAATTGGCTCCAAAAACCACGATTACACTTTCGGCAGGCGTGTACCTGCGGATAACATCAGCAACAGCAAGAATATTTGTTTTTGTTGGATTGAAAGTTCCCCGGATCGCACAGGCATATTCCGGGAAAAACCCGTAAAAATTTAAGCCAACCAAAATAATGGTGAGTGCAGGTGAAAATGGTATTTTCCCGATTCGTTCGGGAAAAACCTCCACCAAAACGACCGCAAGGGCAATTGAAAGAAAAACAATCGAAGAAACCTGGTAATAATAGTGCACCAGATGGACATTAAAAAATATCAGAATAGGCAAAACAAACATTAAAAGACTGATCAATATCAGCAACCGTATCCTTTTTCCGGCATGATAAAGGCCAAAGCCGAGGATAGCCAGGCCTAAGAATCCTCCGGCATTTTTCGTAATAATCCGATCCCATAAAAGTGTTTTCAGCACGTTTACATCAATACGCTGCTCAAAAGTGCCGAAATACATCTGCGTTAATTTGCCGAAAGTAAGAAACAGCGGATTTTGTGATTTCACCGAATCGGTGAATGCTGTCCATATAAAAACGATGGTTAACGGGATCAGAAATGATAAAATAAGAATGATCAGGGTCCGGATTGAAGGAAATTTTACTCCTGATGATTTGAATAGGGAAATGGCTACAATCACAGCCAGGATTAACAGTACAGGCGCTGCTGTAGTTACTTTTTGAAGTAAACCCAGCGTGGCAAAAAATGCAAAACCAGCTGATGTTTTCCAGGTCAGCTTACTTTGGATAAGATCGATTGCAAAAGGGATACAGGCGAGAGTAAAAAACAATGCACTAGT
>CAYOWJ010000346.1:0-3649 GCA_964407625.1 uncultured Lentimicrobiaceae bacterium
CTTCCGGAAAACGGATTATTAAAGTGTCGCAATCAAAATAGGACGAATGGAGTTCGACAGGTGTAATCCGGTTTTCGACTTTTTCAGGAATTTTCATGGGGCTGTCGAGTATTCTGAAAGGAACAAAAAGCCTGTTGCCACTGATGGTGGCCAGGTGATTGCATAAAACCGAGGCTGTTAATACAACCAAAGCATTCTCACCTTTTTTAAAACTGTACTCATGCTTGCTGATGGCGAAATCGTTCATCTCAAAATCTTCGTACAGCGATTTCTCCTGTTCTTCGTGGCTCATTATAAAACTTGAGATTCCATGGCTCAATTGCAGGCCTTTGTAGGTGATGGTTAGCTCTAAATCGGCACTTCCATCATTGCCGACATTCACCTCAAGCCGCCTGAATTCATTGTTTTCGATGGCAGGAATTGAAGGAACCGTCACAAGTTTTCCACCTTCCGGGGTTACCAGAAGCGCCGGGTTACCCGCAACACTCTTGCTCATAAAACCAAACGGGAAATAGTTGCTCGTACATTCCACCCATGCCGTATCTTTTTCGAAAGGAAGGCAAACAATAACATGGTTAAAGTAAAGATTAGCCGGAAAATCGTTATAAAACATGGGTGTCCCGCCATCAGAAACAGTTACCGTGTAAATTCCGTTTATTCCTGCCACCTTCAGCAATGCCAGGTAATAATTCGACAAAGCCTTGCAATCGCCATAACCCCATTTATCAACATCTGAAGCATCAAAAGGCCGGAAACCCCCGATACCAAGCTGAATGCTCACGTAGCGCATCTGTTCCTGCAGGAATTCGTACAAAACCCTTGCTTTTTCCCGGTCATCGCTAAGCCCCGAAACAAGTGAATTTACTTTTTCCCGGGTTACTTCGGAAAGCTCCTGACGGCCCTGCAACAATGTGGATATCCAGTTACCAAAGGAGTTCCAGCTTGTCAAATCGCCTTTTGATCCGTCGTATTCAAATTTATTGCAGGCCAGCAGAACCGACGGCACGCGTGTGAATAATTCAGGCGAAAATGGTTCATCCTCAAAAGGGCCAGTATCCTTCAAATCCCAACGAAGCTGCCTTGTTGAGTTTTTTAATCCGATGGCAGGTTGCTGATCGAAATTCACCAGCTTGTAGCGGATATTTAATGAAGTGTCGAACTCAACACTGAATGAAGATTGTTTTACTTCGATGTTAAAATCTGACACCGGCGACCACCTCGGCAGCGCAACATAGCCGCGGAAGTTGAGTTCGTAGGAATACTCGACTGTGTAAGGATATTTTCCAACAACAGGCCGGTAGTATTTCATCCGGTTATCGGTGAACATCGAAAAGCCATCATAATTGGAATAATCCTGGATTTCCTTTTCTTTAACGGTTTTTATCAGATTACCAAATACATCAGAAATCTGGATGCGGATATCCGAAGGAATTACAAATTTATCATAATGCAAACCAAAAGTTCCCGCATCCTCACCTTTCTGGTTAAGGATTTTCACAATTTTATGTACGCGTACTTTGAGGGACGATTCGGATTTTAGGAAAACTTCCATTTCGGAAAGTACAATAACTGCATCAGTTTTCTTTTTCACCATTTCCGGTTTCATGATCAAAGTGCTGTCCTGGCCTTGAAGGTTTATGAATGGCGCAAGAACCAAAAGCATGAAGCCAAAATACAAAAACTTCATAAGCTACAGCTTTTTAATGACGATGTTTTCGGCCTGTTTTGCAATGATCTGGTTGAAGAATTCCTTGAGATAGGCATATTCGTCATGTACAAAGGTGGTCTGGTTTATTTTAATAATGCTGGTAATCATTACATTGTTTCCGAGTTGAGTAACATTGTAGGTAAACTTACCACTATTTCCAGGAAGCGCCAGAGCAATGGGTTTCGGGATTTGATCAATAACGTAACCTTCGGGCAAAACCCAGTTCGAAATTATGGTTTCAGCAGTCGGGTACGAAAATTCGACAGGGTACACCCTTTCTTTGAGTTTAAACGGGTTTGATGTTGTTGCTTCGAACATCATCGGATTAATCAGAATCAATTCGCTGTTCATATCAACAGCATCAGCAATGGTAAATTCGGCATTTTCCTCCACAGGTTTATAAATGCTGTCGAGGGTTGGGATAAGTTTAGAAGTAAATTCGAGGTTGGTAATATTTTTTGCTTTTTGTTTGTAAAATTCGTCAACCGAAGTCGCCGAAGCAACATCTTTCCGGAACCTGAGGGCATTATAGCCATCGCGGATGTGTTTGGCCTGGCCTATAACCGAACCTTCGGCATCCAGCGTAAAGGTGTAGGTGCACGAATGTTTGTCGCTTGCCTTTGGCTTCAGGCTCATCCAACCTGGATTTGATTCGGAGATTAAGCGGCCTTTGTCGTTCAGGCATCTTTCGGGCAACAATCCGGCTGGCGCCAGAGGTTCGGTGGCATCAACAAGCATCGTATCTCCGTCGGTAACCACGCAGGCTACCACATAGTTAAAATCGGAAATCGAAGGATGTACCGGATTTAAAAATCCATTTTTACGGGTGCTCAGCACAACAGGTGTTGTGTTAATTTTGGCCGAGCGTAAGGCATTTATCAATATCAGGTTAATCTCACCCGACGATCCGCTGCCGTCGTTCCAGGCTTTTTTAATGTCATCAGCATCAACAGCATTATAGCCATTCCAGCGCACTTTTTTCTTTATCAAGTCAAGAATAGCCAGGGTTTTCTCTTTTTCGGAGGTCATTCCGGAAGTTTTCATTTCGACAGCATCAGTAATAAATCCCTTTTGATGAATAGCTCTGCCAAATTGTTCATCCTCCAGCATCAATTCATTAACCTTTTCCCAGGTTCTTGTGTAATCCTTGTAAACGTTATCACTGCTCTTTGTCGAAGCCAGTTCAAAAGAATAAGTGCTCAGATAATTATCAGGTGTTGTCAGGTAATCTTCCTCCTCGAATGCAGGAACATTCTTCATCGCAACATTATGACGTTTCACTATGTATTCAACGGTTTCCTGCTCGTAGCTTGTTTTTGTAACATAGCCATCGCTTCTTGATTTGGTTGTAAAGACAAGGTTGGCTCTTGTATCGGTTATCTCACTAATAAATAAAGAATTGTAACCCAACATGGTGTGGTTGTAAATAAAATACTCGGGAATGCTCACCAGATATTCTGACCATTGGACAGGAATATCGTACTGAAATCGCCAGGGCTGAAGATTAAAAATAAAATCCGATTCAATTTTATAACGTACATCAATCACCGAACCTTCGCGTACATCAGGCATGGCAAAGGTGTAACCGATGTGGAATTTGTCTTCATCCTTTTGCATGACGTTTTTATTTTCCAGCTTGGTTTTTGTGATTTTCCCGTTCTCGAGATTAAAGGTAATCCCATCAATATCATTAATTTTCTCTTTTGAGGTGCTGCCATCATGATATAACCTGATATGAAAATCACCTGCCGAAACACCTTCTTTATCCAAAACCTTTATCCTGACGGTTCGCTCAAATTCTAGTTGCCAGCCTTTATCACCGGTTACATCATACCGAAAGTTAGTTTCGCCGTAATCATACAGAATTACAGCGTGTGCTGATGAATCGGCAGCGTAAACCGCCATTTTTAAATCATCTTCATTTACTTTTCCAAATTTAAC
>CAYOWJ010000347.1:0-3631 GCA_964407625.1 uncultured Lentimicrobiaceae bacterium
CGGCCGCGTGGAGTTAAAACCTGCAAATTTCGATTTACATGCGCTTTTAAAAGATGTGCAGATGATGCTCAAAGAACGCGCGCAAACCAAACAGCTTCAACTGATTGTTGAAATTGCCGATGATCTTCCGAAATATGTTGTTGCCGATGACCAGAAATTACGGCAGATATTTTTCAACCTTATGGGTAATGCCATCAAATTCACCAACCAGGGCGGAGTTACTGTTCGTACGCGTTTTAATAAAAGTAATGACGACACAAGCCGGTTAATCGTCGAAATAGAAGATTCAGGCCCCGGAATATCCGAAGAAGAACAGGGAAAACTCTTTCAACAGTTCGAACAAACCTCCGCGGGGATCAAAAGCAACAGCGGCACAGGCCTCGGCCTTGCCCTTAGCCGCCAGTTAGCGATGCTGATGGGTGGAAATATTACCGTTCAAAGCACCGTAGGCAAAGGCTCGGTTTTTACTATAAACGTGGAAATCAAAGAAGGAAAATCCGAAGCCGGTGAAACTGTCATCACCAAACGTGTGACAGGCATTGATAACCCGCAGGAAGCTTATCGTATCCTGGTGGTTGACGATAAACAAGAAAACCGGCAGGTGATCGTAAATTTCCTGAAACTGGCCGGCTTCCAAACCAACGAAGCCATCAACGGCGAAGAGGCCATCACAAAATTTGAGCAGTGGAACCCTCACCTGATTTTGATGGACATGCGCATGCCTGTGATGGATGGCTATGTAGCAACCCACCGCATTAAAGCAACCGAAAAGGGAAAACAAACCCCCGTTATCGCCGTAACCGCCAGCGCGCCCGAAGATGAGAAAAATAAGACCTTTGCACCTTTGATACAGGGCTATGTCCGCAAACCATTTCATGAAAATGAGTTGTTTGCTGCCATCGGAAAAGCGCTTGGCATCGGCTACATCTATGAAGAAGAAAAAACTACCGGCATTCCTTCCGCATATCTTGATAATACCGCCCTGGTTGAGGAAAGTATTGCACAACTGCCCGAAGAGCTTGTGGTAAAAATACAGGATGCTGTCGAAGGTGCAGATTTTCACCTGCTCATCCAGCTCATTCAAACGATCGGAAATGATAATCCAGAACTTGCCAATCACCTCCTGTCGAAGGCTAACAACTATGACTACAATTACTTTCATAAAATACTAATTTCAAAGACTGCAAAAAATGAAGAATCAAATCGAATCAGGCCGTAACATTCCCAATATTCTTGTTGTTGATGATGTACCTGCCAATCTGAAATTCCTCGACGACATCTTAAAACATAAAGGATACAAAACACGTCCTGTCTTAAGTGGCGAACTGGCATTGCGGGCGGCCGAAAAAGAAAAACCCGACATGATCCTGCTCGACATCATGATGCCTGGAATTGATGGCTTTGAAGTTTGCCGCCGGTTAAAGGAAAACCCCGGTTTAAAAGACATACCGGTTATTTTTATCAGTGCCATGGGCGAAACGGCTAATGTTGTAAAAGCTTTTGCCGTTGGCGGAGTCGACTATATCAATAAACCTTTTCAGGCTGAAGAAATTTTGGCAAGAGTTGCCACGCATCTCGAGAATTGCTGGCAAAAAAAGGAATTAGAAAGGCTCAACTCCGAAAAAGATAAATTCTTTTCCATCATCGCCCATGACCTCCGAAGTCCTTTATCCGGATTAATGACACTTTCCGAAATAATGGCTCATGATTCAGGAGACTTATCGCCGGAACTGAAAAAGGAGATGATGCAGGACCTGAGAAACACTGCGCGCAACACCTTTAACCTGCTTAGTAATCTGCTCGAGTGGTCGCGAATGCAACGGGGTTATATTGAGTTTAATCCCCAGGTATTTGGCTTAAAAGCCTTAATAACCGATAATTTTACCATAGCAGCCGATCTGGCCAGGAATAAATCGATTACATTAATTAATGAAATACCTGATGAGCAGGAAGTTTTTGCCGATTTTAACATGCTTCAGACCATCTTTCGCAACCTGACTTCAAACGCTATAAAGTTTACTCCAACAGATGGAAAAGTAACGATCTCATCAAGTCCCGGCAAAAGTAATTCGGTCGAAATAACTGTAAAAGACAGCGGTATCGGAATGAGCGCTGACCTGCTTTCAAATCTGTTCCGTTTGGGTGCGAGCACCCGCCGCCCGGGTACCGAAGGAGAACCCAGCACTGGTTTGGGGCTTATCCTGTGCAAAGAATTTATCGAAAAACATGGCGGGAAAATTTGGGCTGAATCCGCTCCCGGCGAAGGCAGTATGTTCGTTTTTACACTTCCAGGTACATGAAAAAAAATACCGGTAACAAGTCAACCTCCGAAATCCTTCGCCAAAAGGCCAAAGAGTTGCCTGAAAAGAAACTGCTAAGCACAGCTTCGCAGTTTTTAGAATACGAAATGCTAAACTCCATCCACTCTTAAACAAAATTTATATGAAATTAATCAGACAAATTATTGATTTTTTCAAACTTACACCAGCCGAAAAGGAAATTGCAAACCATGATATCCGGCAGGAGAATATGCTCCGGATTTTTTATATGTCGTTTGTAATTATTCCTTTAAGCTTAATACATATTATTTTTTTCTGGCATAAGCTTGATAGCGCTACAGGCATCGAATACCAATGGCGAGCTGCAATCATTCTCAGCCATGTTGTGATTGTATTTACATTCTCAGTTGTCGCCATCCTGCTCTATTTCTTTTCGTACCGGGGCAGGAAAAACAATAAAATGGTTTTGGCAGCTACCTATCTGATCATGTTTTTCATACTCAATATTGGCACTGTGGTAGCCTCTGTTGACCAGTTGGTAACATCGGCGATAACCCCGTTTTTACTGACATGCCTTGTTGCCGGGCTGATCATTTTAATGCGCCCGTTACATGCGTTGTTGTTTTTTATGGTTGCATTCCTCTTTTTTTATTTTGCCATCTCCTTATTACAGATAAACCAGGATGTTATTGTTTCGAATCGTGTAAACGGTTTTACAATATTAGGTTTTGGGCTTTTCTTGTCTTTCACGTTATGGAAGGCAAAACTTACAACAATCATTCAAAAAGCAGCAATGGCTAAAACCGCCGCCCGTCTGGCTTTTGCCACCAAAGCAGGTGGTGTTGGTATCTGGGATTATCACATTGCCAGCAAAAAGCTTTCATGGGATGAGCAGATGTTCAGGCTTTACGGAATTACACCTGATATGTTCGACAGTGCATTTGAAGCCCGGCAGGCAATGGTTCATCCTGACGATCTGGCAAAAAGCGATGATGAAATCATTAAAGCAATAAAAAGCAACAAGGAATTTGATTCCGAATTCAGGGTACTTTGGCCCGATGGATCCGTTCATAACATCAGAGCGCTTGCCACCGTTCAGCCCGACGATTCAGGAAAACCACTGAACATGATTGGCACCAATTGGGACATCACCGAACAAAAGAAATCAGAAGCCGCCCTCATAAAAGCAAAATCAGAGGCCGAAACCGCCAACCGATCCAAGAGTACTTTCCTGGCCAACATGTCGCACGAAATCAGAACGCCGCTTAACGCGATTATTGGCTTTTCGCAACTGCTGAACCGCGAAAAATTATTATCAGTTACACAAAAAGAGTACATCACTTCTATCAACC
>CAYOWJ010000348.1:0-1470 GCA_964407625.1 uncultured Lentimicrobiaceae bacterium
TTTGCTGCTCAATCCAGTCTTTGGTTTCCTGGCTATCAACATCTTCAAGCCAGCGGTATTTATCTTCGATAAGATAACTGTGAAAAAATGTGTCGATCACAGGTTTTTCTTTCGTAAAAAACTGCTTGTATTCCTGGCCCCAGGTAAAAATGGTGCAAAAAATCAGGAAAGTAATAATAAATGGTTTTTTCATGGATAAATCATGCTTTACAATTGAAGAGTAACTTCTTTAAAATTTTGATACTATTTTTTGTTGAAATCTGAAAAACAAAAAGCAGGCGAAGACCACCTGCTTTTTGATCGAACCTTCGATAAACGAAAACATCCGTTATTTTACTTCAAAACAACTTTTTTAATTTCGACCTTATTATCCGACTGCATCTTAAAAAGATACATGCCTTTATTGTACGATGAAAGGTCGATCGAAGTGCTTTGTCCGTTCCATTCGATTTGCTGCATCATTTTACCGGTGAGATTGTAAACCTGTAAAATGGCATCACCGGCGTTGGCAGCGCCTTTTACCGAAACTTCAACAACGCCGTTGGTTGGATTTGGTGCAACATTAAACGTGGTTGGCGATTTTACCGGCCCGTTATTAACGCCAACAATGAAGGCATTTTCAACCGGACTATCGGCAAAAACCACGAGGTTACTGGCAACCACAAGGTTTGGATTAAACCCATCATTGCAGTCCGGGCAGGTTACCCCTGAAACGCAATCCGGATTATTGGGATGGCACAAATCAATGTAATCTTCATCAAAAATATAACCCAGCTCAACATTTTGGTTTGTAACATAAGGGGTCATATTAAAATCGAACCAGTGCGCGATGGCACCCGGGCACCAGCCGGCGCGGTCGTAAAACCAGGTTCCGTTTTGTGGCTGGCAGGCATCAGGATTTGGCTGGCAATCCTGCCAGTTATCCTGGGTAAAAGTTTGCTGGCCATTAACCCAGATATGGTGAATATCGTGATGAAATTCGGCTGCATTGCCGGTATTATTATCTCCCCAGCCGTGTCCGGTGGAAACTACTTTAAGTGTTGCTGCTGCTGCATTTGAAGGAAACGAAAAGTCAATATTTTCGACAGGTTGCAGGTTGGCAGGATCACCAAAAGGATAGATTTCGTTCCAGAGCCGGCTTACCGAGCTGTATTTATGAGCAGGAGTTCCGGCTTTATAAAAGAAGGTTAAATCGTAAAGATAGCCATTGTCCAAAGTTGCGCAATTGAGGCGGAAAGAGACTTTTCCCTGTAGAATTGATGCGTAATCTGTCAGGTCGATAGAGTGCGAGCAGGCTACGCCGTATGGTGTGATGTAACGGATAATCTCGAACCATTTGCCGTCTTTTCCCCTGGCGTCAATGCTGGCAACGCGGTCCCATTCACCACATCCACCGCTTGGGCAGTTCACTTCCAAAGTTGCAGTAATCTGATCGAAAGCCCCGCAAAATGAGGGTAATTCTCCGTCAAT
>CAYOWJ010000348.1:1570-3631 GCA_964407625.1 uncultured Lentimicrobiaceae bacterium
AAACATTGCCTGGAAGTGGATTTCGGGCTTCAATGTCCGGAACATTTTGCTGTGGATCAATTACCTGGAAGGTATTGAAAAGATCTTCGGCAGGATCAAAAGTTCCATTTCCGGGCTGACTGGCTTTAACGGTAACTTCTCCCGGAACGCCGGTTAATGTGACCATATTTCCGTTTAATGTTGCAGGTCCCGACACAATCTGAAAAACAACCGGCAATCCTGAGCTGGCAGATGCTTCAAGCGCAAAAGGTGGGCTGGACGTTAATTTATTCGGGATAGGAGGGAAGGTGATGGCCTGAAATCCTGGATTAAGGTCGCCGCCAAAGTTTGATGTTTCGCCAACAAGCGCAAAATTGAATAAGTCGGCATCACGCTCACCATTTCCGGTTTCAGAAATGAGCTGGGTTATAGAAGTGTTGTTTCCACCCGGAACACCCTGGTTAAATTTGTAATAAAGCTGCAGTCCGGCTTCATTTCCGGTGAGTTCGTTGTCCATCATGTCGAGGATTTCGTTTTGAGTAAGTGCTTTGTTCCACAAAGTCACTTCGTCAATTCTTCCTCCATACACAAAATTAAAGCTGCCGACAATGCTTTTTCCGATTCCAAACGAAACTGTACTTGTATTAATGGAGCCATTGGCGGCCACACTTCCTTTCATGATGCCATCGATGTAAAGTTTTACGGTACTTCCGTCGTAAATCCAGGCCCAATGTTGCCAGGCCTGCGGCACTGTGCTGTTTGCAGGTGCAACGAACTCAAAAAAACCTGTTGCCGTAATAAAGCGGCATTCAACGACGCCATTGTTTAGCTGAATTAAATAAAAACCGGCATCAGTGCCGCGAAGACCCATCATACCCTGACCGTAGCCCAACTCGTCGCAGTAAAACCAGCCGGTCATCGAAATGGCTGTCGAATTTGCGATGTACTGTGAGGCATTGTCCAGTTTGCAATAGTCGTCAACCTTGTCGAAATGCAGGTACTGGTTGGTTTGTGCTTTGATAAAAAAAGGCAGCAACAGGAGCATCACCGGAAGCAGCCATCTGAATTTTCTGTAAAAATTTTTCATGATATTTAGTTTTAGTTATGAATGAAATTAATTTCTAATTTGTTTTTGTAACCCTAACAGATGGGGTGTTAAATCTGGGTTTACCTTATTCGTTCCTTTTTTTAGTAATAGTGTGTCATATCAGTTATTTTTTAAGAGCATTGTCATAAAAGGATTTCTCAGTCGCTTCGCTCCATCGAAATGACAAGGGCCTTGACGGGGTGACTTGGAGGGGAAAAGCGGACGCGAAGCGTCCGCTTTTCCCCTCCCCAATCCCTGACCAAACATTGTTGTCATTTCGACCGTAGGGAGAAATCTAATTCCGATTTGCTTTTTGAATGGCCAAAACTGGAACGAAAATGTATGTTTTTCCAAATATTTGTAAGTTGTTGATAAATAATAGCATGCGTTTTGTTACCCGGACTAATCTTTTAAACATCTCACCGAAAAAGCATTTGTTGTTTTGCTGTAACTTCGGTAAACATCGGCGTGGGTGTACGAAAACATCCGGTACCAGGCAGCCGAATCGCTTGCTGCCGTTGAAGTCCAGAAGAATGCCGTGCTTTGTAATTTGTCAAAAATGCCATCTTCAAAATTTCTGAAACCACCGGGAAGAGATCTAAAACCTTTGCTGTCGATACCAGCAGTATTTGGGTTGAACCATTTTTCAGTTCCAAAATGTTTCAGATTTCCAGCTGCATTTGATCCGCGCCAGCCAGTGGTGTCCCATCCGGCAACGCTATCTATAATATGGTCATCAATGCTCTCTTCCAGAATTTTCCAATCTTCATCAGTGGGGATATGCCAGCCTTCGGGACAAATTCCCCGGCTGCCGGTATCGGCAGAATATCCCATGATTTCGTGCCAGGTGTACAGTCCGCCGTAAATGTCGCAGTTTGCCGGGTCGTTTTTGTAACAATATTTTTGGATAATCGAATCATTCTGTAAAGTATCAAGCGTGTTGATCAACGCGCCAACATTGAGGTTTTCTTTAAGCCAGCATTGTTCACCTATAA
>CAYOWJ010000349.1:0-3596 GCA_964407625.1 uncultured Lentimicrobiaceae bacterium
AATTCTTCCTGTAAACAATCGCAACCACGCTTACATCGTCACCACCCATGTTGATGGTCATTCCGTAAGGCTTGTCGGCTGGGATTTCGATCTGGGCAGCGCCGGTTTTGCCGGTGAGTTGCTCCCAGATGGTTACCGCCTGGTGAACACCTGTTCCACCTGTTGGATGGCCCCAGCCAACGAGTCCGCCGGTGGTATTCATCGGGATTTTGCCATTGCGTGCCGTATTTCCGGCATACACAAAATCGGCACCTTCGCCGGGTTTTGCAAAGCCGAGGGCTTCAACTGCCAGAATGCCGGCAATGGTAAAGCAGTCGTGGGTCTCGATGGTGGCCAGATCGTTGATGGTGATGCCGGCATTGGCCAAGGCTTTATGCGCTGCATCTTTGATGGTTTCCATCGCGGTAAGATCGGTGGGGTTTTTGGTTATATCGCGTTCCGAAGTGGCAAAGCCAACAACTTCGACAGCATCTTTTATAGCAATCCCGCATTTGGCAAGGCCTTCTTCTGAAAGTATTGCGATGGCTGAAGCGCCATCTGAAACTTTGGAGCAATCCAAAACATTAAGGTTATCTAAGAAACTTTTTCCGTTCGGTTCCATCATAAAACTGGCGGCTTCAGGATCTGGTTGTGTGTTATGAAACTCCTGCGCTGTGGGGCACAGCCGTGCATTTTCGATGGCGTTGCCGTACCAGCGAGCCAGGCCTTTTCTGGCTTTTTCGCGGCCATATTTTTCAAAATAGGCGCCGGCGCGATCGCTGAATTGTCCGGGGAAAAAGTAGGCATGGCCATCTTTACGTTTCTGGAACCATCCTGCCCCAGCCAAAACATCAGCAACATAAATGGCTTTCATTGTATTCTGGACTTCCACGCCAAGTGCCATCACAGCATCAGCACCGGCCAGAACGCTTTTGATGCCGGTAATCAGCGCCATTCCGCCGGAAGCACAAGCTGCCTCAACGCGGATGCTGGGTTTGAAATTCAAGCCTTCGTCGATCATCGGGATAAAACCTGCCAGGTGGCCTTGTTTGTTGAAACGGGAAGCCATGAAATTTCCAATCACGCTTTCGTCAATATTTTGAGCGCCTCCAACCTGCGCCAGGGTTCCTTTTCCGGCTTCTGAAATATATTGTTCAAGTCCGGGCCGTTCCTTTTTTGGGTTAAATTCTTTGCGGCCGGTTCCCATCGAAATGGTGTTGTAGCCGGCGGCCATATATATTTTTCGATTCAACTTTTTCATTGTTAGTTCTCCTTATTTTAAATAGTTGTTGATTGGGCCATAAACATGGAAAAATCCGGTGAGCATGACTTTGTTCACATCTTCGTCGTTGTGGGCAACGCCGCTGTTTACAAGCTGTTTGCCGATTTCGTTTGAGCGCTTGTTGTATTTTTTGGCCAGATCGGCACCCAAAGTGTTCATGCTGTTAATATCTGCAAAAAATGCTTCGAGGGCAGCAGCCTTATTTTTATTGGAATTCACCGATTTCCAGGGGGCAAACGAAGCCGGCAAAGCACCGAGGGCAGGGTCGCACTTTTCGGTCAGTTCAGAAATTGGTACATACTTTTTGCTTTCGATATCAAAAATCCCGACAACCTTGTTTTTTTCATATTTCAGGAAACCGTCTTTTTGAGAGCCATCCGCATTTTGACCACCTTTAACGCCCTCTTCGAACAGTTTATCGAGCAGGTCGCTGTGGAGGTCTTCATTTTTGTAATAGGGATTCATTACGTTCATAATAAAGCGCACTACGTCAATTCCAACATAATCGATAAGCTGGAAAATTCCCATCGGCCTGACGAGGAAATCCTGTGTTACCTTGTTGATCATATAAACCGACTCGACAAAGGAATAATTTTTTGTCAGCATATCAACTTCCCCAATTCCGTGAAGGGCATCACGCATAAAGTGGCCGTTGCCAATAAAACCGGCATAATCGTTTGAAGAAACCACAATTTTTTTTAGATTTTTCGCGAAGTCCTCGGCAAAATCAATCATCTCGCAACTATTTTCGGTGATGGTGATCAGCTCAACCAATTTCTGAACTGCCGGTGGATTATAAAAGTGGAAGCCCAGTATTCTTCCGTCAAGGTTTGCCTCTTTATTCAATACTTTGATAGGAATCGAAGAAGTGTTGGTAAAAAACCAGGGTTTATAAAGACCGTTTTGGTCGATTTGGGTGAATAACTTTTTTTTAAGTTCAGGGTTTTCGCTTGCTGCCTCAAAAACCAGTGTGGAGTGATAAGCCGCTTCGATATTGGTGGTTGGCCTGATAATGCTTACCACATCGCTGATGTATTCGTTGATGATCTCGCCGTTTTCGATGAGGTCTTTCCGGTCGGCATAAGCCTGACGAAGCCAGACCATTTTTTTCTCAGCAATTTTCAAAGTCTGTGCTTTGATGTATTTCATCAGGCCGACGAGCATTTCCTGAGAAATATCCACGGCGTTGAGGACAAATAATTTGCCTTTATTTTCGGGCTTCAGGCTCAGGTCGGTCATTTCGATGGCCGTGAGCAGAAGAATGCCGCTGCCCATTTTTCCGGCAGCACCCAGCACACTTACATTTTGTAATCTTTGATCGTATGTCATAGCTTTTATTGATATTTTATTATGGTTAAACCATTAATTTCCTGTTAATTAATTTATGTCGGCGATTCATCGAAGACTGCCAGCTGCCAACTGCCGACTTCCTATTCCCACTTAGCCTGTTCCTTATTTAAAAATGCCTTCATCCCGGTTTCGCCTTCACTGCCGCTGCCAAAAAGCGAGCCAAAATTTACGGCTTCGAGCTCACAACCTTGCTCAAAATCCATCATCATTCCCTGCCGGACCACAAATTTGATCAGTTTTACTGCCGATGGGCCTTTTGAAGCTATTGTTTTTGCGATTTTTATTGTTTCTTCGATGAGAACTTCGGGTTCGACAACTTTCTGCACCAGCCCGATTCTGAGCGCATCTTCGGCGCCGATCATTCCTGCAGTCATTAAAAGGAAAAGTGCATCGGCAAGACCAACCAACCTCGGAAGCCGCTGTGTGCCTGCATAACCCGGGATTAAACCCAGGTTGACTTCCGGCTGCCCGAATTTTGCTTTGGTGCTCGCAATCCTGAAATCGCAGGCCATGGCCAGCTCGAGTCCACCGCCAAGCGCAAATCCGTTGATGGCAGCAATCACGGGGATTTCCATTTTTTCGAGGCTTCTGAAAGTGTTTTGCCCCAAACGTGAGAAATCTGAACCTTCGTTCTGATTTTTGTCAACCATTTCGGCAATATCGGCACCGGCAACAAAGGCTTTGCCTTCACCGGTGATAATCATCACTTTGACTTCGGGCATCCCGTTGATTTTTCCGACCATCGCATCCATCTCATTAAAAAACCGCGTGTTAAGGGCATTCAAAGCCTGCGGACGGCTGATGGTGACGATGGCTAAACTATCTTCGATGGTAAGCTTTAAAATTGTAAAATCCATATTTGTAAATTTTTAACAATAATAGTAAAATTCCAGGTATCAAAATCAATATTCTTTTTGCGGTTTCGAATGGGGTGAAATTGAATATTTTAGATTTTTGTTGATGCCAATTTTGGTTTTGGGATAAA
>CAYOWJ010000350.1:0-3567 GCA_964407625.1 uncultured Lentimicrobiaceae bacterium
AGGAAATCTTCACCCAGGGTTTGAAGTTGTTTAAATAGTAAATAATCGTTCTGTTTTATCAAACAAATGGCCATATTGGCAATGGTTTCGGGCGGGCGGACTTTTACCAGTGGCATATAAAAAGCAGTATCGTTATGCTTACGGCCAAGTTCACGCATCTTTTTCAACTCCACCGAACTATTTTCCCATTGCCGATGACCACGGGTACGAAGATAATCCTCATAATCGTTGAGTAACTCAAGCAGGCTTGCTTTTGCAACATTAATAAGTTTGATTTCGGTTTCCTTAGAAGTTACCGAAGCCGCCGAACCCTCAGCAATATTTTGCTTGCCCGAACGGGCAGCCTGAACCATCTGGTCTATCGTACGGTCGCCCCAGTGTAAGTATTTGCGCGTGAAATAAAATGTGATGTCGTAAATGGCTTCAGCCTTTTGGAATGTATACAACTTGCGGTAATTGCCACCAACCGGAAGCAAGGGTTCTTCATCGTTAGCATTATTGCCCATCGCCTGATTATTTTTGGTTTGTATTGTGTCAAGCAAAGCTACATATTTTTCATTGATGGTATTGTTTTTAGGCCATTTTTTATGCAATGTTTTATTTTGTTTTCCTGTGGTTCTATAGTTGTGGTTAGGATCCTTAAGGTCTTTAAAGCCATTAAAGACCTTAAAACCTCAAACTGAAAACCCTGCAAATGTAATTTTTGGATAGCCTTAACCGACAACTTGCAAAGATTAGTTTTCACCGGGACAACTGTTAAATTATCACTGAAAAAAATTCCATACATTTGGCCGTAAATAATTCAATGATGAAAAAGTGGAACTTCATTTTGACTGGTTTCTTATTGTGCTTCTTTGCAGCTCACGCTCAGATTAATAATGAATTTGAGATAAAAAGTAATATTTGCCCGGAAGTATCGGGTTTTGTCTTTAATAATGATCTGTTCATGCTGGAAAAGGAAAAGCCTCTTTTTTCGATCGCCATAAATGAAAATATTTTTTTCAGCTCATCAGCACTGATAAAAGGAAAAACCGGAGATAGCCTTATTTTTAGTTTTGCAGGAGCGTTAACGGGCTTAATGGTGTACGATAAAACTTTCCAAAAAGGAATCAAAGCTTTTGTTACAATAAAAAATATTTCCAACGACACCCTTGTTTTAGAAAACTTCGTCCCTTTCGGGGAATCTGATGACCATATTTATCTTACCTCCAGCGGGCCGTGGGACCTGGCCCGGGCCAAGATTTTCAGACCTGGACTTGGGCCGCTTGGAATAATTTTGCCGGATAACGCCTGGGAACTTGGTTATTCATCCATTGAAACCGGTGATGGAAATTCGGTATATGCACTTGCCCGCCGCACAGCATGGGACAAAGCACGGAGGCAGCGTTGCAAAACCGACGTTTATCCGGGTGGTTCGGTTACCTGGACAATTTGGGTAGAGAATTTCGACGGAGCGTGGCAAAATGGATTGAAAAAAGCCTTCCAGCAGCGTTGGCTTTACGATTTGGAAACTTTTGACAATACGCTTTTTGAACGTCCCGACCTTCAATGGATAAAACACGATTACCTGATGACCCTTCAAATGGCGTGGGACCACGAATATTACGACCCGGCTACCGGAAGATATAACCTTGCCGAATTTCTTGAAAAAGGCAAAAAATACATGGGTGGCTACGATGTTTACAGCATCTGGCCAACATGGCCCCGCCTTGGCGTTGACCAGCGAAACCAGTGGGATTTATACGAAGATTTGCCGGGAGGTCTCGAAAAAATGAAGGAATTGGCCGGAATGTGCCAGGCTGATGGAACGAAGTTTTTCATCGCTTTCAATCCGTGGGATCAAAGCACACGTGAGGAAAACCCGTATAAAGGCATGGCCAGGCTGATCAAAGCCACCAATGCCGATGGCGTGGTTTTGGACACCAAAGGCAGCTCGAGTTTTGAGCTGCAACATGCTGCCGACAGCGTGCGTAGCGGCGTTATCATGTACAGCGAAGGAATGGCGGTAACCAAGGATATGCCCGGAATTATTTCCGGACGGGTTCATGATGCGATTTATATGCCACCGCCTTTGAACATGAATAAACTTATCAAACCCGATTTTGCGATTTTCAGGGTATGCCAGTTAAGCCAGGGAAGGATTCATCGCGAAGCAAATATTTCGCTTTTCAACGGCTACGGTGTCGAGTTAAACACCTATTATCCGGGCCGACCCGAATGGATGGAAGAAGAATTTCTTTATCTCGGGAAAGTCGTAAAAATCCTTCGCGAAAACTCAGGCGCTTTCAACAGCTACCAGTGGACACCGCTCATTCCGACTTTAAAAGACAGCATTTGGGTAAATGAATTTCCAACGGACAACAAAACCATCTATACCATTTACAGCCTGATTACGGAAGGATTCGACGGAGCGTTGTTTGAAGCCAAAATTCCGGAAGCTTTTCATGCGGTTAGCCTGTGGCACCACGATGAACTGAGCGCCGATACTTTGGACAAGAAATTATTTTATCATGTAAAAACAGCAGCTTTCGACCGTGCATGGCTCAACACACGGCAGGAGTCAAATGTTGATGTTATAGCCGTTTTACCAAAACTCCTGAAGGTAAATCTCATAATCGATTCAATGTTTATTGATGCGTTTGGTGGCGAAAAGATTGTGGTTTCTGCCGGCAATCCAACTTATCAAAGCCAAAAAATCGAACTGCCTGCATCAAAGCAATCGATCAAACTGATGGATTATTTTGGACGTTTTCAGGGGAAATTTGTTGTGCAGCTTTTCGATGCTGAAAATGATCTGATGGATGAACGAATCGTTTTTTTAGAAGCTTCAACTTCCGTATTAACCAGTCATTTTGAAAGAACAGCTACTGCAACAAAAGCCCCTGCCGGGATGAAGGAAATTCCTGAAGGCATTTTCGTTTTCGAGGCTTCAAATCCAGATCCGTTTATTCCTTATCCGGCAAATTCGGAAAATGACACTTTGCTGATGCGCAGCTTTTTTATGGATGAATTCCCGGTTACAAACCAGGATTTTGACAGCTTTCTCAAAAAATCAAAATATTTACCCTCCGACACCTCAAACTTTTTAAAACATTGGAACAACTGGAAATTCCCGGCTAACGAAGCGAATTTCCCGGTCGTTTATGTTTCGCCGGATGACGCAAAAACTTATTGTTCCGCACATGGCAAGCGACTGCCAACCGAAGCCGAATGGCAATATGCAGCCCAGGGTACTGATGGCCGGAAATGGCCGTGGGGCAGCGATTTTGATTCGACTTTGTGCAATAATGCTTCGGGACAACCAAGCCCGGTTACCCAATTTCCGGGTGGTGAAAGTCCGTTTGGCGTGAAAGATCTGGTTGGCAATGTGTGGCAACTCACGCAGGATGTTTACGATAACGGCACTTATTATTACACAATGTTGAAAGGAGGCAGCTTTTACAAACCAACCTCAAGCTGGTGGTATGTTCAGGGAGGGCCTCAACCGGTAAATCACCAGCAAATGCTGTTGCTGGTTTCACCGGGTTTCGACAGGAATTCGACTGTTGGCTTCAGATGCATGAAGGA
>CAYOWJ010000351.1:0-2008 GCA_964407625.1 uncultured Lentimicrobiaceae bacterium
TTCCAATCCAAAAATATTCAACTATTACTGGTTTTTCGGCAGATGCAAATAGGCTTAACAATACAGATTAAATAAGAATTCCGGTATCATGCCTTTTCAAACGCAGTTCATGTTACTGCTTCATTTTCCTGGCTATCCCTGTTTCGTAAAAACATTCCCCTGAATTTCTTTGATCCTATAACACGCGAAACTTCTTTCATGGCAAAGAAAGGTAAAAACGAAACAAAAATCACCAGTGCCCCACCAAACCAGACAGGCGAAACACGGTTGTTTAAATCATTTTACACTTCAGCCAAAACCGGGTTGTGAATGAATCCACTGATAAAAACTTCGATCAAATCAAAAACCATCACCCAAATCGTAAAAAGAACTGCCTTATAAAAGGTTGGAATGATTAACGCTCTGTGTTCATATTTCCGGCTTATCCTCAAAAAAGCACCTATCATTATAACCTTGGCAATTACCAGAGCTTTGATTAAGCCCATGGAGTAATCGTTCAGGTAAATTCCGTGTTCAGCCAGAACTAATCTCCTGTAAAGGAATGTAATGGTAGAATAATGGAAGAATGGAAGGTTTTACCACAGAGGCACTGAGAACACGGAGATGGAAGGATGGGGGAATGGAACCCCGATAGCGATCGGGGCGATAATTCGACAATTGAAAAAATGTGTCTTTACCACGGAGGCACGGAGAACACAAAAAAGGAATAATGGAAGGTTGGAATGTTGAGGTGTTAGCCGAAATCCCGCTTCGACGGGGATGGAAAGATGGAATTTATGCGACAGTAGCGCGAACACTGCTGTTTATAGGCTTACATTGATGAATCTTAGCTTTAGTTTAGTGATGCTGAGCGCATAAAAACCCGCGAAAAAAAACCCGCATTTTTTTGATGCGGGTTTTTTGCGGAGAAATCTCAATTCACATTTGCCTTGTCAGTTGACGGAATTTCTTCAACAACCACAGGGTCGGAGTTTATCCATCCAATAAAAAGTTTATAGCCAATGGACATTACAATTGCTCCGGTAAAAAGCCCGATAAAGCCTGAGAGGATGAAGCCGCCAATTACACCGATGAAAATCACGAGCATTGGTACCGGTGCGCCTTTTCCAAGTAAAAGGGGTTTAAGCACATTGTCGGACAGGCCGGCCACGAAAATTAACGCAGACCAGATAATCGCTGAGGTGAGTTCATGGGTTGCAAACAAATAAATGATAACCGGCCCGGTAATAAAAATCAGTGGTATTTGAAGCACAGCTAAAACAAATGCCAGCAAAGTCCAGATTCCGGAATATGGAACTCCGGCAAGCATGAAAATTACGCCGTTTAACAGCGCCAGAATAAGGGCTACACCAATAATGCCTTTTACAACACTGGCAACGGTTTTAAGCGTGATGTCTGCAAATTCATTACCCTTGTCACCAGCCAATTTTCTAAAAAATTTGCGAATCTCTTCACCTGTTCCACCAATAAACAACAGTATCCCGGCAATGATGAGCGCTGCGATGATCTGAACAACCCCACCGGCTGCACTTAAAATTCCCATTCCTATTTTTTTACCTACACCCAGAAGCTGATCCTGATATTTAACGAGCATTTGTTCCAGGTTAGTGGAGATGTTATACCAGAGATCATAGAGTTGTTCGCCGATGATTGGCCAATCCTTAACCTTTTCGGTTGGTGGTGGGATTGTGAGTGTACCGGCATCATAGGTTGCTTTAAGTGCTTTAACTTCTTCAACCAGTGAGCCTATCAACAATGCAGTGGGAAGGATGATGATGGCCAGGATTGAAAAAATAATGATAAAGGAGGCTAATTTTGGCTTCCCTCCCATTTTTGTTGACAGTGTGTTATGAAGCGGATACATTGCCAGAGCAAGAATAAGGCTCCACAGAATGATGCTCACAAAAGGCACCATGATCATCAGGCACCAGCCGACGATCAGGAAAAGGATGAAAAGCCGGATGGTGGTGTCGTAAACTGAATTGTTTGTAGAAAGATTTTTCATAAG
>CAYOWJ010000351.1:2108-3556 GCA_964407625.1 uncultured Lentimicrobiaceae bacterium
GCCTGCATGATTTCAACCTCCTCTTTGGCGGATTGTGCTTTAACTAAAAATGATAAAAAGAGTCCGGCAAAGATTAAAATATAGTTTTTCATGTTTAACGATTTTATTTTTAATAAGTTAACTTGAAATTGATCGAAATTTTTATGATAATTATTCTGCTACATCAACCTGATGTTCGGGAGCATTTTTATTTAATACCGACAACTTTCGTGCATACAAATTTATTCCCGGCAAAGTGGTGAATCCATGAGCAAAAATACTCATCAACACGGTTACCAAAACTACCAACCGGATTGTAGATTCGCCCGAAGTATTTGTTTCCTGTTCCAGATAAACCAGCCCAAGAACAATGGAGGCAAGTCCTCGCGGCCCAAACCACCCCATAAAAAGAACCGTTGATTTGCTTAAATGGGTGCCAATAAGTGCGATGGCAACAGGGATCATTCTTACAACCGTTAAACTAACAATGGCATAAATTACCATTTTATAATCGAGGCTACCCCAGGCTTTTATCGCAAACAAGCCAAACAGAAAAAACACGAAATAATTCAGCAGTTGTCCCCAGCCTTCGGTAAATTCGACACTATGTTTGGCGGCTTCCTGATACCTGATTTGCACGGCCAGGCCTGCAACAAAAGCAGCAATAAACATGCTGGCACCGACTGGTTCAGAAATCAAAAGACAGAAAAACGGCAGCGTAATAAGTCCAAGTTGTTGCATCGAAGCGGTCATCCATTGTTTTTTACGGGCAATATCAAGTAGCCAACCGCCGAAAAACCCAATTGAGGCACCAACCACTATGCCCAACCCAAGTTGTTCCAGCACGAACCTTGTGAGAACAATGCCTGGACCTTGTGAACTACTGAGCGAAAGTGCGATGAAAAACATCAGAAAAGGTACCGAAATGCCATCATTCAACCCTGCTTCAACATTGAGTGATTGCCGGATTTTTTCAGGTACCCTGGGGCTGTTTACAATAACCTGCCCAAGGCCGGCATCTGTTGGTGCAAGGATTGCAGCCAATATTCCGGCTTCCCAGATCGAAAGCTCCGAAAAAATTACCAGAGCTGCCAATGTTCCCAGTAAAAGTGTCAGTAATAACCCGGTTGTAAGCAGCCTGACAGGCACATATTTATTACGCTTCAGAATTTTTCGGTTTACATTGGTGGCATCAGTAAACAAGAGCATTACCAGACCGATTTCAGCAATTTTAAGGAGCGTTTTCATGTCAATCTCCATTTCCGCTTTTACAGGATTATAAAAGAAAATCAACATGCCGGCAGCACAGAAAAGAATCGGCGCAGTGATGACTGTCTTCTCCAGTTTTTTGGAGAGTAGGCTGTACAAAAACACCAGGAACACGAAAAACAAAATGAGTATCATAAGCCAATTTTTTATCGAATCTTGTTGAGAATGAAACTTGTCAAAATTATAAATTTAACTTTATC
>CAYOWJ010000352.1:0-3542 GCA_964407625.1 uncultured Lentimicrobiaceae bacterium
ACCTTTACAACGGCAGGTTTATCGCGCATCCCAAAGTTTTTACGGGGCGCGGCAAGGACATCCTCGTTTGGACAACACATGAGAGCTTCAAACTGGAAACCGACGGCGAAAGCCTCGGAATCGGGCCGTTTACTTTTTCGATTATCCCGGTTGCTTTGCGCACAATTATCGGTGGAAAGAACTTTTAAAATAGCTGAAATGGAAAAAAACTCTAACAAAAAGTCAGTTAAAGAAATTTACCAGCAACGACGCGATAGATTTTCCGGATCGCTGGATCAGGTTACCCGCAAAATACGTCAGGTTTCGATGTTGCGGATTTCGGTTTTTCTTACAGGTCTGATGGCGATTTACCTGGGAACCACAATTTCGGTTTGGTGGGTAATTATTTTTGCTTTTGTGTTTTTTATTGCATTTGTTGCCATAATTGTCTGGCACACAAAACTTCACAGTCGTCGTGAGGAATTGGTGCGTTTACTAAAAATAAATGAAGACGAATTGCTTGCCCTCGAAAACAGGTTTGCACAGTTCCACTCAGGAGTTGAGTTCCTCGACCCGGATCATCCCTTCGCCGGCGACCTCGATATTTTTGGTGAAGGTTCGATTTTTCAATACCTCAACCGGACTTCCACTTTTATCGGGAAAATAAAGTTAGCCGGATGGTTTTTGAATCCTGAAAAGAATGTCGAAACGATTAAAAACCGGCAGAAATCGGTGGCTGATTTGAAAAGCCGGCTCGAATGGAGGCAAAATTTCCAGTCGGTGGGAATGTGGCTGAGCGAAGCTCAGGATGATAAAACCGGGCTGATGGCGTGGGTTAAAAAACCTGCCGATTTCGATAAACCAATTTTTACAATCCTGCTCTGGCTCATGCCTTTTTTGTCAGCTTTTATGGTTTACATGGTGGCAGCCGGAGGTTGGCCTTCACAATTGTTTATGATTTACATGATGATTCCGCTTTTCATTGCTTTTAACCAGGTGAAAAAGGTTGGCGAGAAACATGAGCAGGTCAGCCGAAAAACGGGCCTGTTGAAAAAATACAGCAGGCTTTTCGAGGCCATCGAAGCCGAGGATTTTTCGACACCGAGTCTTAAAACTCATCAGCAAAACCTTATTAATGGCGGCGAATCGGCCAGTAAGGCCATTCATAAACTTTATAAAATTGTGAATGCGCTCGATAGCCGCCTGAATATTTTTGGCTGGATTTTCCTGAATTATTTCTTTTTGTGGGATATTCTTCAATCACGACGATTAGACCACTGGCGCGAAATTTATAAGGATGATCTCGAAAAATGGTTCGAAACATTAAGCTGTTTTGATGCGTTGAATAGTCTGGCCTGCTTCAGTTTTAACAATCCCGGTTTTATTTTTCCAGAACCTGTTGATACAGCTTTTGTTTTAAAAGCCGAGAATTGCGGACATCCTTTAATTTTGGAAGATTCGAGGATTAATAACCCGATTGGTTTGGAAGACTGGAAACAATTTATTATTGTAACCGGGGCAAATATGGCCGGCAAAAGCACGTATCTCCGAACGGTGGCTGTCAATTTTATCCTTGCAATGACAGGCGCGCCGGTTTGCGCATCGAAATTTGTTTTTAGCCCAGCCGAAATTTTTACCAGCATTCGAACCCGCGACAACCTCCTTCAAAATGAATCCTATTTTTTTGCTGAATTAAAACGCCTCAAAGCCATTATTGATGAGCTGGAGCGCGGAAAGCAGCTTTTTATCATTCTCGATGAAATTCTGAAAGGCACCAATTCAAAAGATAAACAAATGGGGTCGCTGGCTTTGCTCAAACAACTCATCCGCTACAACGCAACCGGCCTTATTGCCACGCACGACCTCAGTCTGGGGAGTTTGATTGACGAATTCCCCGAAAATATCCGCAACAAACGTTTTGAAGTTGAGATCGAAAACGACAACCTGGTTTTTGATTACACCCTCAAAGATGGCATTTCGCGCAATCTCAACGCCACTTTTCTGATGAAAAAAATGGGAATCACGATTTAATATGTTTTGAATTGATGGCTGAGTAATTACTTTCGGCTATTTCTATTCTTAAAGAAAATCACTAATGACCGACTAAAATTGTTTATCCCCTACGGGGAATATTAAAGGATATCGTATCTCATTATTCTACAATACTTTATCCGCTACGCGGAATTCGCCGTAGGCGATAAAGTATTGTAGAAAAAAGATCACCCCCTTTTTCTTAAATACCTCGTAGAGGTTAAAGAAATCAAGCGTTTCACGACGATTGGATAATTTTACCCGGTCAGTAGTGAAAGAAAATGGATAGCAAGCCTACAAATCAGTTTTTTCCATCAAGCGGTAAACGGGATAAGGGAAGAAATCGCCTCCCCACTGAGGAACCAGGTATTTATCAAAATAATTCCATAAAAGCAATCCATCATCCGATTGAGGTTCAAGCAGGCAGGCTGCTAGATTTCCTAATTTTTGGTTGGTTTTGATGATGTACGTCCCGGCAGGAAATTCTCTATTTTCGGCAACAAATTCGCCTTTTACAGTTTGTGTGTAATGCCCCTGGTTCAGTTGTCCGGCTCCTTTCAGCTCAATGATTTTGAATCTTTCAACGCTCGCATTTAGATTTTTACTGAGTTTTTCGACTTCAATACCATGATTCATTAAATTAGCGATAAAGTCTTTATCAGGAATACTCAGAATATAGGCAAACGGCATTTTTATGCTTTTCGTTGGGAAATAATCGGCGATGTAAGGCACGGTAACAGTGCGTTTCCGGTCGCTTTGCTTGTATCGCCAATATCCTTTTGCCCCTGGAATGGTGTCGGCCTCGAAGGCTTTGATGGTGATTTTTTCGGGAATGGCAACGCCCTGATATTCGATGGCAAATGAATCTTTACCGGCTTCATAGTTTCTGTTGACCAATTGCTCATCTGCCCGTTGAAGGATTTTCAAAATATCGCTTTTGTTTGCTGAAGCATAATCCAGGATGGTCCTGAGCAAAAAGTAGCAGCCATTTACACGGGTTTTGTAATCGGCATAAACGTAGTTTTCGTTCAAAATAGCCAGCCTGTTTCTAACCCCAATATAATTTACCAAATAACGGGTTTCAGAAGCTTCCGAAATCCAGCCTTTATCAATGTTGAGACGCTCGATAAATTCGCCGTAAAACAGATTTTCGACTTTGTAATTATCCCGAAGATTGTCATGAACGGAAGGCATCATTTTGTCGCGCATAAAATTAATCAGTTTGCGGCTGCCGTTGGGATTCATCATCCAGGTAAAAGTTACGGGTTCTTCGTGATAGGAGCCGTTGGTGGTGTGGCAATCGACTGTAATCGCCGGATCCCACACATTAAAAATCTTACCCACCACTCCACTTATTTCCGGAGTTTCAAGTTTCATGGCGTCACGGTTTAAATCGAGAAACTGCCCGTTGTAGCGAACTCCCACACCATTTTGAGGGCCATTTTGGTTGGTCCTGTTTTTGACACTGATTTTATCATTTCCATCAGCATTAAGGTTTGGAACGATCAAGACCACGACATTTTTCAGGATTT
>CAYOWJ010000353.1:0-3541 GCA_964407625.1 uncultured Lentimicrobiaceae bacterium
ATCCCAGCGCTGGCAATGGTTCCGGCTAACCAGTAATTTTTTTGCTTTTTGTATTTGTAAAAATCAGCTTTGGCCATCGCTTTTGCATCCGAAAGCATCGTAAACGAATATTCGCGCTGCTGCTCGGTGATTGTAAATTTTTGTTCCAATGTTTGATAGCCGGTTTTTTCGAGACGGATCGTATTTTCGCCGAAAGGCAGGGTTAGCGTTTTGGGTGTGCTGCCTTCGTCCTTTTTGTTGATGATGAGACTTGCTGTTGAAGGATTGCTGCTGATGCGCACCTCCCTGAAGTTGCTCATGTTTTCGTTTACGGTGGTGCGCTCGTTTTCTTTGATTTCTGCCTGCGTTTTTACCGTGGCAAACCCCTCTTTTTTAAGTGTGATTTCGTAATTTCCGATAATCAGGTCGTTGATAATTTTTGGGCTTTTGCCTTTGTTTTGGTTGTTGATGATGATGTCGGCTTCCGGGGGAGTGGTGAGCACCGAAAGGCTCCCAACGATGGGCTTTAGCGCGATTTGCAGGTTTTCGGTTTTGCCGGCTTCGATGTTTATTTTGCGGGAATCGGTGTAAAATTTATCGCGCCTGATTTCGATGGTGTGAATGCCGACCATCAAAATCCCTGTGAAGGTTTTACTTCCTTTTAAAGTGCCATCAATAAAAATCTGGTCGCCCTCGCCGGCGCTGATCTCAATATTTCCAAAAATCGGGTTTAAAGGAATTTCGAGCTGTGTGGTTTTGTTATCCTCAACCGTAAAATCGCGTGTAACCGGCTCGTACAAAGCTGTTTCGAGGGTGATGGTATGAGCGCCGCTTTGAAGCGTATCAAAAACGAATGGCGGTTTTTGATTCAGTTCAAAGCCATCAATAAACACTTTTGAGGCAACTCCGGCTGGTATTACCGATAAATTAACGGAGCCGAATTTTGGATCGAGTTTTACGATTACCTTTTCGGTCGAATCAACCAAAACTTTGAAATCGCCGGTTTTTTCGTAGAAATATTTTTTACTGAGCATGAATTTGTAATAGCCGCTCTTCATTTCCTGCTGAAACGGGGATTTTCCTTTGTAAATGTCGTCAATGTAAACATCTGCTCCTTCGGGAACCGATTGAATTAAAATCATTCCGGTGGTCAGACCTCCTGCTGCTACATTGGTGTTTTTCCCGGTAAGCACCATCCTGTAAACAGCAAATTCGTTGATGGTTTCGGGGAGGTTATAATTCAGCGGGATAAAACCTTCCTTCATGATTTTCACCTGCCGCTCCCCTGCCGAAACGTACAACCAGTATTCCCCGGTTTTCTTTTCGATATTTCCAACAATTCCCGAATTACTGTCGAACGAAAGCCCGTTTAAATCGGTGAGAATCCTGATGAGGGCGCAAGGATTGTCGTTTACATCGTTGCGGGAATGGGTGCGGGCAGAGAGGTCGTTTACGGCTTTTTCGAATGATTTTACTTCAAATTCATCAGCCAGCAGGTTTGCAGTAGTAAATACCAGAAAAATCAGGGTAAAAAAAGACTTATTCATGATTGAGGTTTTTGTGCACTTTAATCAGGCAAATTTAGCAAACAAATGATGAAATCCGTTGCTATTCATTTTTAATTTCTAAATTTGGCCTCATTATTTCTTAGAAATGAAATTGCCTCCGAAAATGAAAAAATCGTTACTCATCTTAATCCTGACTGCCTGTTTTTGGCAGGCTTTCACGCAAAACAGGCCGGTTAGCCCGGAAGAAATACAAAACTCGGGCAAGTATATTTTTGGCGTTGGCGAAGGCAGCAATTTTGATGAAGCCGATAAAAATGCGCTCGACCATCTCATTAGCCAGATTTCGGTGCAGGTTGAAAGTTATTTTGAAGATTTTATGAACGAAACCAACGGCAACGTCAATCAATACACCAAATCGGTTGTAAAAACCTATTCCAAAATAACGCTGCAGGAAGCCAAAAGCATCCAGATCGAAGAAAAACGCAATGCATTTAAAGTGATGCGCTACATCAGCAATGCTGACCTCGAAGGCGTTTTTGAGAGCCGCCGGCAAAAAATTATCGACTATGTAAAAACCGGCATCAATGCCGAAAAAGACCTCCGCATCGGCGATGCTTTGCGGAATTATTACTGGGCTTTGGTGTTGCTCAACAGCCACAAAGACCATGATAAAATTTCATTCCGCTTCGACGAAAATTCCGGCGAGCAACTCCTCATGACGGCGCTGCCCGACTGCATGAACCGGATTTTTACAAGACTTCAGATCAGTGTTTCCGGAATCGATACGAAACCGGAAGATAAATACAAAGCTGTTTTTCTGGACCTGAAATATGATGGAAAACCGGTGGATAACCTGGATTATACGTTTTGGACCGGCAACTCGAAATCGTGCCAGATCGGCGCAAGAAGCGGAAAAGGTATTGCTGAATTTTTCGGTGAAACGGAATTTCAGCTCACTTCACTAAAAATAAATATCGAGTACAGCTATCAGAATAAAACCAGCATCGACCTTGATGTGCGCGATGTTTTCGAAAATATTAAACTTCCCTATTTTGAACGTTCGGTATATAAAATCGAATTACCCGCGGAAGTTCCTGATGCAAGACTGACTGTAGGTGCAAATTCATCAAATATCACTTTCGAGAAAATCAATAAAGTCGAAAAGGAACGGAAAGTCAGGAAAAATGTTCAGGATGTTGTCGAAGCCATCAGGAAGAGGGATTTTGAAGTGGTTGCAGATAAATTTACGCCCGCCGGCTGGGAAATGTTCAATACGCTTATCAGCAGCGGAAATGTAAAAGTGCTGCCTTTGGTCGATACGTTAAAAATTGTTTCGATCGACAGCACCGTGATTGTTCGTTCGGTTCCGATGAAATTTTCGTACCAGAATAATAAACGCGAGTTTATCGAACAGGTGAATTTTACCTTTAATCATGATTTAAAAATTGAGGTCATTTCATTTTCCATCGGAGATAAGTCCCTCGCTGACATCGTTGAAAAAGGCGATCGTTTCGGCACTGTGGAGGACAAATATGTGCTTATCAGTTTCCTGGAAAACTACAAAACCGCGTATTGTCTGAAACGGCTCGATTATATCGAAGAAATTTTTGCCGACAATGCGTTGATTATTGTCGGACATCTTGTAAAAGAAGCCGAACCCATCGACGGCATGTACGCCCGCGCCGGCAGTAAAAAGGTGGAATATATCGAACTTAGCAAAATGGAATACATCTCCAGGTTGCGAAAGGTTTTTAATTCGAACGAATTTGTGAATATCCATTTTGAGGATAATATCGTGAAAAGGCTGAATGGCGATTCTAAAATTTACGGCATCCAGCTTAAACAGGATTATACCTCGACAAGTTACGCCGACAAAGGCTACCTTTTCCTGATGATCGACCTGAACGACTCCATCAATCCCAAAATATACGTGCGCACCTGGCAGCCCGAAAAAAACGAAGATGGCTCCATTTTCGGGTTAAGTGATTTTTCAATTCATTGATGATCCCGAAATCTAAAGTCAAAACCACACAGGTTTTACCCCGATAGCTATC
>CAYOWJ010000354.1:0-3523 GCA_964407625.1 uncultured Lentimicrobiaceae bacterium
TGTCGAGATTTGGCGTATGGGCTTTATCGGGATAATCCCACCTGAAACCATCCATCGAAAGAACCACCAGGTATGGTTTTTTATCAACTTCCCCCCCTGACGGATTGCAGGATGTAAGTCCCAAAATAGCGGAAACAAATAACACCAGCAATCCTAATCTAAGAAATCCCAGACTTTTCAAATTCCATTTTTCCATTGTGCAGTTTTTAATTCAAATTTCCGAAAAGAAAAAAGAGGTCCATCGCTGAACCTCTTTTTTATCAGGTAAAGACCGATTAATTAAAAGTATATCTGATCCCGATCTGTCCCTGCCATCTTGAGCTGTTAACACCAGAATCGCTGATGTTGTAAATATCGTCAACACTGGTTTTTCCGGTATAATTAAATTTAGGTGTTGTTCCATCAGCTTCGAAGCCAGTGAAAGTAACCAATTGGAAAGCATCGTTGGTGATGTACTGACGTGCACCCCATTCTTTGTTCAACAAATTTGTGAAGTTGAAAATATCAAAGGTAAGTTGCAGTAAATGTTTTTTACCAGAAGCGGTGAGGTAAAAATCCTGTGCAAATTTAAAATCAATAATATTTTCGAAAGGTAAGCGGGCGCCATTTCTTTCGGCATAGGAACCACGGTTTTCGCTAAGATATTTATCGCTATCGATAAAAGCATTCAGATCAGTCCATTGTTCGGCTGCTGTTTTTACAACTGCACCGTCTTTTACGATGTCAACAAAATTGATTTCGCTTGCAGCAGTAGGAATCCAGATCAGGTTACCAGGATTTTCGCCTTCACCATTGATGTTTCCTTTATCAGCATAAACATATGAATAGCGCTGACCCGACTGTCCGTTGTAAACAAGGCTGAACGTACTTGCAAAATTGCTGGCGTATTCCCAACGGTACGAAAGGAAAGCAAGGATACGGTGACCCATGTCAAAATCTGAATAAGAAAGATCAAGATTATTCAAACCGTTAACATTTTCCAT
Organism: uncultured Lentimicrobiaceae bacterium; assembly: GCA_964407625.1. Lineage (GTDB taxonomy): Bacteria > Bacteroidota > Bacteroidia > Bacteroidales > 4484-276 > CAJATL01. The sequence goes on from CAYOWJ010000354.1 coordinate 984, forward strand.
GTATCTCCATTGCGAAGAGTTTTGTGAAGAAGTAGCATCATTCAAAGCTTTTGCACTTCCAAAAGTGTAGGCTAAACTACCAGCAAAGCCGTTTTCGAACGGTTTGGTCAACTGGAAGGTAATGTTATAAGAATAACCGTCGCTTGAATTGGCTCCAAGAATAATCCTGGTGTACCTTGAGTCGATTTTTCCACCCGGAAATTTTGGGCGGTCATCAGGGCCATTGGTGAGGTTACTTGTAGCAACAGGCTGGTTCAGATTGAAGTACAAAACATTGTTGAGTGTTTTGGTGTACATGGCTTCAACAGTTCCAATCAAGCCCCATGGCAATTTTTGGTCAACAGCTACACTGGTACGGAAAACCTGTGGGTATTTGAAATCTTTAGCAAAGATATCCATCTGACCTGAAGGAATTTTATCGGTTGCACCAAAATCCTCAGCACGGTACTGATTATCCCATTGTGGACGGAATTCGATTGGGTAAATACCACCCTGGTTCGAAGTTTTCCAAAGAACACCACCAATGGTCAATCCATTATTGGTGTAGGCGCCACCTGGCCAAACAAGCGGTAAACGACTGGTAAACAATCCTAAACCTCCACGCAATTGCGTTGTTTTATCACCTTTTACATCGTAGTTAAAACCAACCCGTGGGTTAAACATCAGTTGCGCTTTTGGCATTTCACCGGCTTTTGCGCCGTATGTATCCAAACCAGCGGCTTCGACAAGTGCAAGGGTTGAATCGTTGAAATTATCCCACACAGCCTGGTTGCCATTTGCATTTGGTTGATCAAGATAGAAAGGAATATCAAAACGGATACCGCCGGTTAACTTTAACTTGTCGTTGGCCTGCCATTCGTCCTGTACATAAAAACCAGTCTGTACAGTACGGAAATCGGCAGCAGCTTTTGAACCGTCACCAACAACGTCATCAACGAGTGAATAACCAACTTCATACTGATAAGCTGGTACATCGTTCATAAAATCGTCCAGTGAATTGTAGGTGTATTGGCCATAAGCCTGACGCATAAAGAGGTTGTACGATTTACTCATTTCGACGTTAACACCAAAAGTAATGGTGTGCGCTCCTTTGTAAATGGAGAAATTATCGTTGATGGTGAAAATATTTTGTTTGAGCTGGTTTCCGGTGGAGAATGTTTCAGAACCGGCATAAATGGTTCCTTTATTATCATAGATTGTTAAAGCCGGGAAATTTCCGCCCATCGGGTTACGGTCGTCAACTACCGAAGTGTACCCAATGATCAGGTCATTATTCATGGTATTCCAGTTACTCTTCAATTCAGCGGCAAACGAATGCGTTGTACTTGGGAAATAGATACCATTATTTTCGAAATTCATCGAAGTTTTTGTTGAAGAGTAAGGTGAAGTACTTGTACTCTTAACATAGCTGTGGCGTAACATCAATTTATGGGTTTTATTGATGTTCCAGTCGATACGGGCAAGAATTTTATCGCTTTCAAGTTTTTGTGTTTTTGAACCATAGCCGCCCGGCTCGTAACCGAAAGCACGAAGCTTATCAGCAAAAGCGTCTAAAGCTGCTTCATCAGAATCGCCGGTATAATCGCTAAATGTAAAAGGTTTTGGAGTTTCATCCCTCTGGAATTCGGCATTGAGAAAGAAGAATAATTTGTTTTTAATGATTGCTCCACCTAAACGAGCTCCGTAAGTTTTTGAAGCAAAATCAGGCAATTTTTTCCGTAAACTATCAACATCCTGAATTTTATATGGTGTTTTTCCGGCAACACTTTCGTTACGATAAAGCATGTAAGCTGAGCCTTCAAATTCGTTGGTACCACGGCGTGTAACCGCGTTTATGCTGGCACCTGTAAAACCACCCTGACGAACATCGTAGGGAGCTAATACAACCTGGAACTGATCGATAGCATCCAGCGAAATTGCAGTTCCACCGGTTTGTCCACCGTTTGTTCCCTGGGCAGAAAGGCCAAAAACATCATTATTAACAGCGCCGTCAATCGAAATGGCGTTGTACCTGTTGTTCATCCCGGCAATTGAAATGGCTCCATTGCTTGAAACTTTTGCCTGTGGGGTTAATCTAGCGAAATCGGCGATGCTTCTTTCGATGGTTGGCATTTTTTGGATGTCCATGTTGCTGATGGTAGTTTCGGCACCAGTGCGGTTTCCGTCGAAAATGTCGTTCTTTTGAGCAACGATTTCAACGCCTTCCAAAGCCTCTGCTTGCTCACTTAAATTAACATCAATTTTTTGTGGCTGCCCTAAACGCAGAAAAATCCCATCTTTAACAAATGGCTCATAACCAACGTAAGTTATGGTAATTTTGTAGGGACCGCCTACGTTCATGTTTGGAATCCTGTAATAACCGTCAAGATCGGTTACTGTTCCGTATTGTGAACCAGTGGGAACATCAATGGCCACAACTGTTGCACCTGGTAAAGATTCTCCGTTTGTCCCGATAATCCTTCCGTTAATACCAGATGTTGTAGAACCTTGTGCAAAAATAGCCTGAACACTGAAGATCAAAGCCATGCTAAGCACAAATC
>CAYOWJ010000355.1:0-3522 GCA_964407625.1 uncultured Lentimicrobiaceae bacterium
GGCAGGCTTGATGAAACGGTTTCGACAATCATTTCCTTCATCTCAGCCTGATCAAAAGCTTCAACAATCAGGTCGCAGCCGCCAAATACCGAAACTATTTCATCAGGGCCAAGTTTAAGATCAAATGGAGTCACCGTTGTTAAAGGATTAATCCTGCGAATATTTTCTGCCAGAGCAAAAACCTTTTTCTGCCCGATCTGATCAAAAAAGAAATATTGCCTGTTGAGGTTTGATTCGACAATCACATCAAAATCGGCAATGATAAGCTGGCCAACCCCAACCCTGGCTAAAGCCACCGCACAATTTGATCCTAACCCGCCACAGCCGGCAATGCCGACTGTTTTGCTGCTGAGCCGCTTTTTAATTTCTTCGATCTGCATTTTCGATTCTGTTTTTGTCGTGTCCAAAATTAAGTCATTATTGTCATTTGAAGGCATATTTACCTTTTATGATAATCTTTAGCCGTTTTAAATAACCAGCCAAAACCGCTACAGGCTTTGTTGCAAGGCGTTATGCACGGCGCCACATATTGTAATAATGGGTCGTCGGATGTCAGTACAAATCTTAAATAAATTATTTTTGTGAATTCGTTAACAAAGAGTAATACAACCCAAAAATAATTTGATATGGAAGTTGCAGCATTAAAAAAAACGCACAAGTTGCTGAAAGAATGGATCTATGAATGGACTCCGCTTGATAAAGGTTACACCGATAAAACGTTGTACATCAACCTGACGGATAACGAAATCAAAGAAAAACCAGTTCCTGCCCTGATGAAGGAAAAATTTATCGGCGGTAAAGGTTATGGCCTCAGGCTGTTGTGGGATGCTACAAAACCAGACACCAAATGGGACGATCCTGAAAATGAAATCAATATTTCCTCGGGGCCGATTGGCGGAATTACCCAGTATTCGGGAACCGGAAAATCAATCTGCGTAAGCATTTCCCCGCAAACTGATATTCCTGTTGACAGCAATGTGGGTGGTTTCTTTGGCCCGTTCCTTAAATTTTCTGGTTTTGATGCCATCGAAATCCAGGGCAAAGCCGAAAATGATGTCGTCATTTTTATTGATGGTGTAAACCACCGGATCGAGATCAACGAAGCACCTTACTTTGAAGCACACGACAGCCACATTTTGGGCGAATTACTCACTGAAATGTATGCCGACGACGAAAAAGACAAGAAAAATATCGGCATCATCTCCTCGGGAATCGCCGCTGATTATTCCCTCATCGGGATGCTCAACTTTACCTTTTATGATAATAAACGAAAATTAGTAAGGCTCAAACAAGCCGGCCGTGGTGGAATCGGAACCGTTTTCAGAAACAAAAAAATTAAAGCCATTGTTTGCAAAATTCCAGGGGTTAAAGGCCACCTGAATAATGTTGTAAACATGGACGCCATCATGGAAAGAGGCAGGCGTTTCAACAAGGAAATGCGCGAACTCGACGACAGCCAGTGCCAGATGCGTGCTATCGGAACAGCCCACCTCACCCACATCATGAACGATTACGACCTTTTGCCGGTTCATAACTTCAAATTCGGAAGCCACGAAGATGCCATAAAAATTCACGCCAACGAATGGAAAGCCCGTTTTACACAAGGCATTCCCGATGGTTGCTGGATCGGATGCAACATGGCCTGCGCCAAAGGTGTTGATAATTATGAACTTCGGACAGGCCCTTACGCCGGATCGAAAGTAATTGTGGATGGCCCCGAATATGAATCTACTTCTTCGCTGGGTTCGATCATGGGAATTTTCAATCCGGATTTTACCATCGAAACCAATTTTTATTGCGACACTTACGGAATTTGTACCATTTCGTGGGGAACGCTCGTAGGTTTTATCATGGAATGTTACGAAAACGGCATCCTGAACGAAGAACGTACCGGCGGCCTGAAGCTCAACTTTGGCAACGCCGATGCTGCTATGGACCTGCTTCACCAGCTTGCCAGGGGCGAAGGTTTCGGATTAATTGCCGGACAGGGCATTCGTAAAATGAAACATATTTTTGCCGAAAAGGGCTGGGGCGATGCCGGATTTATGCAGGATATCGGCATGGAAAACAAAGGACTCGAATATTCGCAGTATGTTTCCAAAGAGTCACTGGCACAACAGGGCGGCTACGCCATGACCAACAAAGGCCCGCAGCACGACGAAGCCTGGCTGATTTTTATGGACATGGTAAACAACCAGATTCCAACTTTTGAAAAGAAAGCTGAAGCGCTGCATTATTTCCCGATGTTCCGCACCTGGTTTGGATTGATGGGCTTATGCAAACTCCCTTGGAACGACGTTGAACCCGAAAACAACGCTACAACCGACGAACCCGCTAAAGTTCCTGAACACGTTGATAACTACGTTACCATTTACAAAGCCGTTACCGGAAAAGAGTTTGATAAAAAAGAGCTGATCCGCATGTCGGAAAGAGTATATAATTTCCAGCGTATTTTTAATATCCGCCGTGGCTATGGCTTGCGTAAACACGATGCACAACCTTACCGTGCTGCGGGCCCTGTAACTGCCGAAGAATACGAATCACGCGCCGAAAGGTACGACAAGCAGTTAAAAGAACTGGTTGGCTACGATCCCGAAGGAAAAACCACACAGGAAAAAATGGTTGTTATGCGCGCTTATCGCGAAGACCGCTACGAACAGCTCCTCGATGCCGTTTACGAACGTCGTGGCTGGACCAAAAACGGGGTGCCGAAAATTGAACACCTCAAAGAATTAGGCATGGATTTACCTGAGGTAATTGAGGTGGTTAAAGGGCTTCAATAATATTTAGGATATCAGAACCAAAAATCAAAAGCTGCTCAAAATTGGGTGGCCTTTTTTGTTTTGATAACTGGTTTTGTGATAGAAATTAATTGCTACTTTTACAAATGTAAAACAGATTGTTCATTTTAAAAACAGCATAAAACCCAATTCACAAAACAATGAAAAAGCAAGATGCCATAAAATTATTTGAAGACAAAAAAGTAAGAACCATTTGGGACGGTGAGCAGGAGAAATGGTATTTCTCGGTAATTGATGTTGTTGAAGTACTTACTGGCAGCGAAAATCCCAGAAAATACTGGAGTGTTTTAAAAACAAGGTTGAAGGCTGAAGGAAGTCAGTTGGCTACAAATTGTAGTCAACTGAAAATGCAGTCAGTTGATGGCAAATATTACAAAACCGACGTTGCTGATACAGAACAGCTTTTCAGGCTCATCCAGTCAATTCCATCACCAAAAGCAGAACCTTTTAAACTTTGGCTGGCACAAATAGCCACCGAACGTCTGGACGAAATGCAAGACCCTGAAATTACCATTGACCGTGCTTTGGAACAATATCTCCGGTTAGGCTATTCCGAAAACTGGATTAACCAACGCCTCAAAAGTATCGAAATCCGCAACGAATTAACCAACGAATGGAAAAAACGAGGAATCAAAGAAGGCTTGCAGTTTGCAACTCTCACCGACATTATTACAGAAGCATGGGCTGGAAAAACCACTAAAGAATATAAAATTCTGAAAGG
>CAYOWJ010000356.1:0-3511 GCA_964407625.1 uncultured Lentimicrobiaceae bacterium
ATGGCTTCCGATGGTTCCGTTGTGATGCGTATTACTCCAAAATCCGAAGGCAACCAGCTTCTCGACCTATCAAATCTGCCTGCAGGTTTTTACCAGGTTCAGATCAGTACTTCGCAAGGTGTTGCCACACGAAAAGTTGTGAAAGGACTTTAGATTCTATCAAATTTTAAACTCACTCATTTCAGATCATTCAGGAGGCACCTTATCAGTTATGGTGCCTCTTTTTTTTCCAAAAAACCCAAATAAAAACAGGATATTCACTTCGGGTTTTATGGCTGTTTTTTAAATTTCAAGATAAAGCAGACACGATATTTTACTTCACAAACAAACCCCTGACCATTACTTTCATTGCGGGAATAGCCTTTTAGAAGTTATGTTTACTGATGAATCGAAAGTAAGGCTAAGTAACGGAAATTTATCTGATTTTCAAACCAATGCTACCCAAGGTTTAAATGAAGTTCTTCAGCAACAAAGCTGGCATGAATGGCAGAGATTAACCGATGTTCCGGAGGATTTTTTGGATGACCTAAGTGTAAATGGTACCCCAAATACTGGACAACCTGTTTACAACCTGAATAATATTTACCGGATAAAAATTCCAAAATAAAAAATATGCTGAAATAAACAAAAAACATTATTTTTAACCGCGAGTATATTTGGATCAAATATGCCCGGTTAGTTTAAGCTATTTATTACGAATTAAAATGCATTTTTGTTAACAATTCAATTAATATTTAAAAAAAGGAGAAAACATGAAATTAAAAATTTTACTCTTCTTGGCATTAATAATCGGTTTGTCAGATCTGATTATTCCTGCAAAGGTCTGTGCTCAGTCAAACGAGTTTCAATTAATAAATTATGAAACCGACAATCGGCAAGATGTTACCAATGCCTTGCATTTTTTCGATAACAAGGATGCAGTTGTCAGATTCAGAGATGTTGAGTTGACTGATAACCTCAAATCGTTATCTGGAGTTACAACTGATGATCGGATCGAACTAAACCTGTTTTCTGATACCAGGTTTATTGCCGAAGTTCAAAATGTGGAAAACTATTTCGAAGGCAATGTTACAATCACCGCCAGATTGGAATCATTTGATTATGCTTTTGCTGTGATTTCGACCACAGAAGGCCGGACACTGATCAATATCTTTATTCCTGAGCAAGGAAAAAGATTTACAATCATCAGCGATCCGGTATCACTCAAACACTACCTTATCGAACTTAATCCAGCATTGATTCCAGAGGTGGAGGGTCAACCTCCTTTAATGCCAGGCGATGGCTCTTCTGAGGAGGATTTCGTCATTCAACCCAGACCTGAAAATGGCTCTGGGTCAATAAAAGCTCCGTCTACTGATGTGACTATTGACATTATGATTCTTTACACACCTGCTGCCCGCACCTGGGGCAATACCAATGGCGGAGGCATCCTCAACTGTGTGGCTACTGCGGTGGCAATTGGCAAAACTGTTCATGCCAACAGTCAAACCGGGGCAACCAACAGATTGGTTTACACTGCCGAAGTTTCATACACCGAAAATGGAGACGACCAGGTTGATCTTAACCGTTTGACTGGAACTTCAGATGGTTATATGGATGGGATTCATACCTGGCGTAACACCTACGGAGCTGATCTGGTGCAACTTTTCACAACAATGGGAGGCGGCCTTGGCTGGGGACTGGATAACTCATCAGGAAGCCCTGAGTATGCATTTTCATTAGCAGGCGTTAGCACATCTTCAGCTTTTTCACCCATACATGAAATGGGTCATAACATGGGTTGTGGACATCACAAACAGCAAAATTATCAACCCGGACCTCTACTTTTTTCATTTTCTGCAGGATGGCGATGGTGGGGATCGGATGGCATACTCTATTCCTCGGCAATGAGCTACACAGGTGGTGGGTATTTCCCCCCTCCCAATAATCAGAATTCAACCAGGGTTGGATATTTCTCCAATCCCACGATAAACTTTATGGGTGTTGCTACAGGACACTCTGCTGACGGTGACAATGCCTGGACCATCGAAACGATAAAAAGTGTAATTGCAGCCTATCGTTCGACGGCTACAATTAGCTGCATTACCTGCCCCGGATATGATTTTGAGATTTCTCCGGTAAATTCCTGGAACACTCACGCTTCTTCAATAAATACGAATGGCTGCAAAATGTACCGTATTGAAGTAGCAACCGGTCGAACATATACTTTCCAAACGGGTTGTGGAAACGGAGCCACCGCCAGTTTCGATACTTACCTTGAGCTCTCTGATAATAATTGTTCGCAAATCACCTACAATGACGACGGTTGTGAATCGAACCGCTCCCAAATTACCTGGATGGCAACTTACGATGGCTATGCTTATTTAAAGGTTAAGGGATACCTTGCTGCCTTTGGATCGTACACCCTGGCTTATCAAAAAACAGATGAATTAACATGGCAGGGAGATATAAGTACAAGCTGGAATACGGCAGGCAACTGGGATGGAAACGTTGTTCCCGATGCCACATTCGATATAACCATTCCAACAGGTGCTACACGCCAGCCTTACATTCAAACCGCAAACGCAAATTGTAAAAGTCTAAACATCGAATCCGGAGCTACCCTTACTGTCGGTGGCTATTCCCTCACTGTCCAAAACGATTTTATTATATCCGGAACGCTTAACATGAATAATGCTGCAGGATTAATAACAGCTTATGGCATTGTTTCATGGAACTCCGGTTCAACCGCAGGGTTTACTGCTTATACAGCATTCAATGTCTATGGGCCATGGGAATTCAATTCAGGTTCAAATGCTAATCTTGCTTCAGGAGTAGTTGCGATGCGTGGTACTTCATCCTCTTACATCAGGAGTTATTCTGCAACATCCTCTTTTTATGATGTAAGCAGCTATAAATCCGGAGGTGCTGAAACCGGAATCAGTTCATTGTCAACACAGCCATTAACCATTAATGGCGATATTTATGTTCATCCTGGTGCAAAATTCAATATTGCTTCATACTACGATCTGACACTTAAAGGTGACATCAATTCAAACGGAATATTTGTTGGCAATGCCGGAGAAATAATACTGGATGGAATTTCTCAGTCACTAAGAATGAATGTGGGAGATTATTTCAATAACCTGACCTTTAGCCAAACAGGAACGGTTACAGTAAATAATACCTTAAGCAGTATTCTTGATGTAAATGGAAATGTTATTATCCAATCAGGTGTTTTTAATCTTTCTGACAGGACGATGAATGTTAGTGGAGACTGGACCAATTCATCTGGTACATCAGCCTTTACTGAAGGTACAAGCCGTGTAGTTTTCGATGGCCCGGGTCATCAACTCGTAAAATCAAACGAAACTTTTAATATTCTGGAAGCCAAAATGGGTGCTGCTTTACGAATTGATGTGCCAGGCTACAACGTAAGCTGTAACCAATACGACTGGACTACCGGAGGTGTTGACGTAATTGCCGGAAGTTTTACAGCCCTCGATCTGGCTGAAAATGGTATTTACGGTGG
>CAYOWJ010000357.1:0-3510 GCA_964407625.1 uncultured Lentimicrobiaceae bacterium
CAATATCATGATGCGAATGATCTTTAAAATTTTTCCCAACCACAACGCCAGCATTATTTACCAAAATATCAACTTCGCCTACCTCATCTCTAACTTTTTTTGCTGTGGCGATAATTCTGGAAGTATCAGAAACATCAATCAGATAAGGAAAAACATTGCAATTTTTACATTGAAGTTCGTCGGTTGCTTGCTTTAGAAATTCCGGATTGATGTCCCAGATTATCAATTTTGATGCACCTTTTTGGATAAGTTTTTCACCCATAAGTTTTCCAATTCCGGCAGCTCCTCCGGTAATTAAAACTGTTTTGCCGCTAATTTTTGTCATAATCTTATATATTTTGGAAGCTATTTTTATAGGATAAATCAATCAATTTTATCAATCTCTATCTTCTCCAGAAAGATGGCGAAAAAAGGATGAGAACGGTGAATAATTCAAGGCGGCCCAGCAACATTAAAAAAGCGAGAACCCATTTTCCAAAATCAGGGATGTGCGAAAAGTTACAAACGGGCCCCACCGACCCAAAACCTGGCCCGATATTTCCAAGTGATGCAGCAACCGAACCTATCGAAGATTCAAAATCCAGACCCAGCAACGACATCACCAACGAGCCGGCAGCAAAAATGATAATATAAATCAGAAAAAATGCCAGAACATTAAAAATAATATCCGGCGAAACTGGCTTCCCGTTCATCCTCACCGGCAGAACTGCCTGAGGGTGCATCAGCCGTTTCATCTCGAGCCGGCTGTTTTTAAATAAAAGCAAATGTCGTACTACCTTAATTCCGCCGCCTGTTGAGCCGGCACTGCCTCCAATAAACATCAGGAGCAATAAAACAAACCAAAGCGACACCGGCCAAAACAAATAATCGGCGGTAACAAAGCCTGTTGTTGTAATGATGGAGACAACCGTAAATATCGAATCGCGGAATATCTGTTCGATAGGGCTGTCGCTGACGGGGATAAGGGCAATCATGCAAATTATTAATGCAATCAAAATAGTTAAGAGGTAATATTTTAATTCTTCGTTTTTGGTTACTTCTTTAAATCTGCCGTGCAAAGCCAGGAAATGAAGTGTAAAATTGGTTCCTGCCAGAATCATAAAAACTGTGATAACATATTGGATGTATGGCGAAAACCCGGCAATACTCGAATTTCTTGTCGAAAACCCGCCGGTGGCCATTGTTCCAAAAGAGTGGCACAATCCATCAAACAAATTCATGCCTCCCAGCATCAGCAAAATTGTTTGTACAAAAGTTAACAGAAAATAGATTCCCCAAAGCCTTTTAGCCGTTGCAGTAATGCGTGGATGCAATTTGTCAGGCGTTGGTCCCGGAACTTCGGCAATAAATAATTGCATTCCTCCGATTCCAAGAAATGGCAGGATGGCGAGCGAAAACACGATTATTCCCATTCCACCAATCCAGTGCGTCATCGAGCGCCAGAAAAGCAAACCTTTTGGTACAATTTCGATGTCGGTAAGTATGGAAGAGCCTGTAGTTGTGAACCCTGACATGGTTTCGAAAAATGCGTCGGTGTATTCGGGTATGGCGCCACTCAGCACAAAAGGTAAAGCCCCGAAAAGCGAAATAATAACCCAGGCAAGCGATACAATAACATATCCTTCGCGTTTGCCGATTATTTTTTTTTCCTGATGTCCTGTCGAAAAAAACAAAATTCCCCCAAAACCGGAAGTAATCAGTGCGGTTATCAAAATTGGCCAGAAATCGGCCTGAGGATTAAATAGTGCAAAGGCAAGATTATCATCACCACCATAAAACAGCGAAAAAGGCAATGCGGTAAGCAAAAATGCCCCTTCGATAACAAGCAAAATTCCGGTAACCCGGAGTATGATCTCAATATTTATTTTTTTGCTCCAGGGCATGGCTTACGTAAAAAGTCTGTCAACTTTTTGAATGGATGAAGGTAACGAGAAAACAACAACTTTATCGCCTTCCATGATTTTCAGGTTACCAACGGCAATATAACTTTCGTTGTCGCGCACAATACCTCCGATGATCGCACCTTCGGGGAAATCAAGTTTTCGGATGGGTTTTTTGAGAATGGCGGAACCGGCTTTTACAACAAATTCAAAAACTTCAGCATCAATTCCGTGAAGAACTTTGGTGGAAGTAACCTGTGAACCCATCGTAAAACGGGCAATGTAACTTGCAGTAATCAACTTTTTGTTGATGATGGTATCAATACCAATATTTTGAGAAATGTCGATGTATTCGATATTCTCGACAAGAGCAATGGTTTTTTTTACGCCAAATTTGCGGGCATGAAGGCAGGTAAGAATATTTGTTTCGGAGTTGTTGGTAACTGCAATAAAGGCATCCATATTTTCGATGCCCTCTTCCTGCAATAACTCAATATCGCGGGCATCGCCGTTAATGATGAGTGCATTATTCATTTCGTTACTCAGGTTGATGCAGCGATCTCTGTCGATTTCCACCATTTTTAGATTATAGTCTTCCTGAACACGGATTGCAGTTTTACGTCCAATACGCCCGCCACCAACAATCATCACATTTTTAATATTATATTCTTCTTTTCCACCCAGTTTAAAAAGTGTTTCGATGCCGTCGGGTTTTGTAATTACGTAGGCAAGGTCGTTTGCTTTAAATTCGTCTTTGCCTCGTGGGATGATGGTTTTGGAATTGCGATGGATAGCCACTGCCCTGAAATTGAGAAAAGGATACTCGCTGGCAATCTGATCGAGAGTTTTGCCGACAACTTCGGCATGTTTGTCGAGTTTTATCAGGAAAAGAATAAGTTTTCCATCCGAAAAATTAAAGGTTTCGGTTGCCGCAGTTTGATTCAACAAACTAAAAATTTCCTCGGCAGCAAGGCTTTCGGGGCAGACCATGTGATCAATTCCCATGCTTTTGAAAAGTTCGGCGTTTTTTGGCTCTAAATATTCGGTGTTGTTAACGCGGGCAATGGTTTGATTAGCTCCAAGTTTTTTTGCAATAATGCAGGTCATCAGGTTGATGTGTTCTTCATGAACCACCGAAATCACCAGGTCGGCACGTTTTACATTAGCACGTTCAAGCACCGAGATGCAGGTCGAATCGCCAGCAATGGTCAATAAATCGGTGTGTGCTTCAACAAGTTTAAGCAAATCATGGTGCGGATCAACCACGGTAATATCGTGGCGTTCGTCGCTAAGTAATTTTGCCAGGTGAAAACCAACTTCGCCATCACCGGCAATTATAATGTTCATTTTTTTCATAATAATCCGGGTGCGAATTTACATCTTTTCCAATACCTTGGTTTTAACATCGCCATACTGCAAATTTTTTTTGGATGACTTAGTAAAAAACCATTTACGGGCAATGAAAATTGGATGATTAGCAGTGTTTATTTTGAGTAAATATTTCGGAGAACCCGAAATTAAAACTTGATGTCAGAAGATTTCTCATAAAGAAGGTCAGATTCTTATTTCAAATTCATCCCAATCGGCACCAACCGTAAACTCATTGCGGAACTGCTGTAAAGGTGCCGGG
>CAYOWJ010000358.1:0-3505 GCA_964407625.1 uncultured Lentimicrobiaceae bacterium
CCCGTCTCCGGGAATTCTTCCTCTTCAACAAAAAAACTAATTTCTTCTTTTGCTTCCGGTTTTCCTTCGGAAGTCCAGGGGTAATTGTACAGCCCTTCCATGAGTCGTTTTTGTTTTTCTTCCGGTGAAAGCCGCTCATAGGCCATTCTGATTTCGTCGCGTTTACGCTGCTTTTCTTCTTCGATCTCGCGCTTTACGTCGATATAATGTTTTTCGCGCTTGTTGAGCAGGAAGTTGGAGGCCACGCTCGGGAACAAATCGAGGAGTAGTTCTTCTTTTTCGTTTTGTGCCAGAAGAATACCGCCATATTTGTCGCATTTTGGGTTTTCGGGATGTTTGTAGGTCGTGGTGTCGTACGGCGTTTCCTCGCGCACTCCTGTAATCTTTTCTCTAAAGTCGGGGTCGATGGGGGTAGGGGTTTTGCCGTAAACGCCTTTTACAAGGTTTACAAACTGGATCGAATTATTGGTGTAATGCGGCAATCCCTTGTTTTCGTCGATTACGCAATTTACAGCCTGCACGCCAACAATCTGGCTGGTTGGAGTTACCAGGGGCGGGCATCCTGAAACCAATCTGACGATGGGCACTGTTAGCAACACTTTTGGCAATAAATGATCGAGATTTAACTGTTTGAGCTGTGCAAGCATGTTTGTGTACATCCCGCCGGGAATTTCGGCATGTTTTACTTCCTCATCAGGCTCCGGAAAGTTAAAGTGCATCTCAATCCGTTGTGTTACATCCAGAAGCCGGTCTTCTTTATTATCCTGAGCATATTCGATGGCAAGGTCGAAAAGCTTTTCAACCTCAGGCGAAAGCGAATAATTGCTGATATCGAAATCGATCGGGAAGATTTTATAGCTATCAAATTCGGCCAGTTCTTTTCTGATTTCTTTTAATTGGTTGTTGGCCTCGAAGGCAGCTTTGCGATTTACGCCAAATTCGATGTCGAGTTTATCGGCAAATACCTGAAGGATTTCATACGAGGGGGCGGCTGGCCCTCCGGCAAAATTCATCAGGGCGGTATCAATAATATCGACACCGTTGAGCATGGCCATAAGCGTCGAAGCCAGCCCATAGCCCGGCGTGCAGTGCGTGTGCATGTTTATCGGCACGCTCACTTCGTTTTTGAGCTGTCTGATCAAATCGGCTGACTCCGATGGAGTTATCAAACCGGCCATATCTTTAATGGAGATGATATCGGCGCCGAGTTTCTCGAGCTTCTTAGCCAATTTAACAAAATACGAGATGCCAAAAAGATTGCGGGGCAGCTTTTTGCGATGAAACAATGCCTGGGTGCGCTGTTTGAAGGTAAATTTCGGGTCAACCGTAAAGCAAACGGCGCAATCGGCCATGCCGCCATTTTCCTTCATAAAGCGGATGGTTGCCTTCATATTTTCGATGTCGTTGAGTGCATCGAAAACGCGCATAATATCAATGCCCGATTTTACGGAGTTTCTTAAAAATCCTTCGATTACTGAGTCGGGATAAGGATTGTAGCCGAACAGGTTCCTTCCGCGCGAAAGCGCAGTTAGTTTTGAAGCATCGCCAATGCCGGCTTTTATTTTTTCGAGCCGTTCCCAGGGGTCTTCGTGCAGGTAGCGCATCACCGAATCGGGAACGGCGCCGCCCCACACTTCGAGGGCATAAAATCCGGCTTCTTTAAAATAGGGCAGAACCCTGTCGATCTGTTGTTGGTTCATGCGGGTTGCAAAAAGCGATTGCTGTCCATCGCGAAGGGTTACGTCTCTGACAAGAATCTTTTTTTTCATAAAAACTTATTAAACTTGTTGCTGTTGTTGACTTCTGTGATAAAATAAGGCCGCAAAACTACTTATGTTTAAGATATGTTGGTGCGTTTTAAGAAAATATTGTTAATCGGTTAACAATGGATTCTGAAGAATTGGTTTTGAAGGTAATGTTGTGATCTCAAACCTGTCCTCCTATCTTTGAGCCATTGAAAAATAAAGATGGTGAATTTAGTTCTGAATATCCGCAAAGCATTTTCGCGTTAAATGTAACTGTTGCATCCTATCAGTTATTCGCCAACAACAACATCAAAGCCTGATGAACAAGCAAATGTTGCGATAAAGCTGTGAAAGGTAGAATGATAAAAATGAGTATGTTTGTAATGAAAAAATTCATCTTTAGGAAATGTTAGCCGCATTTTTTGAAATTCTGACTGCACCAAAGGTGATGATATAATAAGTTTACGTAAAGCCTTGCAGATAATGCTAAATAGACATTAAGCAAGAAACCAACAAACCTGAATTAAACTTTGAACAATGATAAAAGATTACTTTCAAATGCAAAACTTTGTTTTTCTGACATTAATAGTTTTTTTTACTTCCTGTAGCGAGCAAATAAAAACAGAACTGCCAGGAGACAGTGTAAGCGAACTGAATTCTATCACAACCGGCCTGCTGAAAATACCTAAGCCCCGGGGAATCAATAATGAAGCTACCATTGGCTGCGGCATCGAGGATATTGGTGGGAATATTTGGTTCGGTAGCAATGGTGAAGGTGTTTATCGCTTCGATGGAAAATCATTTACAAATTTTACAGTGAAAGATGGCCTGGACAATAACATTGTATATTCAATTTTAGAAGATAATTCTGGTAACATCTGGGTAGGCACGAAAACCGGACTCAATCGGTACAACAAATCGGCCGACAGGTCAATTGGAAAAGCCTTTACTCAAATCCCGGGTTTGATAGCCAATACCAGTGTTTACGACCTCACCGATTCAGGCAATAATCCGCCAAAACATAATGGTGTATGGTGTATGATGCAGGATAAAAGTGGAACAATCTGGTTCGGCACAGATGATGGCGTCTATTGCTCCAACGGATTATTTTTTACCCGTTTTTTGGATAATAAAGAGGTCATCAATGAGGATAACCTGCAACTGAAGGCAATATTTTCAATTCTGGAAGATAAAAACGGAAGCATCTGGTTCACTGCATGCGTAAGTGAGGGAGTTTCACGTTTTGATGGTAAATCCCTCAGTAATATAATTCCTTATAATATTATTGGACGAACGGACCGGATGATAGAAGATAAAAACGGAAATCTTTGGTTCTGCGCGGTTTTTAATGGTTTATGTCGTTATGACGGAAAAACTTTCACGAAGAATCTTTTTGATGAGAAGATCAATTTTGGCCCCTCTGATGTTTTGGAAGATAAATCAGGAAACATTTGGTTTAACACTCAGAAAGGATTAGGGTGTTATGATGGAAACAAACTCAAAATCTTTACAGAGAAAGAGGGCCTTTCCGGAAATAATACTCGTCCTGTTTTAAAAGATAAATCAGGGAACTTATGGTTTAGTAGCTCAAGTATGGGTTTGTTCAAATACGATGGGAAAATCTTTAGCAGTTTTTCTGAATAGAAAAAAGGGTGCCGACTTGTCGTCAAAATATCAAACGACAAACTTAATGGACGAAATTATTGCCTTTAGGCAGTTTTAGAATAAACGGAAAAGGGAAATGAGGGTTTATTTTGTGG
>CAYOWJ010000359.1:0-3498 GCA_964407625.1 uncultured Lentimicrobiaceae bacterium
TGATTCCTTTTTTGTTCCAAACTGGATGGGAACCGGCAGGAAGCGGCAATATTTCTTTAATAATTCCCTGATTTTGAATTCTTCGGCAAAGTCTTTTTCTTCTTCACTTATGTGAAGGATGACTTCGGTACCACGGTCGTTTTTAACAGTTTCGTCCATCGTGTAATCGGGACTTCCGTCGCATTCCCATTTTACAGCCTTTGTTGCGCCACCCTTTTTGTAAGTTTTCGAGATAACTTCCACCTTATCAGAAACCATAAACGACGAGTAAAAACCAAGCCCAAAATGCCCGATAAGCGCATGCTGCTCAGCTTCCGATTTGGTTTTGAATTTCTTTACAAACTCCTCGGCGCTCGAAAATGCAATCTGGTTAATGTATTTGTCTAATTCTTCGGCAGTCATCCCGATTCCACGGTCCTGAATAGTGATTGTCCGTTTCTTTTTGTCCAGGATTACCTGAATCGTCAAATCGCCTAATTCTTCTTTAAAATTGCCTGTGTTTGCAAGGGTTTTAAGCTTTTGCGTGGCATCGACGGCATTTGATATTAACTCTCTTAAAAAAATCTCGTGGTCAGAATAGAGGAATTTTTTAATGATGGGAAAAATGTTCTCGGTCTGTACATTAATTTTACCTTTTTGCATATGTTGCGAAATTTAAGTTTTTAAAATTTTTGCTTCGGCAAATCAAAGCCTGTGCCAGCAGATTTGTTCTGACAAAATGACGCTGATAAGCAATGTTATGGTGTTGATTTGTTGTTTTTTAAAGCGCTCATTTTTTTCCTCTGCCGAAAACGTCAATTACATCACCATAATTCCGGTTAAAAATGCCTGTGGATGGTAAGAGCTGATAGTGCTTTATTGGTACCGAACTTTTAATCGTGTCGCTGAGGTAATTTTTAAGGACAATTGCCTGGTTTTGGGTATAGGGAAAATTAAACTGATCGCCCTGAGACCAGGTAACACTAAGCGTACTTCCATACACAAAAGCGCGGACTACAGTGCTGTCAAAAGCCGGATAATAGCCGATAGGCAATGGTTCCGAACTCTGAAAAATTACTATGTTTTCAACTTCTTCATAGGCCGTCCCGGCATTAACATAGAGTGGAAACAGATTTTGGAAAGTATTAATGATGCTGAGAAAAAAGTATTCTTTGGGTACATTCAGAAAAATTCTTGGCAAGTGGGATTGCTCCACATCCAAAATATCGGTCCATTCCATTTGTTGCCCAAGAATGGTGCTATCGGTGTACAAACCTGATGTTTGCGCAAAATAAATAAATCGGTTCGGATTGTCGAAATACGAAAACTGGGTGCTGTCACCGGCGCCAATCAATCGGGAGTAATTGTTTTCGGCCAATTTATTTTTTGAACTGTCAACCTCGATTTCGACAGTTGTAAAAACAGGATTTATAACAGTTACCAAAAACATGTCAACAGTGAGGTAGGCTATAATGTCAGTTGTTTTATCATTCGTTTTTATGCTGATTATGCCTTCATATCTGTTTTTTGGCAAGCCTTGCCGATTGGCAGTTACGGTGATGTTTTCGGAGCTTTTTCCGGCAACCTGGCCTTTGGTTTTGTCAAGCCCGAGCCATGTGATGTTCTCGGTAATATCAAAATCAAGTGTTTGCTGACCGGAATTAGCAATGGTAAAAATGGCTGTCGTTTTAGTATTCCCGAAACTTAACGAAAGGATATCAATTTTGGTTGTTGCAGGCAGATCATCAACGCGTTTTTTGCATGAAAAATTAACCACGACAACGAGTATCAAAAAACTATAACCCAGGTATTTCAGCACAAAGTTCATTATTTACAACTTTAAAAATTTGAGGATAAAAATAGTACAATTACTTTAAGATCTGGTTAATATCTTTTACCCAGCCCAGTCTGGATAATGCCCAAAGGCCAATTAGAATCGCCTCGGCAGCATCGTCGGTAAGTGAGGTGGCGCGATAATCGGCTAATTTTTGGATGATTTTGTGGGCGTAGATAATGGCGTTGTTTTTGGCAGCAACTCCGTGGCGTTGCTCACGTGGGAGCAGAATATCCGGTCTCCATTCATCTGCCATGGTATGAATTATTTCGATATTCCTCCGTTGAGCTTCGTTTTCCCAGATTTTAAATAATGGACCACCTCCTTCAACCGCAAGAAAACTAATTTCATCATCAGCGGTAAGAATGGCTGGTATAGCTTTTCTTAACCTTGCGGCATTTCCAAAGTTTTGCGATCGGAACCACACGAGTTTACCATCGGAGCGATAAAGCGCTAATCCGGTTTTTACGCCCAGATCAACGGCAAGCAGTAACTCCATTATTGATGCTTTTGATATTTGAGTAAATCGCTCTCATCAGTTGATTTCATTATCTAAAAATTCAGAAAACCTGCCGACTATGGCATCCCGTGTTTTTCGGTACACTTCAAGTATTTGCTCTTCTGAGCCCTGAGCTTTTGCCGGGTCCTCAAACGCAATATGCAGCCGCTGGATCACTTTTTGGGAAAAATTGGGGCAATACTCCCGGGCATAGTCGCAAACTGTTATCACAAAATCGAATGATTCGTTTGTGAAATTTTCGACAGCTTTTGGCTTTTGGTTGCTGATATCGATGTTGATTTCCTTCATTGCTTTTACAGCAAAACGATTAACTTCATCTTCGGGATGAATACCTGCTGAAAATACCTGAAGTTCCTTGTTGGCGGATTTCAGAAAACCTTCCACCATTTGGCTGCGACAAGTATTCCCGGTACAGATGATTAAAATTTTCATGTTATTTTCCGGTTATTTCCTGAACAAAATTTTGCATGTTTTTAAAATGTGTTCCTTCCCAGTACACCCTTTTACAGTCGTTACACTGGTAAAACTTATCAAAGTAGATTTTGGTATTCATTTTAAGAAGGTGTTCGATGTCGGTTTTCTTAACCTCCTTTACGAGATTGTTACACATGGTGCAGCGGTAAAATGGCCGGGATTTGTCCTTCAGGTCGAAACGTTTGAAGACTTCAAAAAGTTGTTCTTTTGAATTCTTCGAGCGAATCCAATAACCGTGTGTTACGGCGCCAATTTTAAGTATTCCAAGGTCGCGGGTCAGAATTATCCGTTTTTCTGTTACCGAGATTTTTACAATTTCGTCATCAGCAAGATCATTTCTGTAATAAGTATCAAAACCCAGCATACGCAGGTATTTGCAGAGTTTTCCAAGATGGACATCCAGAATAAACCGGGTTTCCCGCAAAGGTTCTGGTCGTAAAAGTGTTAAAGTCGAAATATCAAGTGTTTCAAAAACAGGATATACCGAAATCTGATCTCCATCCTGCAGATGATAATCAAAACCAACCGATTCTCCATTGACCACAATCAGGTCAATTTCAGCATGAGGTACGCCCATGGCTTCGATCGCATCTTTTACGGTTTGGTTGATTCTGAAAGTGTAATTTATCCACTTTTTTCGGATTTCACTTTTCAGGAAATCATTCAATTCTTCATAAAACCTGATCGAAAT
>CAYOWJ010000360.1:0-3497 GCA_964407625.1 uncultured Lentimicrobiaceae bacterium
GCGCCCGAATGTTGCATTGACTTTGGTGATGCTCCTGAGCAATATCCAACTTTGACTGCCAATAATGGAGCCGGACACATAAATTATGGTTTACTTTATTTAGGCAGCAAAGTAGACAACGAGCCCGATGGTCAGCCATCACCTCTTGCGCTTGGAGACGACAACAATGCTATTGACGATGAAGATGGCGTTCAGTTTGTCGGATCATTGTCGGTTGGAAATGTTGCCACCGTTAACGTGGTTGCTTCGGGCGCCGGGTTCCTCAATGCCTGGATGGATTTTAACAGCAACGGAAGCTGGGCAGAAAGCGGAGAACAGATTTTCGTCAACCAGCCGCTAACTGCCGGAACGAATACACTTACTTTTATTATTCCCACAACAGCCTTAACCGGAAAAACATTTGCAAGGTTCAGGTTCGACTCTCAGGGTAATTTATCTTACACCGGACTTGCCATTGATGGCGAGGTTGAGGATTATCTGGTTAAAGTAAAACCCAACTGGAAGCCTGATCAAACCAACAGAACGCACCTTATCGCTATTCCTGCCGACATTTCGATGCTCGAACCAGAAGATGTAATCGGTGTTTTTTATCAGGATAATCAAGGTATCGAAAAATGTGGCGGCATGGTTGAATGGACCGGCGAAAGCCAGGTATTGGTTGCCTTTGGCGATGATAACACCACACCGGATATCAAAGAAGGCTTTGCTGCCGGAGAAACTTTCGTTTGGAAATTACATCAAAGTTCAACAGGAATCGTAAAAGACGTTCAGGTAAAATACGACCCCATGTTGCCAAATTCTGACGGCAAATTTGTTGACTTCGGATTCTCAGCAATTACAGCTCTTTTTGGAAGCCAGGGCTTAACCATGCCTCTTGGCTGGAGCGGTATTTCAAGTTATGTTGAACCGGCTGATGATGAAGTTGCACATATCTTTAGCCCCATTGTAAATTCGATGGTAATTCTCTACAACTTCGACGGCTACTACTGGCCATCCCAAAACGTCAACACCCTTGGCAAATGGGATGAATTCAGCGGATATGTAATTAAACTTACCCAAAGCAGTGCACTGAATATTTATGGTCCTGAATTTACCAACAAAAAGGTAATCCTTGAAGTTGGCTGGAATCTCATACCTGTCCTGAGTACTTCAAATGTTGATGTGGTGAGTATGTTTGCCGGTGTAACCGGGTTCTATGCAGCCAAGGATGTTGCCGGACAAGGCGTTTACTGGCCTAAATATAACTTCAACACCATCGGAAATCTAAAAGTTGGTAAATCATATTTTGTTTACATGACCGAACCCGGCTCAATCACTTACCCAGATGGCAGCTACAAAACATCAGCCATCGAACCTGTTGATTTTGTAAATCTCACACCATGGAACGACGTGGTTTACACACCGGCTTCACATCTTGTGGCTTTTGCCGATGATGCAACTTCAGGTTTTGAAAATGGTGATATCATCGCTGCATTCACACCTGCAGGCCTGTGCGCCGGAATGAACGTTTATTCAAAAGATGGTGCCGGCCTTACCCTCAATGGTGATGACAATTACTCCGGTGTAGTTGACGGTTTTGCTGCCAACGAAGACATCAGCTACAAGCTTTACAGGCCATCCACCAGCGAAACCTATGATTTGCAGGTTACCTACGATGCTTCGCTGGATAATACCGGAAAGTTCAATGTAAACAGCATGTCGGCGATCACTGAAGTTAAGATGTCGGCAACCGGGATTGAGCAGCACGGCGACAGCCACCTGCGGATTTATCCAAACCCAACAAAGGGCGTATTTACCATCGAAGGCATGGATAACAATGCAAGCATCCGTATTTACAACACTTTTGGTGAAGAAATCTTTGTAAACACACTTTCGGCATCCGGCAAGATTGATCTTTCCGGTCATTCAAAAGGCGTTTACTTTATCAGGATCGAAACTGCCGAAGGTACAATTGTCGAAAAATTAGTTATAAATTAACCTTCCCCATCCCCATCTTTCGGGCTACTTCTCCGCCTCCGGGTGGAGAAAGCCTGAAAGAACACTTTTTAAAAAGCCCTGCTGCCGAAAGGTGGCGGGGCTTTTTATTTTCCCGAAATATTATATTTCGCCCACATAGGCGATAACCATCCAACAATTTCGCCCACAGGGTTAGAACATGGTAGCGGATTTATAAAATAATGCTGCTAAAATAATGCAGTTTTAGTAATTTATATACTGTTTATCTGCACTTTATTAAACTCTGGAGGTTTTATCGCCACTCGAAAATAAATCCGGCACATCGTTTGGCATCTTAGTAAAAAACACGACAAAATATGGAGGTAGAACAAGAAATTCGTTTAATGAAAGCCTTTAGAGAGGTTGATTTTAAAACCATCATCACCTACTTTTTGTTGGCTTAAAAAATCAGAAATAGCTAAGAGTTCTATCAAGCGACAAGGAATTAATAGTTCATTCTCATAAAAAACTCCACCTTTTTATTCTTTCAATTTAATACAAACAGGGAAGCAATAACAACATACCTGCAAAGGATAAATTTCAACACATCCAATAAATCAGGCAAAAATATGGGGGGTTAAAATACTTGACATTTAAAGTTTTAAATCGTAAATTTAGAATTTTCGGCAATCAGATATTTTAAAAAATGAATTTAAAAAAACAAGTTTAATCACCATAAATCTCTATGTTATGAAAAAAAATTACTTTTTTCCGATGCTTATCACGGTGTTCTTTTTTTTACCAGTGATATTGGTTTGCCAGACTCCAGCAATTGAACTCAGTTACAAGACCGGTGAACAAAATCTTAAGTTTCCGACAGACAATAATTTGTTGTTTGGACAACTCTCCAGTCCTTCTGATGAAGGCGCTATTGCATCGCAGGATTTCACCGATTCGACAGAATACAGTTGCCAGGCTGCCGATGATTTTATAGTCCCCGATGGTGAAACATGGTCTATTGATCTGATTCAAGTTTTGGGTGTTTATTCTACAGGTGGAGGAATTGCTCAACTGGCACATCTGTTGATTTATTCCAATAATCCCGCACTTAACATCCCTGATTCTCCAGTCAGCACTTACCTGGATTCTCCGATTGTGTCAACTTCGGGAGGTACGCTTACATTTGATATGGCCTCCAATCCAATCATTTTGGTTGCGGGTCAATACTGGATTTCTGTCCAGCCGCACATGGCGTTTACTCCATTTGGTCAATGGGCCTGGAAAAAGCAGGATTCACCAACTATTTTAAACGAATTTCACTGGAGAAATCCCGCTGGTGGTTTTGGCGTGCCAGGCAGTCAATATTGGTTGCCCGGGTCATCTGTTTTTGGAGGGATCGATCACAATCTTGCATTTGGCCTTTACGGCATAATCGCTAATCCTCCTGAAGTTAATGCCGGCCCGGATGCCACCATTTGTGCAGATGACGGTAAAAATTGCTATCAATGCAATGGTAGCGCTACAAATTACAAAACGCTCCTCTGGGATACCAATGGTGATGG
>CAYOWJ010000361.1:0-3467 GCA_964407625.1 uncultured Lentimicrobiaceae bacterium
GCTGAAATCGAAACATTTGCGTCAGTTGCCAATCGAATTGCTCCCCCACAATGAGGAACTGCTGAAAACCCATAATTGCTTTCAAAAGAACAATTATTTATATTAACGGTGGATGTGGTACTAATGTAAATACCGCCATAACCGCTGTTTGTTTTGCCATTTCTGAGTGTAATTTTTTTTAAGGTCATCGCTGAGGTTATGGTAAACACAGCGCGGTCAGCGGTATTGGCTGCACTGTTGGCCTGTACAAATGTAGCCCCGGCACCCTGCCCCTGAATTGTGATATTCTTGGCGATGGTATATCCTGATGTAGTCGCATCCCCCGTTTCATTTGCATCAGTCCATGTAAAAGTTCCGGTGAGGTCAATGGTGTTTCCGGCGGAAGCCATGGTGTAGCCCTTGTTGAAGGTTTTGTAGGGGTTGCCCGATGTTCCGTTTCCGGTGGCATCGTTGCCTGTGCTGCTATTTACGTAAATGGTTTGCGCCTGCAATATGTTTGCAAATGCACCAATTAAAATGATACTTGCAGCAATAGTGAAGTTTTTAATAGTGTGTAATGTTTTTTTCATAATTTAAACTTTTATTTATTATCAAATTTTGATTGTGTATCTCTTTTTATATTTTCTTTTCCGCGTAATCTCAAAAACAATAAAACTTAGCCACAAATGTAATTGCCTGAGGTACGAAAACCTAAAAAGCCATCTCACATTTATCTCATGTTTGATGGTTTTGGATGAAAAAACTTCAATTAAAAAAAAAACGGATGATTTTACAGCGACAGCAGGAAGGATGTGAGGTTGGAGTCGTTAGCCAGATTGAGCTTTTTCCGGATCGAACTTCTTGCATTATCAATCGTGCCAACAGTCCGGTTTGTGAGTAGCGCAATGTCTTTGGTGGTAAGATTTAAGCGAAGGAAACTGCAAATTTTAATCTCTGCAGGGGTAAGTGTAGGACAGGCATTTTGAAGATTCCCGTAAAATCCTTCATGTACTTGTTGATAGCGGGTTTCAAACTCTTTCCATGATTTAGCAAATGTATTGTTTTCGATGTTGCCGATGGCAGCATTGATTTCAGTCATTTGATTATCGTTTAGCCCAGATTTTATGCTCTTTAACTGTTTATTAACCTGAATAAACTGTTCATTCATCTGGGCTAATTGAAGGGCATTTGTTACCAATTCGCGGCTTTTAGTTTCCATATTTTGCTTTAAAATCAGGTTTTCCTGATTGGCAAGCGCCGCTTTTTCCACAGCCTTGCGGTGGCGCATGAGAATATTGAAACCAGCAGACAGCAAAATAATTACCACAATGAGGAAAATGATGGTATAGAACCGGTATTTAGCTTTCTCGCTGAGGTTGTTTTGCTGCAAAACGGCTATCTGACGGGCGCTGCGCTCCTTTTCATATTTATGTTCGAGTTCGAGGATGCTTTTTTTTGTTTCAGCGCCGGCAATACTATCCTGCAAAGCAATGTGCATTTCATAGTATTTCAGTGCCTTCTCAGGATTTCCTGATTTTTTCAAGGCGCGGTAAAGTAACTTGTAAAGTTCGGCAGTTTCAACCGGCAAATTATACTGTGTAATTTCAGTGAGTGCTTCGTTTAAAATGCTTATAGCTTTATCGTAATCGCCCGTGTTAGCGTACCAATCACCAACATTTATCTTGTTGAGCATGATTCCGTAACCGAGCTTATTTTTTTCACACAGGTAGAGCGAACTGTCGTAATAGCGCTTTGCCTCCTCATATTTGCTTTGCCTGTTCATAAGATTTCCCAGGCTCATGTATGTGCGGGCAAGCTGAAATTCATCGTTAGTTTTCCGGGCAATATTGATGGCTTCGAGATACCAGTTTTTGGCAAGTTGCAGCGAATCGGATTCCATGTAAATGATTCCCAGGTTTATGTAATTCATCAATAAGTTTTGAACCTGATTTTGTTTTTTATTGATTTCAACCGCCAATTTCATGTAACGGATGGCCTGGTGATAATTTTTCAGGCTGAGGTTCAGCGTACTGATGTTATTGAAAACAATAGCTAGTTCGTTTTCGTTGTTTTGGCATTGGAAAAAATCGGCGCTCTGTAAATACAGACTTATGGCCTGGGTGTGGTTTCCTCTTTTCTCTTCAATTTTAGCCATATTGTTATAAATGGCTGGAAACCGCGAATCAAAACCATTTTCCGCTGCAATGGTGTTTGCCGTTTCGAGCATAATCATTGCCGAATCGAAATTTAGCTTGCCAAAAAACATTTCTGCCATTCCAAGTCGGACAAGCAATTCAAAATCATGATTTTTAATTTTAGCGGACTTTGCCAAAGCATTTTTAAAAACATTTTCGGCATCAGAATAATTATTTTTAGCCAGATAAGCCAGTCCCAGGTGGTAAATTGCATCGGCTTGGAGGTTTTTATCATCGAGCGAATCGGCAAGCACCGTAGCTTCAATTGCAAATTTCAGGCTTAGATCAGTATCTTTTGAGAGCAGTTCATCAATGAGCAGTATCATGCTGTTTACCTTAGCTGGACCTTTCAACTGCCCGATAACAGATTGCAGGCTGTCGGCTTTTGGAGATTGTGCCGGCAAGCCAAATCCAAGCGCCAGCAAGCAAACGATAATAAAAATTATTTTAGCAACAACTTTCCTCAAAATCTTACCTTTTAGCAAATTCAGTGTGTTAATATTCAGCAAAAATAGTGAAAATCCTTTTGTTTTGACTTTTTCAAACGCTGGCAGGTCCGCCGACTGGCGGGTGCTGACAGGTCGTAACTTTCCGAAACCTGTCAGTGTCCTAAGACTTGACAGCGTTTTGAATCATATATTACCCCGGTTGGGCAGCATTTGTAACGCCGTCCATGAAACAGGTTAAAACGCTTATTAGAAATGAAATTCATTACCAACCATTTTTAAAACGGAATTGCAAATTCCGCTAAGCCCGGGTAAGCAAAAGGTGAGCAAGGTTTCAACTTTCACTCATTCCAGAAATACCATCTTTGTTGCAAAACTTTTTTCGGTGACCTATGTAACATCATAAAATCCACTTTTGACTTTCAAAGGAATTGAGGTTTCGGTTAAATTCCGCTCGACCATTTTAAATACAATCTTCCCATTCGGATCGCTTTTTTTTATCCAGCAAATCGGAATGGAGATTTTGCTTTTGAGATGGATCGTTTTGCCGGAAATACAAATTTTAAGTTCACCATCAAATGGTTCAAATAGGTTCTTGTATGTTTTAGTTACCCATCATGAAGCCAAAGCCAGAATTTATTTACATTTGTCCGGTTTTCATTTTCCACAAGGCAGTTTCACTTATCCGGTTTTAGTCTATTCATAAAGTAATTGCGGTTCGGTTTTTCCAAAAAGAATGGATTCAGAAGATGGAATCGCCATCCCCGTATTTTCATTGCGTCCCTGAAGAAGATACCGTGGATTGGTATTGTTCATCTCGTCAACAGCCTGTTGGCAAAGCGTTCCG
>CAYOWJ010000362.1:0-3453 GCA_964407625.1 uncultured Lentimicrobiaceae bacterium
TGTGGTCTTCATAAAAACGCCGGTAACTCCGGTTTTTCAAAATCAAATCATGTAAGTTCATGTTCTTTTCTTTATAAATGAAAATTAACCTCCCTCGAAAATCAGAAACAGCACCCCAAAAATCGTGGTTAAAATGGTAATCGGGATCCCTGCTTTTAAATATTCGGAAAATGTAAGTTTTACTCCTCCTTTTTTGGCGCTTTCGGCAACAATCAAATTGGCTACCGAACCAAGTAGTGTAAGGTTTCCGGCAAAGGTGGTGGCCATAGCCATCGTGAGCCATGCCATTTGTGGATTTACAAAAGATTCTACTACCGGGCGCAGCACCAGAACTGCCGGAACATTTGAAATCAGATTGCTGAGGATTACAGAAATAATGCTCAGATCAACAATTTCGTTTCCGGTATTTAATGCCAGGAATCCCTTTAAAATATTGCTCACGCCAATATAATCAAGCGTTTTGGTAACGATGAACAAGCCAATAAAAAACACCAGCAACGACCAGTCAATTTCCCTGAAAACTCTTTCGGGTTTAACCCGGCGCGTAATGAGTAGGAGGGAGGCCGCACCCAAAGCCGCAACCGGCATCGAAAATCCCAAAATAAACGATCCCAGCATGATGATGGCTGCAACAACACTTTTATAAAGCAGCGGCCTTAGAAGTCGAATTTTCTCGTCAGTTAATTTTTCAAAAGTCGTTTTCTTAAACTCCTTTTTATAGATAAAACTGATTACCATCCATATAATGACCATGCCAACAATCGAAACCGGCGCCAGAGCGAGGGCAAATTCGGTGAATGGAATTTTGGATGCCGTCCCGATTAAGATATTCTGTGGGTTCCCGATGATTGTTGCAGCAGAACCAACATTTGCTGCTGTGGCAAGCGCCATGAGGTAAGGAATTGGATTTCGTTTTAAAATGATGGTGATGTTCAGTACGATGGGTGTAAAAACCAGCACAATCGTGTCGTTGAGAAAAAGTGCCGATAAAAGTCCGGAAACAAAGATGACAAGCGCCAGCAAGCGTTGCGGGGTTTTTGCAAGTTTCAGGATTTGTGAGGTGATCAGATTAAAGAAGCCGGACAGCATGAAGTTGATGTTGATGACCATGATGGAAAACAGCAGGATAATGGTATCGAAATCGATGGCCTGAATGGCGTTTTCGAGCGAAATTGCACCAATCACAATCAGCGAAGTTGCGCCGACCATGGCGATAGTGGTGCGGTTCATCCTGAGTACAGGATAACTGCCTAAAGCCACGCCCAGTATGGTGAGTAGGATGATGATTAACGAAATCCACTCAAAAGAATTCATTCGGGGAGTTTTAAAACCGATTTAATTTTTAACCTTAATTTCCACCAACTTCTTTACAATTTCAAGGTCATCGTTGGTTTTTACATAAACCCGTAAACCCTTGCCTTCCATGTATTTTTTGGCTTCCGTTAACTCAGTTTTAATATTTTCGGGCAGGTTGCTTTTCTCAACTTCATTTACTGCTTTATCCCCGAAAACAAAGGCAACCATAAAAGCGGATTCTTCGGGTTTCATAAAAAACAGGTTACGCTTGCCCAGCAAAGCTTTCATTGTCCAACCTGATTTTGCGCCGTAAAACTTCCATTCTTCCTTTACGGGACCTGCATTTTCGTTTAAAAATGTTTTCAGTTTTATCCAAAGTCCGGCATTCTCAGCGATCATTTCCGCCACAGCAGATTCATCTGGTTCTTTGGTTTTATCCAACAAAAAATCGGTATTCATTTTCTTTAAGATTGATCATGTAAAAGTAAGGTTTCTTTACTAATAGAGTTAAAAAAAGGCGTAAGGCGTAAGGCAAAAGGCCGGTAGTTGGCAGTAGCCAGTTTGAAGCCGGTAAATTGAAGAATCTTCCATTTTTCCATACCTCCATTTTTCCTTTTACACCTTTAAGAAAACCTCACAGGTTTTGCAAACCTGGTAGGTTTCGCTCCAACTTTCCATCATTCCCTTCTTCCCATTGTCGAATTGTCGAATTGTCGAATTGTCACATTCTTCCATTCTTCTCTTTTTCCTAAATTTTATCCTTTTCGCAAAGAGAATTATCTAATTTTGCAGCCAAATTTGATAATACATTCAATTATGGGACGTGCATTTGAGTTTAGAAAAGCCCGCAAAATGAAGCGTTGGGGCACAATGGCCAAGACTTTTACAAAAATTGGCAAAGAAATTTCGATGGCTGTAAAATCCAGTGGCCCGGACCCTGCCAATAATCCACGCCTGAGGGTTTTAATACAAAATGCCAAGGCAGCAAACATGCCTAAGGATAATGTTGACAGGGCAATCAAAAAAGCAAGTTCAAAAGATCAGGCCGACTATAAAGAGGTGGTTTACGATGGTTACGGCCCTCACGGAATTGCAGTTGTGGTCGAAACTGCCACCGATAACCCAACGCGCACCGTTGCCAATATCCGCAGCTATTTTAACCATAATGGCGGAACGCTTGGAAATATAGGGAGCCTCAGTTTTATGTTTGAACGCAAGTGCGTTTTCAAGGTTAAAAGCAAGAAAGCTGTTGATGTTGAAGAACTTGAACTGGAATTGATTGATTTTGGCGTTCAGGAGGTTTTCATGGAAGATGACACCATCATGGTTTACGCTGATTTTGAAAGTTTTGGCCCGGTTCAAAAATACATGGAAGAAAACGACTTTGAGATTATCAGCGCCGACTTTGAAAGGATTCCCGCTCAAACCAAAGAATTAACCGAAGACCAGGTTGCCGATGTTGAAAAATTGCTCGGCAAAATTGAAGAAGATGACGACGTGACCAACGTTTTTCATAACATGAAGGAATAAACCTGATTATTCAAATTAAGTGTTATAAACTTTTTTCTACAACCCCAATTTTCCAAATCCAGTTCAGGAATTATTTTGGTGTTGGCAGATAAAAATTGAAAATTACCTGTTTTCGACGAATTACTGCTTCATAAGTGAACTATAGATTACTGCAATAATTACGATGACAGCCATTATTACCAGCATAATTTTAATCCGGGTTTGCCTGACCCGTTCGTATTCAATTGTATTTTCGCGGCTTAAATAATATCGCCGGGGACTTGCCTCGATGATAACCCCTTGTTTTAATAGCCTCTTAAAAATTAAGCCATGATAAAGGCCAAGTTCATCTATTGTTCTGGCTTTTCGGGGAGAAGTTGCATCAGCTTCTTCAAACCTGCGGATAATTCTCCGGGTTTTTGCAATAATCATAGGTGCGGGCGAAATTACTGGCATAGGATTTTGTGTTTTATGTTAAATATTCCAGAATTCATTTTGACATTTTGCTAATTTATTTTGCAACACCCCCGGCTTTAACATGCTCCATCAGGTAATTGGTAAGTAAGGTGTAAACATGGCGGGTGGTATTTTTGCCTTCGTAAATGCTGTGTGAACGGTTGGGATAAGGCATAACCTGGAATTGCTTAT
>CAYOWJ010000363.1:0-3417 GCA_964407625.1 uncultured Lentimicrobiaceae bacterium
GTGCTTTGCCGAAAATGGAAGTCACGCGTTAAAGGCCGCGATTGGTATGATTTTGCCCGGTATATTTCCCACTTCCCAAAGCTCAATTTGAAGCATCTCGAAATGCGAATGAGAGATTCCGGACATTTTGCCGGGGAGGCTCCCCTAACTCAGTTACGTTTGCTTGAATTGTTAAACGAAAATATAGATATCCTCGACCTGGAGTCAGCTCAAAATGAAGTATTGCCTTTTTTGAGAGACCCGCGCGACCTCGATATCTGGTGGAAAGAATTTTTCAGAGAGGCCTGCAACCGGATTATCACAGTTTAAGAAATCTGGTTTTAAAGGTCAATATTTTCTTCCTTTTAAGCTACTAACGTCACGAAAATACCATCTGTGGCAAAAGTTTAAACATTTGGATCTTGCATAATCTTTTCCAGATGGTTTTCTTTTTTAAGAAAATTATTTGGTTACGATTTTCACAAGTTCCACAAATTCCTCCACACTCAACTCCTCTGGACGCTGCTTAAAAACAGGATATTGGTCGGGATCGAATTTTTCGAACCAGAATTTTTTTAACGAATTCCGCATGGTTTTCCGGCGTTGGTTGAAGGCAGTTTTTACCACATCAAAAAACATTACTTCATCACAATTGAGGTTGAGATTGGCTTTGCGGGTGAGCCTGATTACTGCCGATTTTACTTTGGGCGGCGGAATAAACACAGTTTCACTTACCGTGAAAAGCAATTCGATATCATAAAAGGCACCCAGCAACACCGATAAAATGCCATAGGTTTTGTTTTTTGGCGGTGCTGCCAGCCGTTCGGCTACTTCTTTTTGAATCATGCAAACTACTTCCGGCACCATCGCCCGGTTTTGGATGACTTTGAAAAAGATTTGACTCGAAATATTGTAGGGGAAATTTCCAATCACGGCAAATTCGGCATCAAAATAATCGGTAAGGTCGAGTTTTATGAAATCGCCCTTAATGATCCTGGATGTCAGGGAAGGGAAGGTTGCTTCAAGATGTTCAACCGATTCACGATCGATTTCGACAACTTTGAAATTGTTAGTCTTCCTGACAAGGTATTTTGTCAGGACACCAGTTCCCGGCCCGATTTCGAGTAAATTCCCTGAATAAAGCAGACTTTCAACAATTTTTTGGGCGATGTTTTCATCTTTCAGAAAATGTTGCCCCAAATGTTTTTTTGGTCGAACTGGTAACATGATAAAAAATTAAATTTCAAAAAATCAAATCACAAATAAGTAGTCGAAAGGCATAAGGCATAAGGCGTAAGGTGTAAGGCGTAAGTCGGCAGTTGGCAGTCAATCATAAATCAAAAAACCAACCTATTTCCTTCAATCATAAATCATAAATCATAAATCATAAATCATAAATCATAAATCTCCTAACTCCTAACTCTTAACTCCAAGTACTTTAGGCACTTCCTAATTCAAAACATCTCCCCTGAGTTCACGGTAGCGTTTTCGTGCTTCCACAACAAAGAGGCTGCCCGGATAGTCGAACATGATTTTTTCGTACAACTCCATGGCTTTTGGAATATCCTGATACTGGTACTGATAAATTTCAGCACGTTCCATTAATGCGTTATCGGCAAGAATATCCTGAGGGTACATCTCGGTAACTTTAGCAAAAAGTGAGTCGGCATCAGCGAATTTTCCCTGCTTTAACATGATCTCACCTTTCTTAAACAAAACTTCATCGTGGAGAGGATGCCAGAGGGCTACCATTTGCACCGAGTCAAGAATGGCAAGGGCTTCGTCGGTTTTGTTGCGGTAAACCATGAGATCGGCTTTTGAATAAAAACCCAATGCAACGTAGGAACTGTCCATGTCGATATTATCGCTGATGAGCAACGATAGTTCCATGGCATCGTTGGCAATCAGTTTTGAAGTTGCCGCTTTCAGCACATCAAGCTGCGCCTTTGCCCAGCCGAATTCGCCGATATAATAGGAGAGTTTCGCATTTTTAAATTTGGCTGCTGCGCCAAGCGGATCATTTTTAAAATCATAATCAACCTGCGAATAAAGCAGGGTTGCATCCCAGACTTCACCCGAAAACAAGAGAACATCACCAAGTTCGATTTTGCACTCGGCCTTTACCGCCGGTTGAGTGCCTGGCATTTCGACGGCTTTGTTAAGTAATGTAATGGCGTTTTCGATTTTGTCGAGATAAAAAGCCTGCAAATGGGCCATGTATTTCATGATCGGGACTGTGGAGGCGTTTTCGCCAAACTCATCCAGCGCCTTCTGATATTCCTTTTCAAGGTCGGTGAGGTCGTTTTGGGTGTAATCGAAACGGTTGGTAACTTTAAGATAACGGGCATTGAGCAGGCCAATTCGCGAATCTAAATAATAGGGATTTGTACGGCCTTTTGTAAGCAGATAATTGTATGCATCAATCGCCAGGTCGTAGTTTTCGTTGGTGATACACAATCCGGCAAGATCAAAAACCCTGACACCGTCTTCCTGCAACCTTCGGTCGAGCGATTTAGCCTGGGTGAGAGCAAGATCAAAGTTTTTTTGCAGCACCGAATGCCAGATGAGCATTTCGGAAAAATAGATTTTGTCGGGATAACGCTGTACCCTTCGTAACAGCTCTTTTCGGAGGGCGTCGTTTTTGATGCCTTCGGGGTCGTCATTGATCACGGTTTGCAGCCTTCCCTGCACAACCGACATTTTTGAAAGATCAACATCGAGTAAATCGAGGTATTGGCTAACCATCAGATCGTATTTGCCCAATTGCGCGTAAATCTGGGCCAGTTCGAGGTTGAAAGGATAATCAGGCATCAGTTTCTGACCTTTCACGAAGGTTTCGATGGCATAATCGGAATGTCCGCGATAATTAAAGGCGTTGGCGAGGTCGCGGATTTGATTGGGATCGGCAGTAAGATTTTCAAAAGCTTCGTCGAATGATTTTTTTGTCCTGGCCTGATCCCCCGAAAGTGAATAGATAAAACCTTCGTCAACGAGGTACTTGAGCTGGGTTGGGTTACTTTTGATCTGCTTGCGGATAATCTTTAAAGCAGTTTTGTAATCCTGCAGTTCGATCAGGCAATATAGATAATAGGTGTAATAAAACTGGGTTCCTTTTTCGTCGAATAACTTTTCGTACAGCACCACGGCCTTATCGTATTCTTTGTTTTTGAGATACTCGGCAGCGATTTTTTCGTCATCGGGTTTTGGCTGTTTTTGGCTGTTTATCACATCATCAGCACGCGGGAATGTTGGGATTGTCTGAGATTTAACGCCAAAAGGTGTTAGAAAAAACAGGCCGGCAATGATCAGGAAGAAGGGTATTTTGATTTTCATAAAATTTCGATGAAATTAAAATCTTAAAACCTTAAGCGCTCAATTTTAGTATGCTTTTCACATATTTTGAGAGTTGAGAATTAACCACAGAGTCACAAAAGAAAA
>CAYOWJ010000364.1:0-3408 GCA_964407625.1 uncultured Lentimicrobiaceae bacterium
TAATTTGTTGGATTAATAAAGAGTTTGGCGGCTTTTCCATCTCCTTTTGAAATAACTGTAAATGTTTCGTCACTTACACTTTCTTTTCGATTCAATAAATACTTGGTGTCATTGAGAATACTATTATTATTCTAAAATAGGCGGATTTGTAAATCCCGTTATGCATTAAAACGAGCCAATATTCAAAACTTAATTATATAAAAAAAGCCCCCAAAATGAGGGCTTGTTATTTTTCCACTTTTAAAATGCCATTAACAATTTCTTATCAGCGGATTTTTTAGAGGAAATGAATTTCTTAACTATTGAGATGAATAGGAATCCATTGTTTTAAGGCAATCCTGCCGGCTATGGTCACTATTCCGCTGAGCAAAGGGCAACCGGAAGGAGCATTCATTTTTTAAACCCAGGGATTAATCATCATGGATCAATTAATTTTTACCTGAAACTCATCGACCACAGTATCAGATTACTGCAGGGTAAAGTTTTAAATAGTCAATCAAATTTTGTGGCCGGTAAGTTTTGTCGTTATTATACCTCTCCAATACTGACGGATGTATAGATTCATTAGTTTTTCCCTTACCCGGAGCAGCGATTCCCATCGGACGAATGAATTTTTTTAGTAACCGGTAAAATCCAAAGTAAGATTCGTGCATTGGTACTAATGAATTAGGATTTAAGACGATACTACTAAATTTCAGGTTGCAATCCTGGGCTTTTTTCATCATCCATTGCAAGGCAATATCAGACAGTCCGCTTTGATTTATTGAAAATCCGCCGCCAACATCTGAATGGATGCCTGGAAACCACACTTGTTCTAGAACCTGACCTGTCGCTCCCGGCTGCTGATGCCAAAGCGTAGCTTCGAAATTTTTCCTCTTCTCATCTATAGCAAGTGCATGATAAGCATGACTAACTCTTGATGACAATTCGGTATCATGAAACTGGTTTTTTTTACTAAAAAACCCATTTAACACGAGAGGATTACCCAAAGCACCAACTGTATCCCAGACCCCAATGAATGTTATTTTGGTATATTCCTCAACTGCATATGTTTTTCTGAAGAGGGTAGCTTCAACCTCCCGGGGCTGAAATTCCTTTCGTCGTGAACGGTAAATTTTAAACGCCTGGTCAATTTTATCAAGATTTTCAATTTTCAAAATGCCTGAATTCCTGATCAATCCTGTTATACTTCTCACAGTGAATGCCCCGCGACTGAACCCGAAGAAGAAAAGTTCATCGCCCGGTTTGTAGGTGTTAATAATATACCGATAAGCCTGGATGATGTTTTCCGATATGCCAGATCCGGTTGCTCCATCATAAATCCGCCTGATAATACTACCTTCACTGCCAATCCCGGTATCATAATAAAGTAGTTGCACCATTCCATCATCCGAGGCAGGGGCAAGCGCCCCGGCCAGTTTAACTACATTCGTCTGGCAATATTTTCCATCCTCCATTTTGTCCGGAGTATTCCAGGTGCCGTCACAGAAAATTGCGATTCGTTTCATGATGTACCATTAAATTATTCAGGAATAGCTCCTGAGTTAAATGTTTTTATCTTCAGTGATCCAGTCGCCGATTTCAATGATGTCGTTTATAACTTTATCGACCTTGTCATTTGTGAAGGTGACTATGATTCCAAGTACGGTCTTTAAAGGTTGCCAGATATTATCAAGTTTCCTGATAAATTCGGTCTGTTCAGTTTCCGAAGCATTTCCTGTAGAGACTCTCTCACCCAGGTCAATAACGGCCCTGATAGCTTTATCTGCGCCCGGGCCGGTGATTTTAACAATTTCCGCATATTCCAGTACGGGTTTCAAAATGGGCCAAACCTGATTGAAAGCATCTACAAATTTTGGTTCAGCATCATCAATATCAATCGTGATTTGGGCTTTTTCTGCTGCTTCCACGATTGCATTGTACCTGGTTTTTCTCGCTCCTCTGAGCGTTTTTCTCATCTCGCGTTTTTCCCTGCGGATGGCTCTGCGTTCTTCTTTTGTTGACATAATTTTTTGATTTTGAATTGTTAATAAGTATTTATTTGATTATGTGTTGATGGTCAGGTTTTTATGATCAGCTGACTCCCCACTGGTCATCTTCCAGATCGAGTATTTTAGGTTCACCGCCATTATTGTCCCATTTAATTTTCAATAAGAGGTAAGCAAAACAAGTATCTTTTGAGATTGTGACAGTGGTTGTGCCGGAAGATGACCCACTAACACCCACTTCTGCTTCGAGCCCTTTAACGCCGGAAGATAGTTTAACATCGTAGGTATTGCTAAATTGGCTGGCTAGAGAGGCTTCCATTACTATAAAGACCTGATGTGCAATCCGGGCATCTTTATCCCAGTAATGCAAATCTTTCAGTATTTCCGGAGAATTATTGACAGCTTTTTTAATTGCATTACTTGGAATGCTGAATTTTACAAGCTTGAGCTCTCCTGATTTGAGCTTTTCAAAAGTAACATCACCAGTGTATTTCACCGGAACTCCCTCAACAAGTGCAGTGGCACCCATTTTTAAGTCTGTTTTTGAAGTATGTTTAAAATCAATATCGACCACGGTAGTCTGGATCACGGCCTCAGGTGGTACCGGTGCACGATCCTTTACTTGCAGATAATTTTGTTTTGCAAGTGGCGCTTTTTTCTCACCAACACTGCCGATCTCGATTTCTTCGGCATGTGCACGGAAATATGCCACTCCACCAAAGGTGAGATGATTTTCTTTTACTACTACATTTTTCATTTTGTAATTCCTTTATTTTAAATAATTATGGACTTTAAACAAATGAATCATTTTTTAATACCAGGAAATAGAGATATTACTGGTAGCTACAAAATTTGGCTATTGTTTTTATAGAGTAAATTTTTGGTTTTCAGGTAATTTTCTTTAAATACAGCTTCGCCAGGTCAGTCCCAGCAATAGCCTGATAAATAATACATCTTAAAACCCTTCAGCACAATTATTTTAAAGCTCCCTGAATGCTTCCTGGAAATTCCCTTCATCAATAATATCTTTAACTATCGGTTCAATGAATTTCATGGAACAATCTTCAACCAACACCATGTTTTTATCCCAGAAATAGGCACCGCTCAAAAAATTACCATTTTTTTGGTGCTTACGTCGTTGCTCGTTAATATTTTCATAAGCAAAAAAGGAAGCGATGTATTTTTTGCCATTTTCGAGAAATACAATCACATCGGTACTGCCATGCTTCGGATCAAGATTTTTTTCGCTGCTGTTTTCTGCTGTTAAATAAATCCTGCTAACCTTTAATTCCATAAAATAAAAGCTTTTAGGTTACTAGTTAGTTTTCTGCAAGTCATGGCTGCAAGATATGAAAATGTGAATCGATTGGCAATACCCATTCGACCAAAGCAGGTTAATCCGGAACGAAAGGGCTTTTTT
>CAYOWJ010000365.1:0-3403 GCA_964407625.1 uncultured Lentimicrobiaceae bacterium
GGCCCCATAATTAAAATCAGGAATACAACAGCAACGATGGGTTTGAACTTCTTTACCTGAAGAACGGCAAAATAAATCCCGTTAACAATCAGGATAATAAAGGCAGGAAGCGAAAAAATCATTACCCGGTCCTCGAAGGGATATTTATGGAAAGCTGAGGCGATAAGCGCAAAAACAATGGGCAGTAAAAGCATCAGCAAAAATTGCTTGTTTCGGGAATATTGATAAATACCTCCGGAAATAAAAAGAAAAACAGCCAAACCGGCAAATGTAAAACCCATCGGATTTTTGAAAAGCTGGTAAAATTTTACAAAAGGCCAGATTATTTCGGTGAACGACCGCGGCGGGAAAGGCATGAATGCATTTGTCCAAAAGAATTGTTGCGCTTGATTGCTGGCAAAATGCCGGAATAGTAAAAAATACAAAACTCCAAAAAACAACAACCAAACCGATGAAACCGAAAGGTAAAATCTAAATCGCCTGTAATCTTTTTTAATCAGGCTGGCAACAATCATTGTTGTACCACAACCAGCCATCACAAAAACCGAAGCATGCGAAAATAACTGCGACACAACGCCTGCTGCACCGAAAAGCAGGAAATTATTCAGGGTTATCTTTTCGGCACTGGATTTTAAAGTGGCCAAAATGATGAATAATGCAAAAAAAATGTCCGATGAATATTGTTTTGTTTCTACGGCAAAGTTTATCGCGGTGCGATGGATGACAAATAGAAAAATAGCCGAAACCAGCACCAAAGGGTTTAGTGTCATGTTGGAAACTTTTACAAACAGGAAAATCGCCAGAATCCCAAATATCAGCGGGAAAAGCCTGAGGGCAAATTCGTTGTTCCCGAAAATTTGGGTCGCAAATTTTTCGAGAAACAAAAAGCCCGGAGGTGCGCCCTGTTCCATGTCGAGTTGCTGAAGCAGTTCGGTGAAGGAACGGTTAACAATATTTGAAGAAATTGCAGCTTCATCAACCCAAAGTGAACAGTTGGCAGCATAAGGAACCAAACGAAAGATAATGCCGAGGGCAATGATGGTCCAAAGCATTTTTTTTGAGAAAAGCAATTGTTTTATCCTAATGAAATCGGTCATTTTAGTATTTTCAGATTAGACAAAAATAAAAACTTAACTTGTAAAAACCATTATTCATCATCCAAAACCACCATAATTGAAGGCTTTTCTCCCCGGATAATCCTACCGATCTTTACACCGGTAATCTGATGGTCGTCACGAAGTCTTTGAATGTAAGCCTGCGCAGCGTCATCCGGCAACGACACCAATAATCCGCCGGAAGTCTGGGCGTCGCAAAGCATAATTTTCATAAGCTCCGGAACATCATTGTCCCAACTTACCACCTTGCTCACAAAATCCATGTTGTTTTTTGTGCCACCGGGAATTGCACCTGCAACAGCCAGTTCGTAAGCTCCTGCAATCTGAGGCACCAGGTTTGCGAAAATTTCCGCCGTCACTTTTGAGCCTTCCACCATTTCTTTTAAATGTCCCAGCAAACCAAATCCCGTAACATCGGTACAGGCATTTACATCGAAATTTTCCATCGCTTTTGCGGCCCTGGCATTGAGTTGGGCCATCACTTCACGGGCTGCATGAGCGGTTTTTTCGTCGGCAAGGCCACGTTTTACGGCTGTTGCGATAATTCCCGTACCGATAGGTTTTGTAAGAATGAGCGCATCGCCGGGTTTTGCACCGGAATTTGTAATCACTTTGTCAGGATGAACCACCCCGGTGACTACCATGCCAAATTTGGGCTCGGTGTCTTCGACGGTATGGCCGCCTAAAATCGAAATTCCGGCTTCGGCAGCTTTATCGGCAGCACCTCGTAAAATATCTTTCAAAACCTGCATGGGCAGGCGGTTATCAGGAAATCCCACGATGTTAAGTGCAAAAAGCGGCCGTGCCCCCATGGCGTAAATGTCGCTGAGCGCGTTAGCTGCAGCGATGGCACCAAAATAATATGGGTCATCAACAACAGGCGTAAAAAAATCGACAGTCTGCACAATGGCAGTTTCGCTGTTGATCAGGTAAACCGCAGCGTCATCGGAGGTGTCGTTGCCTACAAGCACATTTTTATCGAAACAGGCTGGCAAATCTTTCAGCACCTGCTCGAGGTATTGAGGCCTGATTTTGCAGGCACAGCCCAAACCATGGGTAAAATGGGTGAGTTTTATTTCGCCGGTAAAAATCAGCTCAACGTTTTCGATACGATCATTTTTTGGCTTCAATTTTTCGACAGCGTTCAGGATAATTCCGGTGGCTTTGTCGATATCAGCCGTTGTAAGAAATTTCCCGGTCGAAAACCGCACCGTTCCCATTGCATAATCCAGCGGAACCTTCATGGCTGTTAATACCGCAGAAACATCCACCCGTTCTGAGTGGCAGGCGGCACCTGCCGAAGCAGCCACACCTTCGATTTCCGACAACAAAGTGTTGGCTTCGATTTTCGGGAAACTTACATTGAGTGTGTTTGGCAGCCGTTTTTCGGGATGACCGTTGAGTTTTATCTCGGGAAGTTCAGCCACCAAACCTTCGTGAAGGCGGTCGCGAAGCATTTTCGAATATTGCGAATTTTTCTCCAGGTCTCTTTTTGCGATTTCTGCAGCCTTCCCCAGGCCGGCAATTTCGAGTACATTTTCGGTTCCGGCGCGGAGGTTTTGCTCGTGGTCGGCGCCATGAATGAGCTTTTGCAGCTTTAAGCCCCTGCGGATAAACAAAGCGCCGATGCCTTTTGGAGCATACAATTTATGGCCAGCCACCGAAAGCAGGTCAACGCCCATTTTACGCACATTGGTTTCAATTTTCCCGACCGATTGCGCGGCATCGCAATGAAAAATAACCTGGTGTTTTTTGGCAATCTCACCAATTTCGTCAATCGGCTGGATTGTCCCAACCTCATTATTGGCGTGCATTACCGAGATCAGGATGGTTGCCGGAGTAATTGCTTTTTCGATGTCGGCGGGATCAACCATCCCAAATTCGTCAACATCAACAAAGGTAATTTTGAAACCCTGCGAGGCCAGAAAATGGCAAACCTCGGTCACAGCCGGATGTTCGATTGAGGTGGTGATGATGTGATTTCCCCGGTCGCGGTTTTGGTAAGCCGCGCCTTTGATGGCGTAATTATTCGACTCGGAGCCTCCGCTGGTAAAGATGATTTCGTCGGGAAAACAATTCAATAATGCGGCAACCTGCTGGCGCGCATTTTCGACCGCTTTTTTTGAAGAAACCCCAAAGGCGTGAGTGCTTGATGGATTTCCGAACATTTCGTCCAGAAAAGGTCGCATCGCTGCCGCAACTTCCGGATCAACAGGCGTGGTGGCGTTATAATCGAGGTAAATGGGTGTTGTCATGTTAGTATCTTATTTTGGAAATTGATGTTTTTT
>CAYOWJ010000366.1:0-3378 GCA_964407625.1 uncultured Lentimicrobiaceae bacterium
GATAGTTTTGATAAATGTTTTTGAGCGACCAAAGGAAAAATTCGCAGTCCTCGCCATTAAAAGTGCGATGAACGAATTTCTTGAATGGTTTCAAATCTTTGTCGGTAAAATTAAGGATGAAATCGTGGGGAGAGAAATCCATCCAATCGACCAGCGAATGGGCATTTTTAATAATCGTTGGCCTTTGCCCCCAGGCAATTACTGCCGACATAAAACCTGCAATTTCGATGTTTTCATTTTTGGTAAAAAGATGTGGGATCGAAATCGGGTCGGTGCCGATAAATTGAAGATTGTTGTATTGACGGGCTTTTGTGTCGAGAAGTTCCTTCAAAACATCGTAATCAATCGTTTCAGTTTGCTGTTCGGCTTGCATTTTATATTTCGTAAAAAGTGATTTTGATAACTGTTTTTTAAACAAAAACCTCCGGGGAGCTTCATCCACGGAGGTTTTAAAATAATTTAACCTTACGAATTTCTTAGTTGAGATTCACCTCAACCGGATTTTCCATGCCTTTGGTAAGGGCGGATTCATTCATCGGGATGAGTTTATGGTAGCGCTCCGGGATTGATTTTTTAAGTCCGCGGATCACATTTTCGAGTTTTACGATGGGCTTCAATTTTAAATAGGCGCCAAGAACGATCATATTAAAAATCTTCGTATTTCCCATTTCAGCCGAAAGCTTTGCGGCTTCAATTTTAAAAATTTTAATGTCCTTGCGCTGTGGATGATGGATGATGCCGTTTGGGTCGTAAAGCAGGAGGCCACCTGGCTTTACTGTTTTCTCAAATTTATCCATCGATTGTTGATTGAGGATAATTGCCGTATCGTAAAAATTTAACACCGGCGAACTGATTCTGTCGTCACTTACAATCACGGTAACGTTGGCCGTTCCGCCGCGCATTTCAGGCCCGTACGATGGCATCCAGCTTACTTCCTGATCTTGCATAATCCCTGAGTAGGCTAAAATTTTCCCCATCGAAAGTACGCCCTGTCCGCCAAATCCTGCTATGATGATTTCTTCTGTCATGATTTTCTTTTTTTAGTTCTTTAATTTATGAAGGTCATCAACTTTAAACTTCTGCTTTATTTGTTTTCACCAATTCGCCGTTAACTTTAATATCACCCATTGGGTAGAAAGGGAACATGTGTTCAACCATCCATTCATTGGATTTTACGGGAGACATTTTCCAGCCGGAGTTGCAGTTTGAGACGATCTCGATGAACGAAATTCCTTTTTTCTCTTTCTGAACTTCGAAAGCTTTAAAAACGGCTTTTTTTGTTTTACGCACTGCAGCCGG
The DNA here is from genome assembly GCA_964407625.1 of uncultured Lentimicrobiaceae bacterium. Lineage (GTDB taxonomy): Bacteria > Bacteroidota > Bacteroidia > Bacteroidales > 4484-276 > CAJATL01. The sequence continues at coordinate 1,300 of CAYOWJ010000366.1, forward strand.
TGTGTGAACCGACTGGCGGGTAACATAATAAGTGCCTGGAAGTTGAGCGATTAATTCGGTCATTTTTAATGGATTTCCCATTGATTTAAGATTACGGCCGTAAGGCGAAGTTGAGGTTTTCATGCCTTCAAGCGTTGTTGGAGCCATTTGTCCGCCGGTCATTCCATAAATACCATTATTAATGAAAATCATGGTGATGTTTTCGCCACGGTTGCAAACATGGATGGTTTCGGCAGTTCCGATTGCAGCCAGGTCGCCGTCGCCCTGATAGGTGAAGACAAATTTGTCGGGCCAGGTACGTTTTACGCCAGTTGCCACAGCTGGCGCACGACCGTGAGCAGCCTGGATCATGTCGATATTCATAAAATCGTAAGCCAGCACCGAACATCCAACAGGAGCAATTCCAATGGTCTGCGACTGAAGTCCCAACTCGTCGAGAACCTCCATAATAATCCGGTGTGCTGTGCCGTGTCCGCATCCGGGACAATACGACAACACATTGTCGGTCATCAGTTTGGTTTTGGTGTAAACCAGGTTTTCTTCTTTAACAATATCTTTGATGTCCATCATTTATTCTCCTTTTATTAAATTTTCGAGGGCGGTGAGCACCTCTTCCGGTGAGTGAATCATGCCGCCATAACGGCCAAAATGTTTAACCGGAACGTTACATTCTACGGCAAGTTTAACGTCTTCGATCAATTGGCCGGCACTCATTTCGACCGAAAGGATTCCTTTAACTTTTCCAACATAGGCGTTCAGTTGTTTCATCGGAAATGGGTAAAGCGTTATCGGGCGGAAAAGACCTGCTTTGATGCCTTTTGCGCGGGCCAGATCAATGGATTTCATCGAAATACGGGCACTTGAGCCGTAAGCCACAATCAGGTATTCGGCATCTTCACAGTTGATTTCTTCAAAAAGCACCTCTTCTTCTTCCATTCTCCGGTATTTTGCCTGAAGATGGTGATTGTGCTTTTCCTGTTTTGCCGAATCGAGGTCGAGGGAAGTAATGATATTTCTTTCGCGATGATCACCTTTTCCATAGGCAGCCCACGAGTCGTGCATTTGTTTGATTTCTTCGTCAGTCCAGCGAGGTCTTTGATCGGCAAGTTCTACTTTTTCCATCATCTGGCCAATCATCCCGTCTGATTGAATCATCACGGGATTGCGGTATTTGTAGGCAATATCGAAGCCAAGCTGGATAAAGTCGGCCATTTCCTGCACTGAGGCCGGCGCCAGCACGTAAAGCCTGTAATCGCCGTGGCCGCCGCCTTTTGTCGATTGAAAATAGTCGGCTTGTGAAGGCTGGATAGTCCCAAGCCCGGGGCCGCCACGAACAACGTTGGCAATAACGCAGGGCAGTTCAGCACCGGCAATGTAGGAGATGCCTTCCTGGTACAAACTTATTCCGGGGCTTGATGACGAAGTGAAGACTTTTTTACCGGCAGCGGCAGCACCATAAACCATGTTTATCGCTGCCAGCTCGCTTTCGGCCTGTAAAACAACCATTCCTGTGCGTTCCTCGGGTTGTTCGGCCATCAGGTATTCGATAACCTCCGACTGCGGGGTAATGGGGTATCCGAAATAAGCATCCACACCTGCGCGGATTGCTGCTTCGGCAATTGCCTCATTACCTTTCATTAATTTTAATTCACCCATTTTATCTGAATTTTAAACTTTTGTTAAGCAACTTTTTTGACCTTATAAACCGAGATAACTCCGTCGGGACATACAATTGCACAGTTTGCGCAACCGATGCAGGCATCCGGGTTGGCCATGTAAGCATAATGATATCCTTTTCCATTGACTTCGTTTGCCAATCCGATTACTTCGGTGGGGCAGGCGGGAATACAAACCTCGCATCCTTTGCACCTATCTGTGTCAACAACAATGGCGCCTTGAACTTTTGCCATAAATGAAAATTTTAGTTTTTTACTTTTGTTTAGAAGGCACGAAAATACAGTTTTTAACCTTTACGACGGCTCAATACTTTGCCTTTTTTGCCCGGCAGAGGGTAATTTTTAATGAGTTTAAATTCCGGGAGGATTAATTGAATTTTTGTGAAGATTTGCTTTTATCTGC
>CAYOWJ010000367.1:0-3375 GCA_964407625.1 uncultured Lentimicrobiaceae bacterium
CGATACAAGCCGCGCCAACCCACAGGCCAGCCTTTGCTTCTGTATCGCTTTCAAAGGCCCTTGCTATGAGCCTTCCCTCGAAAACAACGGAAATTTTCATAAGGTCATTTTGACTATAATTGGCTGAAATATCAGACTGTTTTGGAATGCCTGTTTGTTTGCCCGCTTATCCTTCGTTGGAGAATTAAATCAGCTTCCCTGCTATCGCCACCAAAACATCCAATCCTTTGCTGATATTTTTAATGGCAGTTGCTTTTGCTTCGTTGCTTTTGGAAGCGTCCTTGATTTCCTTTAAAACGATGGCAAAATTTTGTTTGCTGATGCCGGTTTCAAAAATCAGTTTTTCAATGTCGGCGTCGTTGAGTTTTGTCAGGCTCGAAATCTGACCCGAAAAATGCGCGTCTGTGGCGTTTGCTGCGTCTTTTGCAATCTGGTCCCAATTGATTGGCATAATGGTAAGTTTATTTGTTTATCAATTCGTTTATTTTTTCGTTCAGGTTGCTGATATTTTGCCCCCAGTCTCCCGAATCCTGAATAAAGCTATCAATGGACACTTCAAGTTTCTCGAAGTCGATTTTATTCCCGGTCAGCCCGCTTGCCTGTTGCTCAAGTTTTTTCCGTTCCTCATCAACTTTAATAGCCGATTCGAGAAACGTTTTCAGTTCATGGCAGGCATCTTCGTAATCTTTAAAATCAGCATTCAGTTTATCGATCACCTTAATCCGGTTTAGTTCGAGGGCGCTTTGCATGGCGTCTCTCCGCTCATTGATTACAGGAATCATGCTGGCCAGGATGCCTGGTAACTCCTGCTTCACATCTATATTTTCAGGGATATTTGCAGTAATTTTTTCGATGAATTCCGGGGTATATTCAAGCCTGATAAAATCATCAATTTTCTGGCGTTTTTCGGCAAAAAGATTGTTGGTTAAGGCTGTGTTCAGCTGGTGCATCCGTTCACCTTCATCGTGAATGATCGTCACCAGGTCGATGGATTGTATGGGAATTCTGGCGCAGGAAGCAAAAAGCAAGGCCATTGCCAGGACAAGAAATTTTGTTTTCATCGTATATAATTTTATGGCCAAAGTTAAACTTTTTAGAATTACTTCCAATATTCCATTAGATTGCTAACGCTATTGCCAGCAGTGGTTTTGGTGACTATTGTAAAGATGAATAAAATCAAAAACAGGGGCTGACTGAGCAAGGGCGTTGTTTCCAGATTTTTACGGATTCACAGGTCAAAAGTATCCGGCGATTTCGAAAGCCGGATTTCCTGCTGTGGAAAATAAATTTCCTGCTGTGGAAATTATAATCGGATGCTTAGGAAATTATAATTTCCTACTGTGGAAAATAAATCGCATGAGCAGAGGATTTAGGTGGTTGTTCATGCTGTGAAGTTGAAGCGGTTTTTGATGTCGCCGCAGAAGACCCTGGAAACGCGATTCCCTCGTTGAGCGACAACAACCATAAAACCAGCTTTGATAGTCGGCAAATTGAGTGGCTTCGCTTTTGGGGAATATCTTCAAATGAAGTTCCGGGCTTTATTCCAGTCGGAAAGGCACCTACCGGCGGGTTGCGGGACCGACCGTAAATGATGCAGCATTTTCGCCGGTATTTTCAACCCTCAACCGGGGATCGATGCCGGATACCTCAGGCGGAACGCAGGAAGCACAATGTTTTGGCTGCAAGCCCATTCATCTACTCAATTGATAACTCTTTTCCTTTGTGATAAGCAATTTCGAGATATTTTTTCCTGGTTTGCGGAGTTGCTGATAATATCGAATGAAAATACAAATGGTCAACTTTACCCACCCCGGGATATTTTAAACCCCACTCATCGATGGTCTTTTCCATGGCAGCTTTAAATCCCTTTTCCCGATAAACGGTTTCATTAAAAAATGTCGGATGCATGATGATGGCTTTTTTTAGGTTAAGTAAGGGTATTCTGCCATCCGGATCTCCTCTCCAGCCGTCTTCGTTTAACCTGTAGGCAAATCCGTAGGTAAGCACCCTTTCCATCCAGCCTTTTACAAGTGCGGGAAAATGCATCCAGAAAACCTGCGTAATAAAAACCAGCACATCAGCCTTTGCCACTTTTTGCTGTTGCACCAAAACATCTTTCGATTTTTGAGAACTAATGAGCTCAATTAACTCATCATCGGTTTTGTTTTTGATATACCACTTTGCCACGAACCTTTTTATGGGTCCTCCGGCAAGTTCGACGATGATTTTCCGCATATCCATTTGCTCAAACAGTTCTTTGGGCAAATCTCTATCTACAAAAAAAGCGGAATCCGTACTTTGAAATACAGGATTGAATTTGATTTTGTAGAGATCAACAACCTCAAACTGGTGCCCCGCTTCTTTAAGCCCTCTGATAAAGTTATCAAGAATGGCTTTGGTAAACGACATCGGATTTGGATGCGCATAAATGATAAGTACGTTCATGGCCATAATTTTAAGTTAATATATCGGTGAACCTTATTTTTATAGTGTCGGTATTCATCTCCATAGTTTACTTCAAGGGATTTTTCTTCTTCGATCATAATCAGATGGTGAAGAAACCATGCGCCGGCAAAAGCAAAAAAATTTGCATAATTCGGTGTAAAAAGGCAGGATGAAAAAAGGATAAAGATAAATCCAAGGTAGAACGGATGACGGCTTAAGGCATAAATTCCACCGGTTTGTAATTTATGGTTCGCGGAATCTGATAATCCAAAAATCAAATCCTTGTTCAGTTGTAACGTCGAAAGAAATATTAATACTACTCCGGCGAAAAGAGCAAAAAGTGCGATTATTTCTACAAAGACAGGAGGTTCAAAATACTGTTCAACCTTTATCTGAAACCCGTGAGTAACTAAAAACATCAAATTGACAAGTACAAATAACTTGGCGATAAGAAAAAATAAAACCGGGATTGGTGGCTTTCCAATGATTTTTTGCTTCGAAATAATTGCTCTCAGGACGACGGTGATTACCAGCAAAAACAAAATGCAGGTCAGGATTAGCGATATATTTTCGATCATTTGATTAATATTTTATGATTTAACATTGATGGAAATTCTTGAAAAAGCTTTTGATTTCTTTAACAGGTTTCAGCCAATGGCTGAGGCAAAGAAAAGTGGTTGATTGCGGGACATTCCGCTGATAACCAATCCGCCGGAAGGCGGACGGGCGACAATCCCAATGCGTGTTGGAACCCGGATTATGCATTTCACCCGACATTGTTTGTAGCTTTTGTCGAACTATCTCCCGTTAAAGCGGCTTATTTTTTACCCAAAGGTAATGATTTTGTAATTTTATAACATTAACCAAAAATATTTTCTACAAAAAAAATGCTTCCACCCGGTGTGAGCAAGCCGATTTTATAGTGCTTTT
>CAYOWJ010000368.1:0-3374 GCA_964407625.1 uncultured Lentimicrobiaceae bacterium
ATAGAATTTTGCTTAATTTTACCTTCTTAGGGTTAGATACAAAAGTAAGAACAGTGCTCCTTTTGAAAGCTTTGTAAATTCAATAAAAATCTAATCGTCAAAAAAATCTCTGAACCATGAAAAAGTTATTTATTTTCCTGTCGAATTGTTTGATTATTTGCCACCCGGCAGTTTTCGCACAAAAGCCTGTTGTAAATTTATCCTTTACCTCGGAATACTACAACCTGTATGTTCCGCTGGACAGCATCCTAATCCAAAACCTTACACAAGGCGGCGATACAATGCTCTATTACCCTGACACAGTGCTGTTTTATGATCCAACAATTGGAATAGCAGAAAATCCAAAATCCATTTCCGATTGCTTCCAAGCATTTCAAAACCACCCAAATCCTTTTGCCGAACAAACAACCATCAGCATTTTAATGTCTGAACCCGGTTATTTGCAGGTTTGTGTGGTCAATCTGCTGGGGCAGAAAGTTGCTTTTTTTGAGAAAGCCATGGCAGCAGGAATTCATACCTTCGTTTTTAATCCCGGAAACGAAAAGCAGTATTTTCTTTCAGCAACTGCCGGAGGTTTAACAAAAGCGGTTAAAATGGTTAGCCTGAACCAAAACTCGCGTCACTCAGGATTATTGATTTATCAGGGTTCTGATGAAATCCGGACAGGATATAAATCAACAAGGGAAATTAGCGATTTTAAAATTTATTTGGGGGACCAGTTACGGTTTATTGGTTATTCAAAAAGCCCGTTGAATTTTGTTGCCAGCGATGTTATCGAAGATTACCCGGAAGGAAATGAAAATTATATTTTTGAAATCGTCGAAGGATTTCCCTGCCCGGAAACACCAACAGTGAATTATGATGGACATACTTACACAACAGTAAAAATTGGAACGCAATGCTGGCTTAAAGAAAACCTGGCTTATTTGCCCAATGTAAGTCCATCATCTGATGGATCACAAACAACACCTTTCTATTATGTTTACGATTACCAGGGCAGCAATGTTACCGGGGCCAAAGCCACAAGCAATTACCAAACCTACGGTGTACTGTATAATTGGACGGCTTCGCTGACCGCTTGTCCTCCGGGTTGGTCTTTGCCTTCAGATGAAGAATTCTCAAATTTAACGACTTACCTCGGAGGTCAAAATATTGCAGGCAACAAAATGAAAGAGGTAGGAACCTTCCATTGGATAGGTCGCAACTACGACGCAACAAACGAAAGCGGTTTTACAGCTCTTCCAGGTGGCAACCGAGGTTTCTATCAAAATTTTGGTGACATTCATCACTACGGCTATTGGTGGAGTTCTACGGAATATTCATCAGATATAGCCTGGGATAGAGACCTGGGTTACGATTACCAGGGAGTTTATCGTGGTAATTACAATAAGGGTTATGGTTTTTCTGTGCGATGTTTGAAAGATGCGGATTCTTCAACAATACCCACGCTTACTACCTATATTATTGCAAACATTACTCCCACAAGCGCTATGAGTGGAGGAGAAATAACTGATGACGGTGGTGCCGGTGTTATTGCGAGAGGTGTTTGCTGGAGTATCTCTCAAAATCCAACAATTGCCGACAGCCTTACCACAGATGGTGCAGGAACAGGATTTTATTTTAGCAATCTTACAGGCCTTACCCCAGGCACAACCTATTTCGTTAGGGCTTATGCAACCAACAACATCGGAACTGCTTATGGTGATGAAAAAACCTTTACAACTCCTGCAGTTTTTTTTACTTGCGGGGATATTGTCAATTATTTAGGTCAGGACTACAACACCATTTCGATTGGAGATCAATGCTGGTTTAAAGAAAACCTTAACGTTGGAACAATGATTCCAGGTACTCAAAACCAGGCCGACAATGGCATTATTGAAAAATATTGTTACGATAATCTCGGGTCGAATTGTGACGAATATGGCGGATTGTACCAATGGGACGAGATGATGCAATACTCCACTCAACAGGGAGTTCAGGGTATTTGTCCACCGAACTGGCATTTGCCTTCTGAGGCTGATTGGTTTGAACTAACCTGGTTTTTAGGTGGTGAAAGCATTGCAGGAGGCATGATGAAAGAGGCAGGAACTAATCATTGGAGTGCGCCAAATACTGGTGCTACAAATTCAAGTGGCTTTACTGCCCTTCCCGGAGGGACCCGGCTGTATTCCGGGAGCTTCGATGGTCAAAGTAGTTACGGTGTTTACTGGTCATCCAGGGTATATTCATCACTTGATGCATGGTACCGTGCACTTGCTTACAATTACGAAAATGTCAGTATCGGTTGCTTTGGTACAAGAAATCAAGGCTTCTCGGTGCGTTGTGTGAAAGATTAACACAACTTTGCCATTCAACCGGATTATTCGATGAATTAAAACAGGCATTTTTAAAACCTTATGCCTCCCGCCAATCGCCGTTTTCCTTGATCAAATCAATCAAACTATCCACAGCCTCAGCCTCTGGGATGGATTTTTGTACCAAGTTCCGGCCTTTAAAAAGAGCGACTTTGCCATTTCCCATACCAACATAGCCATAATCGGCATCGGCCATTTCGCCGGGACCGTTTACGATGCAGCCCATCACGGCAATTTTAAGTCCGGGCAGGTGCGAAGTTTTCGATTTGATTTTCTGAAGTGAGGCCTGAATGTCGTACTGCGTGCGGCCACAGGAAGGGCAGGCAATAAATTCGGTTTTCGAAATCCGGGAACTACAGGCCTGCAATATTTGGAAAGAAATTTCAACCAATTTTTCATTGCCGATGTTTTCATCTTCAAGCCAGATTCCATCGCCGAAACCATCAATAAAAAGCGGTCCAAAATCAAGTGCTGCCTGAATTCCCAGTTTGATGGGGTCGGTTTCGGTGTAAGATTTTTTTAAGATTACCGGGATTTTTAAATCTACCTGATAAAGCATCTCAAAAACTTTCCGCCATTCTTCGACCGGGTTTTTTGAAGTTGATTCAACAATCAAAATCAATTTTCCAGGCTGATGCAGGTTTTTCAGCCAGTCAGCCGAAATTTCGGAGGCATTTATTTTTATAAAACCCTCTGTTGGTTGGTTTTCAAAACCAATTCTAGAACCTTCAAAAACTTCATAAACGCGGCCTTTTCCATGAATTTTACTATTAGAAAATACTAAATCCGGAACCTGGGATTCATCCGAAAAAGTCTTCCCTAAAACCAGCGGAAAAGTAAAATTTCCGGTTAAAAAGTTGGAATTAACTTCCCTTTTTGTGAAGGTGAACGGATCGTAAAAAAACTTGTCAAAAGGATTATCAGTAAATGAATTTTGGTTTGAAAAATTGGAGCAAATTTGCTGTGCCACCGGGATTTCGTTTACCGGGTCTTCGGTAAGCGAAACGCGGATGGTGTCGC
>CAYOWJ010000369.1:0-3360 GCA_964407625.1 uncultured Lentimicrobiaceae bacterium
GAAATATTGCCGCTTCCTGCCGGTTCCCATCCAGTTTGGAACAAAAAAGGAATCAGTAAAAGTTGAAGGCGAAGTTGATAAAGATGGCAAAGATAAATATGTTGAAGTCGAAAAACCTGACATTATCAACAACACAAACCCGCTTTGGAAGGGGAAACCTGCCGACCTGAAGGACGAGGATTATAATAATTTTTACCGCGAACTTTATCCTTACAATTTTGAGGAGCCATTGTTTCACATCCATTTAAATGTCGATTATCCGTTCAATCTCACCGGAATCCTTTATTTCCCGAAGGTTAAACGCAACCTCGAAGTTCAGCGCGACAAAATCCAGCTTTATTCAAACCAGGTTTTTGTAACCGATTCGGTCGAAGGAATTGTTCCCGATTTTCTTACCCTTTTGCATGGAGTGCTTGACTCGCCTGACATTCCGCTGAATGTTTCGAGAAGCTACCTCCAGAGCGACCGCCGCGTGAAACAGATTTCGAACCACATCATGAAAAAAGTGGCCGATAAACTGGAAGAAATCTTTAAAGATAACCGTGAAGAGTTCGAGAAAAAATGGGACGACATCAAGGTTTTTATTGAATACGGGATGATTTCGGAAGAGAAATTTTACGAACGTGCCGAAAAATTCTGCCTGTTGAAAAACGTGGATAAACAATATTTTACCCTCGACGATTACAAGGAAAAGATAAAACCACTCCAAACCGACAAGGACAAAAAGCTCGTTTATCTTTACACCAACAACAAAACCGATCAGCACAGCTACATCCAGACAGCCGTCGAACGCGGTTATGATGTTCTGGAAATGGACGGTGTTTTGGATAACCACTTCATCAATTCTTTTGAGCAAAAAACCGAAAAAATATCCTTTGCCCGCGTTGACTCCGACATTGTTGATAATCTGATAAAAAAAGATGACACAAAAACGCCTTCAAAACTGGATGACAAACAAAAAGAGGAAATCAAGCCGGTTTTCGAAAAGGTAGTGGATAAAGAGCGGTTCTCGGTATCACTTGAAAATCTTAGCGAAACCGACCTTCCGGTAATCATTACCCAAAACGAATTTATGCGCCGGATGAAAGATATGTCGGCCATTGGTGGTGGTGGTGGAATGATGGGCATGGGCAATTTCCCCGATCATTACACGATGATTGTAAACACAAACCATAACCTTGTTTCGAAAATAATTGGAGAAGAAAATGCAGAAACCCGCGAAAAGCTGGCTAAACAACTCACCGACCTTGCACTCTTGTCGCAAAGTCTGCTTAAAGGCGAAGATCTGACAAAGTTCATCAAACGTAGTATTGAAATTTTATAAATCAAAATCTAAATAATAACCGGCAAAAGGCGTTGTTGAGGAACAAACCGGCAGCGCTTTTTGCCACAAAACACACATTATGAAAAATTTAAAGCTTTGGATTATTTTAGGAGTAATCGTATTGTTCGTTTTTATACTTTACGGTTCGATTAAAGGCACTTACAACGGGATGGTTTCCCTCAACGAGGATGTCAGCACATCATGGTCTCAGGTTGTCACCGATTATCAACGAAGGATGGACCTCATCCCAAACCTTGTAAATACTGTTAAAGGTTACGCCGATTTCGAGCAAAAAACTTTGGTCGACGTTATTCAGGCCAGGGCTAGCGCCACAAGCGTAAACCTGAATGTTGACAAAATGGACGCAACCACGATGCAAAAAATTGAGGAAACTCAGGGAGCACTTACTTCATCGCTGAGCCGTCTTTTGGTAACTATCGAAAAATATCCCGACCTGAAGGCAAACCAGAATTTCCGTGACCTGCAGGCGCAGCTTGAAGGCACCGAAAACCGCATTGCCAACGCCCGACGGAAATTCAATGAAACTACAAAATCTTATAACGTTTACATTAAAAGTTTCCCAAAGAATATCTACGCCAATTTGTTTGGCTTCGACCAAAAACCATATTTCGAAGCTTCGGCTGGAGCTGAAAAAGCTCCTGAAGTGAAATTCTGATTTTAATCATTTAAGAAAAAAATAATGCCAGAAACTCAAATTGATGTAACCGTGGAATACCTTGCAAAACAAGAGCTTGACGACATTAAACAGGCTATTTTAAATGCTGAACTCGATACCTCGGGAGAAATCAGGGTTCATCTCGAAAAAGTCTGCCCGGGCGATGTTATGGACAGGGCAGCCTTCCTTTTTGAGAAACTCGAAATGCATAAAACCCACCTCCGTAACGGAGTAATGTTTTATCTTGCCATCAAAAACAGAAAATTTGCTGTAATTGGCGATGCAGGAATAAATAAGGTAGTTCCCGAGAAATTCTGGGATACCTTAAATGCTGAAATGATTAATTATTTCAGAGAAAACCGCTTTGCAGAAGGACTGATTTATGGGATTACCCGCACAGGCGAATATCTTAAAAAATCATTCCCTTACCAAAGGGGCGATGTCAATGAGTTACCTGATGACGTTACATTCGGACCAAACTAATTTACACAAAAACAGGAAGAATTTTAAGCTAAGAAGCATTTATTAACCAACCATAAAACGTTGTTTTATCTGCCTTTTTTCCGGATTTTCTCTTCCGACTATTTCTAAAAATTCACTCGATGAAAAACATTCAAAAACGCGGGTTCCTGTTTTTAACTTTCATGCTACTGCTTTTCGGTTCTTTGCCAGCAGCAACTGACGATATTCCTGCACGCCCCGAACCGCCGAGGCTTGTAAACGATTTTACCGGAATTTTAAGTGCCGGTGAAGTTGCTCAACTCGAATCGAAACTTGTTCATTTCAACGATACCACCTCCACCCAGATCGTGGTGGTTTTGGTTAATTCGCTTGGTGAATACGACAAAGCCATGTTTGCCGATTTGTTGGGGGAAAAATGGGGAGTTGGACAAAAAGGCAAAAATAACGGGATTGTGGTTCTGATAAAACCCAAAACGGCAGCTTCAGGCGGCGAGGCATTTATTACAGCCGGTTATGGCCTGGAAGCCGTAGTTCCGGATATTACCGCAAAGCAGATACTGGAGGATGAAATGTTTCCATACTTTCGCGAAAACCGCTACTTCGAAGGGATTGACGCCGGCACGAATATCCTGATGAAACTTACGGCCAGCGAATATACTGCCGACCAATACATGAATCGAAAATCAGCAAAACCTGGAACCATCGGTTTTTTGATTCCGTTTATCATCCTGATTATTGTTTTTGTAAAACTGCTTGGCAGCAGGCGCGGAATGCGAACCGTTGCGGGCAAAAGCGGAAGTAGTCTGCCATTCTGGACTGCGCTTTTCCTGGCCAACCAAATGGGCAACCGTCACACTGGAAAATGGAACGATTTTTCGTCGGGCGGAGGCAGCTTCGG
>CAYOWJ010000370.1:0-3346 GCA_964407625.1 uncultured Lentimicrobiaceae bacterium
AGTTTTTATGAGGATATGCAGCGGTGGTCGTTTAACCTGCAGATTTATTTCCTCAATAACCGGTTCAGGCAGATTGTGAAAATCAGGGAAAGCGGCAGGAAAGTTATCCAGGACCGGACAATTTATGAAGATGCCCACATCTTTGCCCCAAACCTGCACGATATGAACCTGATGACAAGCCGGGATTTCGATAATTACCGCTCTTTATTCGATTTGATGAGTACCTTCATCAAGCCACCGGATTTGCTGATTTATCTCCGCGCAAGCGTGCCAACCCTGGTTCGCCAGATCCAGAAACGTGGCCGCGATTACGAAGAATCCATCCGTCTCGATTATTTAAAACAACTCAACCAGCGTTACGAAGAATGGATCGAAAGCTATGACCTGGGTAAAAAACTCATCGTTAATGTTGACAGCATGGATTTTACAACCAATCCCGACGATCTCGGCTTTGTGATCGACCGCATCAATGCTGACTTACACGGCTTGTTTTAGACCACTTTTTTTTACAACAATCTCATCCACCGCTACCCCAAACAGCCTGTTAACAATTTCGGGTATTTGGGTATTTCGAATCATACTTCCGGGTTTTCTGACTTCCGGCAAATTCTTGCAGTTTTTTACCACGACATAAACAATTTGTTTTGCTGTTGCTTTTGCACTTGTTATCGTTTACATTTGCACTTGTAATTTGGCCATTTTATGTTGGATTTGAAACATCAAACTTTCCGAAAATCATTCCACGCCTGCTCGTCAAGGCAGTTTTTTATTGCTATTAAAATGGGTTTTCTCGGGGGAAGTCATTCAAAACAATCAACCACAAAACAATTTGCTATGAAAAAACTTACACTTCTTTTCATTTGCTTTCTGATACTTAATTTGGTGCGGGGACAAATCATGCAGGAAACAGTTGATCCAAAATCCTTCAATCCGGATTTAATTGGGAATATCAGGGATGTTTTTTTGTCGGAGAACAGCAACCCGGCAAACATCAGTTCACCGAAAACGCAGGAATATTATGAACGGCTTTTTTATACCTGCAAAGTCTGGGGTTATGTAAAATATTTCCATTCTGCCACTGCGAATTGCTCCATCAATCTTGACAGCATTCTTATCCAGAAACTGCCCTTTATCGAAACTGCAGCCAGCAATACGGAATTTAATCAAATCCTGCTTGACCTTATCAACAGCCCAGGAGAGCCTGCACTTCCAACAATCCCTTTGCCGGTGGTTCCTGACAGTTTGAAGTATAATTTAAACCTTGACTGGTTTCATGATGAGGTCTTTTCACAATCGGTTAAAGATGCACTCGATACGATTCGATCAAGGTTCCGTCCAAGGCCACATTGCCTGGTTGGCGTGGCTTTTTATAATGGTAATCCAACCTTTGATAACGATATTTTATATAACAGCAACACCGTTCTTTATCCTGAGGAATCGCTTCGGATACTTGCCTTATTCCGCTACTGGAACGTCATTAACTATTTTTACCCTTACAAAAATATTATTGATCAGGACTGGGATGAGACGTTAGAGGAGATTTTACCTTTGGTTGCCGAAGCACCGACGGCCACCGAATACAACCTTGCATTATTGGTTCTTGCAAAGCGGATCAACGATTCGCACGCTTTTACCACTGGTGGGATGCTAACTCCTTTTTTCGGAACCTTTTTTCCCCGTTTTACGGCTGCATCCGTCCAAAACGAAGCGGTTATTACAAAGGTTCACTCTTCGGTTTCGGAAATCAAAGCAGGTGATATTATCCGTTCGGTTGATGGAATCGAAATTGCTGCTTTACGCGATAGTATTGCATTTTATACAAAGGGTTCAAATGAAGCCGCAGTTTCTTCCAATGTCATCGAAGACATATTACTTGGGCCTAATAATAGTTTTAATATTTCGGTTGAAAATGAAAACGGGATTTCCGAATACACCCTGCAAAGGAACTGGTCGCCTGCTAATTTCTTTAATTTCCAGCTAAACACCGGCCCTGTCTGGTTTGATACCATCATGGCCCAGGGCTGTAATTTTGGATACGTTGATATGGCGCGCCTGACTGCAACCCAGGTTGGAAATATGATGACCAGTCTCTGGAATACGGATGCCATTGTTTTTGACCTCAGGAATTACCCACAGGGAACATTATGGACGTTGGTAAACTACCTTTTTACACAACCAATCCATATCGCCAGCTTCACAGTGCCCGACCGCCAATATCCGGGAACTTTATATTGGTATGATGAATTAATCGGCAGTTATCCTGCCGAAGTTTACACTGGTAAAGTGATCATTTTGTTTGATATTCGCACCATCAGCCAGGCCGAATATACCTGCATGGGGCTGGAACAACATCCGGGTTCCATAAAAATCGGAAGTCAGACCAAGGCTGCTGATGGCAATGTTTCGATGATTTATCTTCCCGGAAATATCACAACCTACTTTACCGGGTTAGGCACTTTTTACCCTGATTATTCACAAACCCAGCGAATCGGCATAGTTCCTGACATCGAAATCAAGCCAACAATTGAGGGAATCCGACAAGGAAAAGATGAGGTTCTTGATTATGCTTTTAATTGCGCGTTGGTGAGTGTTGACAAGTTGACTATTCCCACCGGTGAGATGAATATCTTTCCCAATCCGTTTAATAATTCAACCCGGCTTGAATATTCTTTACCTCAAAATTCGGATGTTACGATTGAAATCCATGATATGAATGGAAAAATTGTCTCAACCTTTCTTGATGAAACACAACCAGCCGGAAAATATAGTATCGAATTTGATGGTTCTGCGGTACCAACCGGCGTGTTTTATTGCAGGCTTAAAACAGGAAACCAGGTGATGACGAAAAAAATAATAAAGGTCAGGTAATTTTTAATGAAACAAAAGTCGCATCATATCTAATGATTTTACCTTCCTACTTCTTCACAACAATTTCATCAACAGTTTCTCCAAGCAACCGGTTAAACATTTCGGGGTTTTCCATCATCAGAAAATGGCCAACGCCTTTCATAATTTTAACATCAAAACTTTTGGCATGTTTCCGGTTTCCTTCAACATCAGTTGGATAAAGATCGCTGCTCACCGCATAAATGGGTATTTGCAGGGTTTTTAGGATTTCTTCAACACCATTTGCATATTCAAACATGCTGTTAAATGCCTCCATTGCCACTTCCTGTGGTGCTGACGACATATCTTCAGCGATCGTTTCAACCAGTGTGCTGTCGGCACCGGGAGCAAACATCGTTTTTACAAAGGCTTTTGAGCTGTTCGCAAAATCGGTATAAAACGGTGCAGTAAACTGTTCCATCAGTTCACGTGTAAACGTGGTGTCAACCAACTTTTCGTA
>CAYOWJ010000371.1:0-3341 GCA_964407625.1 uncultured Lentimicrobiaceae bacterium
GCAGTTTCCAATAAAACAACGTTAATGGTGTTTTCGCTGGTTATTTGTATTTCCTGGGATGCAAATCCAATAAAACTGAATTTTAAAACACCTTCTTTTGCTGCAATTTTGTAGGAACCGTCAATATCGGTGGTTGTACCGGTAAGCGTGCCTAATATTTGGACGGTAACTCCGGGGATTCCTTCACCCTGGGCGTCGGTCACTTTTCCTGAAATAATTCTGTCCTGTCCAAAAACAGAAATCGAAAGTGCCACTAAAAAAAACAACGTAAATAGTTTCTTCATAATAAAAAATTTAAAAATTTATTTTAAAAAATACCTGATGAGGCACGGGTTTCCGTTGGCCTAAGGATTTTTAACTTCAATTTAATTATTCGGTTGGAAGTGGTGGTTCGTCATCAGGATTATCATAATGAACAAGCACGTACCGCCAATATCCGCTTGGATTTGGATCGCCAACCTCAAATTTGTAGTTTGCCTGAATAATCAAGGTGTCCGTTGTTCCTTCGGTTAATTTGATAACATCGTAAACTACCGAATCCTGAACCATCGGATCCAGTTTTGTAACTTCGATATCAGTGGCCGATTTGAAGAAACCAATAAAAGCGCCTTTTCCTAATGCTTTTAATTTCGGATTAATTCCGTTGACCAGCTCAAACTGATGTGTGCCGCTTCCCCAGGGTGCACAATCTTCACCTTTGCTGTTGACCATATCATCGGTAGTTCCGCAAACGTTTGCACCCGGAAAAATACCACCTTCTCTCCAAAAGTCGCCTTTTGAATCAAACTGCAAGGTTCCATCCCTGAAAAATATCCACTCATCATTCATCATGCAAGGACGGCCTGCAAGTTCGTTGTTATTAAGGCCAACGGCCCACCAGATCATCGAATGATCAATTGGCCCGACTTCCAGCGGATAATCGCCGGTACTCACATCGCGAAGCAATTTCCAGTTTTTCGAAACCTCCCCAACCAGTTTTGTGAGTTCAGCATTTGGATCGCTGATTGTCACGGTTTGGGTATAAACATCAAAGGTTCCATCGGATGCAGTGGCCGTTAAAGTTACGGTGTAAACTCCCAAAGCTGCGTAAAGATGACTTATTGTTTCCTCAGTGGCGGTTGCGGAGTTATCGCCAAAATTCCATGAAAGCGTTTCAAAATAATTTGAATAGCTCTTAAAATTTGCCTTCATAAAATCGGCGGTATCAATCGAGTAGGTAAAACTCGAAATGACTTCAGTGTCAGCATCCTCCTTTTTGCACGACATAATCTGGGCAATCATTAAAAGGAAAACAATTGCCACGCCCAACTTAAAAGTGTCTCTCATAAGTAAATGATTTTGTTTAATGAATAATAATAATTTTTTACGATTTTTATGTGTAATGTTTCTCTCATCACTTGATTTAATGACTATTAACATGAAGGATAAAAACCTAACATCCGCCAAATGGCAAACTGTCAGGTTTCACTTTTGAGTTCACTGTAAATTAATCCCCAAAAAAATCATGTAAATAATCTTTAAATTTCATTTAAGTGTACAAAATTAATAAAAGACAACAAATAGTGTACGATAGACTTGTTGTTTTAACAAAACAGTACCCAATGACTGAAATAAACATTCAACACCTGCTATTTTCCGGCCAGGGCCTTTGCAGATTTAATGATATTTTCGGTTGTGAATCCATATTTTTCCATCAAAGCGTTGATGGGCGCTGATGCCCCGAAAGTTTCCATCCCGATAACTTTACCATCAAGTCCAACGTAGCGTTCCCAGCCAAAAACAGATCCGGCTTCAACAGCAATCCTGGCTCTTACTGACCGTGGAATCACCGATTCGATGTAATCAGCCGGTTGGCGCTCAAAAAGGCTCCAGCAAGGCATACTAACAACTCTCGTTTGAATTCCTTCCTTCATCAAAGCTTCATAAGCAGCGGTGCAAAGCTGAACTTCTGAACCTGTGGCCATCAAAATTACTTCAGGAAGGCCCGAACAATCTGCTAAAACATAGGCTCCTTTTAATGCGCCGGAGGCTGGTGAATATTTCTTCCGGTCGAAAACCGGTAAATCCTGCCGGCTTAAAACTGTAATTGCGGGACGATCCTTTAAATTCAGAATATGATTCCAGAGCACCGAAACTTCGTTGGCATCGGCAGGGCGGATCACGTCAACATTAGGAATGGAACGCAAGGCAGCAATTTGTTCGATGGGCTGATGGGTTGGGCCATCTTCGCCAACACCAATGCTGTCGTGGGTAAAAATGTAATGCACCGGAAGTCCCATCATTGCCGACATCCGGATGGATGGCCGCAGATAATCGGAAAAAACCATAAATGTTGAGGCATAGGTTTTTAGTCCGCTTAACGCGATTCCGTTGGCAATGGCGCCCATGGCGTGCTCGCGGATGCCGTAATGAATATTTCTGCCCGAAAAATCGCCATTCTTAATACTTCCCGAATTTTTGATATCGGTTAATGTACTTGGCGCCAGATCGGCTGAACCACCTATCAGCCATGGAATTTTTGCAGCAACGGCATTAAGGACAATCCCGCCGACTTTTCTTGTGGAAATTCCTTTTTGATCAGCACCAAAATCTGGCAGGGAATCTTCCCACCCAGCCGGTAATTCACCTTTTTGAATCAGCGTAAATTCATTGGCAAGTTCAGGAAATTCAACGGAATATCTTGCAAACATGGAATTCCAGTCTGCTTCAAACAACCTGCCCTTTTCAATTGCTTTTTTTGAATAAAATTTCACCTCATCCGGAACGAAAAATTTCTGGTCAGGATCGCAGCCGTAGAAAGTTTTGGTGGCTTTAATTTCATCCTCGCCAAGCGGAGATCCATGAGCACCAGAAGTATTTTGCTTTGTAGGTGCACCGTAGGCGATAATACTTTCGACAACAATTAATGTTGGTTTTACTTTTTCTTCGGAGGCTTCCTTCAAAGCTGCATCAATTAATTCGGCGTCGTTGGCATCTTTTACCAGAATTACATTCCAGTTATAGGCTTTAAACCTTTCGGCAACGTCTTCACTGAAAGCCAGTGAAGTCCTGCCTTCGATGGTGATCTGGTTGCTGTCGTAAATCCAGACCAGGTTATTGAGGCCAAGATGCCCGGCTATGGAGGCAGCTTCGCTGGAAATGCCTTCCATCATGCAGCCATCTCCCGCAAGGGAAAAAATATTGTAACCGATCAAATTGTAGCCAGGCCTGTTAAAATGGGTTGCCAGCCAATTTTGGGCAATGGCAAAACCTACGCTTGTTGCAAGACCTTGTCCGAGCGGGCCGGTGGTGGTTTCGACGCCGGGAGTATGGCCAAATTCCGGATGTCCCGGACATTTGCT
>CAYOWJ010000372.1:0-3334 GCA_964407625.1 uncultured Lentimicrobiaceae bacterium
TAAGGTGGTTTTTAAAGCCGGTTGTTAATTTCCGGATATTTATCTTGTTTTATCTGATAATGATTTTCTTCATCTCCATAAAATTGGAGTCGCTCAGTTTTAAGAAATAAATCCCATTGGTTAAACTATTCAGATTTAGTTCGATAGTTCCCGAAACTTCCTCAATCCCAGGCGTAAAATCCATCAAAACCCTGCCTTGTGTATCCATCACCTGAATTTTGAGATTCTGTGAGTGATTATTAAGCATCAACGTAAATTCGCCATTGGATGGATTTGGAAAAATCCCTGTAATAAGCTTATTTAACTGGGGTACGCTATTCTGGTTAAAGCTGATTGCCTTAAATGCCGAAATTCCATTGGATGCAAAATTTCCTTGCTGCGGCATTTGCACTTCAAATTCGACATCAAGATTGATTTCCAGGTTTCCTTCGGGACGGAATAATTTAAACTGTAAAACTTCCCCATTTTCAAAACCATCGATTTCGGCGGTAAATTCATCATTACCAAATACCGTAATGGCAATATCAGCATTGATGTTGTTGATTTCGGCCATCCCCGCGCACCGTCCTGACGAAGTAAAGGCTCCTAGGTAATCACCGGCGCGAAGGTTTCCGAGGTGAGTAACAGAAGAAGGCAAAGCAATGACGTGGTTTAATGCCGAATAATAAACATTATTCCAGGATGTTTCATTCGATGGAATCTCCTGCGGGCCGGGAATGTAGGAATTTGCCGAACAATCTGGGTAGGTAAAACTTGCGTTACTGTTCACCGAAACCCAATATGATTTCCCTGGCTCCAGGTATTGCAGCGTTGTAATTCCATAAGCAGGCCAGTAAACATTTGTCCCGGCAATTTCTTTGATAATATTCAAACTGGCAATCCCATCAAAAATCTGGTAAATCTGTCCGCCGCAGGAGGTAAGCACCGGAATCAAATTCCAGCCTGCCTGCAAATCAACCGACGGATTGGTAATTGGCGAACCGGCAATGGACAAGTTAATATCCTGTGCGGTTTTTATCTGATAACCACTCAAATAATCCCAGTTGCCAAGCGTGTTGGTGTTTGAAGCCGGATAATAAAATCCAGTTGAATTCATCAGGATGATAAAATCATCACCGACAGGCGCAAAAATATCTTCAACGGGTTTTGTAAAAGGATCGACAAATGAGGATATCCCGCTCCAGCCTGCATAAATCGTAATATTTTGTGTGGTCAGCGAGAATGCTTCCAGGCTCAAAAGCTGTGAAAGTCCGTTCGAATGAAACTTTCCGTCGAAATTGGGCATCAGGGTATTGTAGGCGGCATCTGCCGGATATTCCATTTGGTTCTGCTGGCTAAAGACTTTCCAGATGAAATTTTCACCATCAGCAAAACCATCTTTTGAAGCTGTAAAGGCATCATCAGCAAAAGCTGATAAAACCGTCGCATCATTCCGCCATTCAATCAATCCGCCACAACGTTCAACCTGGTTTTGGTCGTGATAAAAAACTCCGATATAGTCACCCCGGTTAAGTGTGGTGCCGTTTAAGGAGGGATTTGTTTCCACAGAAATTGAAATTACGTGTGTATCCGGCGTTATTGTTAATTCCCAGCCAGGAGGTGGAGGAAATGAAAGCGGCTCCATTTCAAAATTAAGGACGGTCAGGTTTTCGCTGTTTAAGATAATCACATCGGTCATGAGCGAAGTGTAAAAACCGGCTGCCTCGCAGCTTACATCATAAATTCCGGGGATAATATCCGGAATCGAATAATTTATTCCCGGACTGATCAATGATGAACTTGTTCCGGTGTAAGTATTTGTGCCATTGGTCACAGTGATAGTTGCTCCGGATAAAATCTCACCCAGAGGCATCGACGAAACCAGTCCGTTTAACCCGCCGCTGTTGATTTCGGGATTTATCGTAATATGATAATCCTGACCATTGTTGTTATTCCACGACCCATCGTTGAAATTGATCACAAAATCGACGGTGTTAACTTCCTGTTGTGGATTGTTGAAAGGTCCGATCTGAATGGTAAGCTGATTACCTGAATTTGGCCCTGTCATGGGTGATTGAACAGCAGGGCCGGTTCCGTTAAAAAGGAAACTTCCGGCAGGCCAGTAAGCCTGGTTTGGATTTGTCCATCCATTCACGCCCCAGTGCAGTTTTCCGCCAACCGCAGCCTGGTTCACGGTTATCGTAATAATTTCGTTCTGATTTGGCGATGCAGGCATCCATTGAATAATGTCGGTGCCGCCAGGGCCGAGATTGATGATAAAATCGTTGCCATTGTTATTATCCCAGGTATCGTCGTTATAATGAATTACAAAACTTACATTGGTAACTGCCTGTGCCGGGTTGTTGAAAGGCCCGATCTGAAGCACCAACTGGTTTTGTGAATTTGGCCCGATAAAAGGTGTTTCTACTGCCGGGCCGGTGCCGTTGACAAGATAGGTTCCTTCGGGCCAGTAAGCTTCGTTTGGCGGATTAAAGCCGTTGACTCCCCAATGTAATTTCGCCCCCTGAGTTGCATTTTCGATAATTATCGTGATCACATCATTCGTTCCAGGCCCTTCCGGAAGCCAGCTTACACTTCCTGTTCCGCTACCTCCGGGCGTATCGGTGCCAACATACACATGCTGGATGGCTGTTTTGGTAATATTTCCGTGGTTATCAACAGCTTCGATATAATAATCGACCAGTTTTTCTGATAAACCGGTAATCTGTCCGTAATATTCGGTGGCGATGTAAGTCGGGAGGATGAAAAAATCGATTTCAGGATTGTTGGTAATATTTTCTTTTGGGAAAATGCGGCTAAGCATCGTAACATTTTGCCAGCTTCCAACCCCTGTTCCGCCGGTGTAAGTTTCGTTTTCATTGGTTGTAAGTGGATTTGCTCCATCTTCATCAACCCGGTATTTTAAGACCACATTTTGCAAGCCGGCCACATCGTAAGCAAAAGTCCATACAAAAAAATCGCTCGGATTCTGATGTTGCTGATAGCCGTAATTTGGTCCAAAACCTGTTCCACCTGGGTTGTAAGGGTACCTTTGCGGGATAAAAACTGAAGGCGGTGTGTTGTCGGTGCCCTGATTGGCCGAAATCACCTGATCTGCAAACCCGACAGCAAGATTTGCTGCCAGTGTTTGTTTTACTTCCATATCGAGCGCGGTGCCGTAATACATAAAATCGCTGGCAAAACCAGGCAGCAGGTGATGCCAGGCTTTTGCCGCCAGTGGTGAAGTGGCTGTAGGCGAAACAACATCGGCAATATTGATGGCTCCGGTTAGATCTTCGGCCATCTGAACCCGGTTTTCGGCAGCGGTTAACACAGCCCAGTTGCGGACATCTTC
>CAYOWJ010000373.1:0-3322 GCA_964407625.1 uncultured Lentimicrobiaceae bacterium
ATACGTTTCATGGGCTTTTCAAAAAAAAGGAGATCATCTTTGTTTATGATGGCAGCAGATCCTTGGTTTTCAATTTGGAAGGCATAAAAATTCCAATTGCGCCATTGATCCCGACACTCATCACAATATTGAAAAAGAAGGCAAGGAACGAAAGGAGCAATAATCCACCGCAAATACCCGCCAGCACCATGTAAGTATTAAATTCGCCATTTACATAAATCGAACGGCGCAGCATTCCGTTAAGTCCGGCCATGCCCATAAATGCACCCATCCCAATCCCTCCTGACAAATGCGCCCAGAAATGGAAATTGGCCAGTTTCTGGCTATACCATTTTGCCCCATTTGTAAGAATCGGGAACAGAATGTAAATTGCCGAATAAAGTGTCATTGTTAACCCAACCAGGATGGCTACATGCACATGTGGGCCTATGATCCATTGGGTATTATGAAGAATCCTGTTAAGGCCGAGATCGGCCTGAAGAATTCCGGCAGGGACGGCAAGCGCAAAGCCAAGCAAACCTCCCAGCAGGAATTTAAGTTCATTGGTCATTTTTAGCGGCTTGGCGCTCCACAAAGTAACCAACGTTATAAAAAATGCGAGTCCCTGCGTGATGAGTTCAAAAGCAGTTACCATTTCGCCCGATACAACTTTCAATATGCCGGGTTGTGCCTGATCCGACATCAGGTGATGCGACCATACTGTCCAGGAAACTACAAGTTCGAGCAACAGAGCAGCACGCGCCCAGTTTTCCATAAACAACTTTTTGCCTGTAATAAGGGTGGCAAGCAGGTACCAGGTTCCTGCCACAAATATCAGCACCATGCCATCCGCGATTAGATCGAGACCCCACCAGAAGATATTTTTATAAAGCAATGCATCAATAGCCGTCGATTTCAGGCTGTAACCCATCAGTTCGGCGATCATGTAGATCAGAATCAGCACACCGGCAAAGGTGATGATAATAGCATTTAGAAAAGTATCAACCGTTCCACGCGCAATTGCGGCAACCGGAAGCGAAACGAGGTGTTCCTTTTTTTCTTTACGAAAAAGATTTTTCAACCCGCTTAACCCAAGTGCTGATCCGATAAGTTTACCGGCTGGTTGTTTTTCCCATCCTTCGGGAGTGTACATGATGGTTTTGAAAATATTCAAAACAAACAAAAGCGTTCCCACCATAATCAGTGCAATTCCAAAAACAAATATAGTTCCGCCAATCACGCTGAATTGTGTAAAATCGGCTGGAAGCGGCCAGTACAAGGTATAAAGCGGGGCATAATGACTTAAAAAACCGGCAGTCCACATGGTTAGTGTACCAATGGTAATCAGGAAAAAAGTAGCATTGGCAACTTTTAAACTCCACAAAGGCTTTTTCATGAGGAATGGAACTAAAAACAGGAAGGCGCCAAAAACAATCATGTAGGTAGAGCCAAAAATTCCTACCAGCGGATGAGCAGTCATCATGGCAAAAAACTGCGATTCGGAAATCACAGGTATGGGAGAAATTTGATAAATCCGCATCATTACGCCTTCGATGAGGGCGAAAAGATAAAACACCAGTCCCACTACCACAAACCGCAGGGTGATTTTTTGCATCGGGGTGAGTGAACCAGGCTTAAAAGCAGATTTCTCACCGTTTAATAATGTATCAGTAAAACTCATAATATTTTTATTTTAAATGATTTACGATTTAATAATTCTAAGATTTATCGTTAGTTGAATGTTTAATTGATTACCTCAACCGCGTCTTTTACGATCATCCGTGCACCGGCAGGGCCTGAATATTCGGTGGAACGGATTGAATAGATTCCCGGTTTTGGGAATTGCCAGAGAATGTCGTTAACATGCCCCGGAACAACCTGCATCTGGAAAACCATGCTGTTATCGGTGCGAAATAAACCAAAACCATAGGTTAAATCTTGTGATGTCACATTAAAGAGGACTTTTTGATTCACTTTAACAACAAGCTTTGCATCTGGTAAAATGAATTTGTGATCAGCAACCGAAATATCAAAAACAGTGTCGGCTTTGATGTCTTTCCGGTTCAGATCCATGGGCGCCCATGGAATGGTATTGTAAGTAAAAATATGAATCGAAACTCCCAGTACAATCAGGAATCCAACCCAGGTATAGAACAGGCCAGGCCTGATGATGGTGCCTTCGCCTTTTTTGCTGATTTTGAACCCAAACCAGGCCATGAGCGAAATAATCGCCAGGCAGTAAAGGGTGTAAACCAAAATCAATCCATGTAAAACATCTGTTGATTCAGCCATAAAACCTCCATTTTAATTGATGAAATTTGAAATTTGAAAACTTTTTTTAATTAATACCTTGATGTATTATATAATGAGAAAAAAATATTTTTAACCTGAGTTTTTGATGTCCTGTAAGCTGGTTTTAGAAAAAGTATGGTTCATGTTATTCCTGATTTCAAGCCAGGGATTATGCATCGCGCAAACCGGTGAAAGTTTGCAATCGGTGAAACCCATAATGCATGACCCCAGGAAGTGGGTTCCTTCAACAGCTTCGATAATCTCCGAAAGAAAAATGGTTTCCAAACTCCGTGCAAAGACAAATCCACCGTTTCGTCCCCTTGAGCTTGTTATAAAACCATGTTTTGTAAGGTCGGTAAGCAAGCGGCGAAGGTAGCGGTTTGAGATATTCAGTTTTTCGTAAAGGTATTGCGCGCTGAACAATGGCTGCTGATCAGTAGCCATAAAAATCAGAATTCTGATTGCGTAAGTTGTCGTTTTACTCAAAAACATAAATACTACCTGGTTGTATTATTTAATTGCAAAAGTATTTTTCTTTTCGACACCAACAAATATTTTCGAAAAAAGAAGTTAATAAATCATGGTCAAAACCAGAAGAGGCAAGCGTTACGATCAATCGAAACCGCAGATCAATTTGGTAAACTTCGGTTAATCTGCCGATTAATTCAGCCTGAATGGCAATGCGATAATAATACCGCACGATAAGCGGTATTATTTTGAGTCAGAAATTTGCCACTTGTTTATCGGGCGGTTGTATGCTGAAAAGATGTTTTTAAAAAAAACGGCATTTCGATAAATGCAAGAGGCCCGGTTTGCCAATGTGCAACCCGGGCCTCTGAAAAACCATCACGGTTTTTTTCAGAATTTTATAATTCTCTGACCTTTGTTATTCGACAACAAGTTTCTTTGTCAATACTTCGGTCTGTCCATTTATTTTTACAAAATAAATACCTGGTTTTATCGAACTCAGGTTGATTGTAGTCATGCTTTCGGGCTGATTATTTTCGTAAACAACCTGACCAGTCTGATTGATGAGGATGATTTTGGTCAT